>PLZH01000165.1 GCA_003152055.1 Burkholderiales bacterium
GGATAGAGCGCGTAGTTCTGGAAGACCATCGCGATGTTGCGCTCGGACGGCTCGCGATCATTGACCACCGTGCCGGCGATGGCGATCTCGCCGCCGGTGATCTCCTCGAGGCCGGCGACCATGCGCAGCAGCGTCGACTTGCCGCAGCCCGACGGCCCGACGATGACGACGAACTCGCCGTCGGCGATCTCGGCGCTGACGCCGTGGATGACCTGGTTCGCCTTCGGCCCGATGCCGTAGCGCTTGACGATGTTGCGAAGGGAGATCGCGCCCATGGATGTTCTTATTGCCCCCGCGCCTTCAGCGTTTCATTTCTCGGTGTCGACCAGGCCTTTGACGAACCACTTCTGCATCAGCAGCACGACCAGCGCGGGCGGCAGCATCGCCAGCATCGCGGTGGCCATCACCAGGTGCCATTCGGCCGCCGCGTCGCCGCCGGGGATCATGCGCTTGATGCCGATCACCGTCGTGTACATGCTCTCCTGCGTCGTCACGAGCAGCGGCCAGAGGTANNCGCAGTGGGCCGGCGCCGTCGATGCGCGCGGCCTCGGCGTACTCGTCGGGAATCGTGAGGAAGAACTGGCGGAAGAGGAAGGTCGCGGTCGCCGAGGCGATCAGCGGCAGCGTCAGCCCGGCGTAGGTGTCGATGAGCCCCAGGTCCGCCGCGACCTGGTAGGTTGGCAGGATGCGCACCTCGACCGGCAGCATCAGCGTGATGAAGATTATCCAGAAGACGGTTCGCCGCAGCGGGAAGCGGAAGTAGACGATGGCGAAGGCCGAGATGATCGAAATCGCGATCTTGCCGATGGCGATGACGAGCGCCATGATGAGGCTGTTGATCATCATCCTGCCGACCGGCGCGCTCGAGCCGTTCGCGCTGCCGTGGGCGATGACGGCGGCGTAGTTCTCCAGCAGGTGGCGCCCCGGCCACAGCTGCATCGGCACGTGCTGTACCTGGTCGAAGGACAGCGTCGAGGCAACGAAGGCGACGTAGATCGGAAAGAGGATCACCGCCGCGGCGACGATCAGCACGGCGTGGCGCACGACGTTGAGGAACGGCCGGCGCTCGATCATGGCTCAGGCTCGAACACGGCTAGTACTGCACCCTGCGCTCGACCCAGCGGAACTGCACCACGGTGAGCGCGATCACGATCACCATCAGCACGACCGACTGCGCCGCCGAGCCGCCAAGGTCCATCGCCTGCACGCCGTCCTGGTAGATCTTGTAGACCAGGAGCTGCGTCGCCTGGCCCGGGCCTCCCTGCGTGGTCGAGTCGACGATGGCGAAGGTGTCGAAGAACGCGTAGACGACATTGACGACGAGCAGGAAGAACGCGGTCGGCGACAGCAGCGGGAAGACGATCGTCCAGAAGCGCCGCACCGGCCCGGCGCCGTCGATGGCCGCCGCCTCGGTCAGCGAGGGCGGGATCGCCTGCAGTCCGGCGAGGAAGAAGAGGAAGTTGTAGCTGATCTGCTTCCAGATCGCGGCCACGCAGATGAGCAGCAGCGCCTGGCCGGGGTTGACGTAGTAGTTCCAGTCGATGCCGAAGCCGCGCAGCGCGTAGGTGAGCATGCCGATCGAAGGCGAAAGCATGAACAGCCACAGGATGCCCGCCACGGCGGGGGCGACGGCATAGGGCCAGATCAGCAAAGTCTTATAGACGCTCGCGCCGCGCAGCACGCGGTCGGCGAACACCGCGAGCAGCAGCGANNGAAGAGGGTGATGAAGTTGTCGAACCAGACGAACTGGATCTTCGACGCGAAAGCGTCCTGCAGCAGCACCGAGTAGTACAGCGTCTCCGCGGCCGGCCAGACGAAGAACACCAGCGTGACCGCGATCTGCGGCAGCACCAGGACGTAGGGCAGCCAGGGCGAGCGGAAATGGACGCGCTTATCCATGCACACGGGCGAAGTGCGAGAACAGGGGGACGGCGCACCGCCAGGCCGCGGTGCGCCCCATGGAGCTTACTTGTTCGCCTTCTCGAACTTCTCGAGCAGCTCGTTGCCGCGCTTGACGGCTTCGTCGAGCGCTGCCTTGGCGGTCTTCTGCCCACCCCAGACCCCCTCGAGCTCCTCGTCGATCACGTTGCGGAGCTGCACGAAGTTGCCAAAGCGCACGCCCTTGGAGTTGGCCGTCGGCGGCTTGTTCGTCAACTCCTTGATCGCGACGTCGAAGCCGGGGCGCTCCGTGTAAAGGCCCTCCTTCTTCGCCAGTTCGTAGGCCGCGAGCGTGATCGGAACGTAGCCGGTCGACTTGTGAAAGTCGAGCTGGATCTCGGGCGACGAGAGGAAGGTGAAGAAGCGCGCGATGCCCTTGTAGACCGCGGGATCCTTCTGCGTCATTACCCACAGTGTCGCGCCGCCGATGATGGTGTTCTGCGGCGCGCCCTTGACGCTCGGGTAGTAGGGCAGCGGCGCGACGCCGAACTCGAACTTCGCGTTCGCCTTGATGTTCGCGTACGAGCCGCTCGAGGTCGTTTCCATCGCGCACTCGCCGGCCTGGAACTTGCCGGTCGGCTCGTCCTTGCGCCCGGCGTAGGTGAACGTCCCCTTCTTGGCCATCTCGGCCAGGTTCTGGATGTGCATGGTCTGCACCGGGCCGTTGAACTCGAGCCGCGTGCCCAGGCCGCCGAAGCCGTTTTGCAGCGTCGCGAAGGGCACGTTGTGCCAGGCGCTGAAGCTCTCGAGCTGGACCCACGACTGCCAGCCGGTGGTGAAGGCGCAGGGCACGCCGGCGGCCTTGAGCTTGTCGGCGTCCTGAATCAGCTCGGGCCAGGTCACGGGCGGCTTCTCGGGATCGAGGCCGGCCTTCTTGAACGCGTCCTTGTTGATGTAGAGCACCTGCGTCGAGCTGTTGAACGGCATCGAGAGCAGGTTCCCGTGCGTGTCGGAGTAGTACCCGGTCACCGCGGGCAGGTAGTCCTTCGGGTCGAACTTCTCGTGCGCGTCGGCCATGAGCTTGTAGACCGGCATCACCGCGCCGTGCGCCGCCATCATGGTCGCCGTGCCGACCTCGAATACCTGCACGATCTGCGGCGGCTTGCCGGCGCGGTAGGCGGCGATGGCGGCGGTGAGCGACTCGTCGTACTGGCCCTTGTAGACCGCGACGACCTTGTAGTCCTTCTGGCTGGCGTTGAACTTCTCGGCGATCTCGTTGACCTTGTCGCCGAGCTTGCCTGCCATCGAGTGCCACCACTGGATCTCGACCTGGGCGCTGGCGGGCAGTGCGACGAACAACGCGGCTGCGGCGAGCAACGGCGCGACGGGTTTCCAACTCATGAATCCTCCTGGGGCAACGAAGAACCTGGAATGTTGACGGGTTCGTGTGACAGTTCGGTTTTTCTCACGGACCCCGGTACGCGGGCAAGCGGAGTTCCCCTTGTCGGCTCGGCGCCGGCCTTGCGCACACCCGCCAGCTTCCTTGGCGATGATCCGCTAGCATGCGTGATTACCCTATGAACGCACCGCAGCCGCTCGCCCGAGCCACGTCCACGATGCCGGAAGCGTTCGAGGGCGGCCCTGGCGCCGGCACCCCGCGCCGGCGCGAGATCCCCTACAACTACACCTCGTTCTCCGATCGCGAGATCGTCATCCGCCTGCTCGGCGAGCGCGCCTGGGACGTGCTCAGCCTGTTGCGCAGCGAGCGCCGCACCGGGCGCTCGGCGCGCATGCTGTACGAAGTGCTGGGCGACATCTGGGTCGTGCAGCGCAACCCGTATCTTCAGGACGACCTGCTCGACAATCCGCGCCGCCGCAAGCTCCTGATCGAGGCCTTGCAGCACCGGCTCGGCGAAGTGGAGAAGCGCCGCACGCCCGGCGTCGATGCGGCGCGCGACGCGGTTGTCGGCGAGTTGCTCGGGCTCGCAAAGGGGGCCGTCGATGCTTTCGCGGCGCAGTTTCGAGCCGTCTGGGACTTGCGCAAGCGCACGGTCCGCGTGATCTCGCGCGTGACCGCGAAGGACAACGTCAAGTTCGACGGGCTTTCGCGCGTCTCGCACGTGACCGACGCGACCGACTGGCGCGTCGAGTATCCCTTCGTCGTCCTGACGCCGGACACCGAGGCCGAGATGGCGGCACTCGTCGCCGGCTGCATCGAGCTTGGCCTGACCGTCATTCCGCGCGGTGGCGGCACCGGCTACACCGGCGGCGCGATTCCGCTGACCTGGAAAAGCGCCGTCATCAACACCGAAAAGCTCGAGGCGATGAGTGAGGTCGAGCCGATCAAGCTGCCTGGCGTCGAGGGCGAAGTCGCGACCGTGTGGACGGAAGCCGGCGTCGTCACGCAGCGCGTCGCCGACGCGGCCGAGCACGCCGGCTACGTCTTCGCCGTCGATCCGACCTCGGCCGAGGCCTCGTGCATCGGCGGCAACATCGCCATGAACGCCGGCGGCAAGAAGGCGGTGCTCTGGGGCACGGCGCTCGACAATCTTGCTTCGTGGCGCATGGTCACGCCCGATGCGAAGTGGCTCGAGGTGACTCGCCTCGATCACAACCTCGGCAAGATCCACGATGCGCCGGTCGCGAGCTTCGAGCTCAAGTATTTCGACGCCAGCGGCAAGAAGCTCGAGCGCAGCGAACGGCTCGACGTTCCCGGCACCGTCTTTCGGAAGGTGGGTCTCGGCAAGGACGTCACCGACAAGTTCCTCGCCGGCCTGCCCGGCATCCAGAAGGAAGGCTGCGACGGCCTCATCACTTCGGCGCGCTGGATCGTGCATCGCATGCCCAAGCACGTGCGCACCGTCTGTCTCGAGTTCTTCGGCAACGCCAAGGACGCCGTGCCTTCGATCGTCGAGATCCGCGACTACATGTTCGAACTCGGGGCGCGAGCCGACGACAGGCCGCGCGTGCTTCTCGCCGGCCTCGAGCACCTCGACGACCGCTACCTCAAGGCCGTCGGCTACGCGACCAAGAGCAAGCGCGGCGGCTTGCCGAAGATGGTGCTCTTCGGCGACATCGTCGGCGACGATGCCGACGCCGTGGCACGTGCGACGAGCGAGGTCGTGCGCCTGGCCAACGGCCGCGCCGGCGAAGGCTTCGTCGCCGTCAGCGCCGAGGCGCGCAAGAAGTTCTGGCTCGATCGCAAGCGCACCGCGGCGATCAGCAAGCACACCAACGCCTTCAAGATCAACGAGGACGTCGTCATTCCGCTCGACCGCATGGGCGAATACACCGAAAGCATCGAGCGCATCAACATCGAGCTGAGCCTGGCCAACAAGCTCGAACTCGTCGATCGCCTCGAAGCCTTCTTCGCGAGCGGCCACCTGCCGCTCGGCAAGAGCGACGATGCCGGCGAGATCGCCTCGGCCGAGTTGCTCGAGGACCGCGTGCAGCAGGCGCTGGGGCTTTTGCGCGAGGTCGGCGGCCAATGGCGAACGTGGCTCGCGAGCCTCGACCGCCCGTCCGGCGAGGAGCCTTCGCGAACCGTCTTCGCGCTGCTCCAGGACCACACGCTGCGCGCCTCGTGGAAGACGCAGATCCGCTCGCCGCTGCTGTTGATCTTTGCCGGCACGCCACTGAAGCCCATCGTCGACGAGTGCGAGAAGATTCACGCTGAGGTGCTGAAGGGGCGCGTCTGGGCGGCGCTGCACATGCACGCCGGCGACGGCAACGTGCACACCAACATCCCCGTCAACAGCGACAACTACGAGATGCTGCAGACGGCGCACGCTGCCGTGGCGCGCATCATGAAGCTGGCGCGCAGCCTCGGCGGCGTGATCTCGGGCGAGCACGGCATCGGCATCACCAAGCTGGAGTTCATGACCGACGAGGAGCTCGCCGCCTTCACGAACTACAAGAAGAAGGTCGATCCCGAAGGGCACTTCAACAAGGGCAAGCTCCTGCGCGGCGCCGCGTTCGCGAACGGAGATGCGGGCGCCGAGCGGGTGAAGGCCGATCTCACCAACGCCTACACGCCGAGCTTCGGCCTGATGGGGCACGAGTCGCTCATCATGCAGCAGAGCGACATCGGCGACATCGCCAACTCGATCAAGGACTGCCTGCGCTGCGGCAAGTGCAAGCCGGTGTGCACGACGCACGTGCCGCGCGCCAACCTGCTCTACAGCCCGCGCGACAAGATCCTCGCCACGTCGCTGCTCGTGGAAGCCTTCCTCTACGAGGAGCAGACGCGGCGCGGCATCTCGATCAGGCATTGGGAAGAGTTCGAGGACGTCGCCGACCACTGCACGGTCTGCCACAAGTGCCTGGCGCCTTGCCCGGTCGACATCGATTTCGGCGACGTCTCGATGAACATGCGCAACCTCCTGCGCAAGATGGGGCGAAAGAGCTTCCGTCCGGCGAGCGCGGCGGCGATGTTCTTCCTCAACGCGACCAGCCCGGAGACGATCAAGCTCATGCGCGTGGCGATGGTCGACATCGGCTTTCAGCTGCAGCGTACTGCGAACAACCTGCTGCGCGGCCTCGCCAATCAGCAGGTGGCCCGGCCGCCGTCGACCGTCGGCAAGCCGCCGCTCAAGGAGCAGGTGATCCATTTCGTCAACAAGAAGATGCCCGGCGGCCTGCCGAACAGGACGGCGCGCGCCCTGCTCGACATCGAGGACAAGGCCTACGTTCCGATCATCCGCAACCCGAAGACGACGAGCGCCGAGACCGAGGCTGTTTTCTACTTCCCCGGCTGCGGCTCGGAACGGCTCTTCTCGCAGGTGGGCCTGGCGACGCAGGCGATGCTCTGGCACGCCGGCGTACAGACGGTGCTGCCGCCCGGGTATCTGTGCTGCGGCTATCCGCAGCGCGGCTCGGGTGACTACGACAAGGCCGAAAAGATCATCACCGACAACCGGGTGCTCTTCCACCGCGTCGCCAACACGCTCAACTATCTCGACATCAAGACCGTCGTCGTCAGCTGCGGCACCTGCTACGACCAGCTGCAGGGCTACAAGTTCGAGGAGATCTTTGCCGGCTGCCGGATCATCGACATCCACGAGTACCTGCTNNAGCGGCACCTTCGGCATCGCGCGGCCCGACATCGCGACGCAGGTGCGCTTTCGCAAGGAAGAGGAGCTGCGCAAGGACGAGTCGGCTCTGCGGGCGACGATCGCGACGAGCTCCGGTGCCGACGCAGCCAAGGGCAACCTGAAGATCCTCACATCCTGCCCGAGCTGCCTGCAAGGCCTGCAGCGCTACAAGGGCGACCTTGCCAGCGGCTTGCTCGAGGCCGATTACATCGTCGTCGAGATGGCCAACCGCATCCTCGGCGAGGAGTGGATGCCGAAGTACGTGGCCCAGGCCAACGACGGCGGTATCGAGCGGGTGCTCGTGTAGCGAACGTTGTCGCAAACCGAGCGCCGGCCGCGCTCTGGAATCCTCGGCGCGAGATACCGGTTCGGGCTCAGGCGCCGGCCCGGCCGCTCTGCGCCTGAGCCTCGCGCCGGGCGCCCTATGCCGCAGCCACGCACGCATCGCTGNNGCTTTCGCATTCCGTTCGAGCTGATGCGCGTCTATTCGCCGTCGGCCGTAGTGCAGGGTCATGGCCCGGGCCAGGAAGTGCTGCAGACAGGCAAGCGCGAGGTCGAGCTCGCGGCGCTCGAGCAGGTCGGCAACTATGCGGTCCAGCCGCGCTTTTCCGACGCTCACGAGAGCGGCATCTTCTCGTGGGACTACCTGTACTACCTCGGCTCGCAACAAGCGGAGCTGTGGAAGCAGTACGAAGAGCGCCTGGCGCGGAGTGGCATCGGCCGCGACGCGCCGATGACGAGCGCTGCCGCATCGTCGTGCGGCCACCACCACTGAAGGCGTGACGAGGCTGCGATGAGCGAGACGCACTTTGGCTACGCCTCGGTCGACGAATCAGCCAAGGCCGAGCGCGTGCGCGGCGTCTTCGATTCGGTCGCGCCCAAGTACGACCTGATGAACGACCTGATGTCGCTCGGCCTGCACCGCGCCTGGAAGGCATACACGGTAGCCGTCGCCAACGTGCGCCCGGGCGACAAGGTGCTCGACATCGCCGGCGGCACCGGCGACCTCGCGCGCGCGTTCGCCGGGCCGGCCGGCGAAACCGGCGTCGTCGTCCATACCGACATCAACGAGGTGATGCTGCGCCAGGGCCGCGACCGCTTGCTCGACGAAGGCATCGTCCTGCCGACGGTGCTGTGCGACGCCGAGGCGCTGCCTTTCGCGGCCGGGGTCTTCGACCTCGTGAGCGTCGCATTCGGGTTGCGCAACATGACGCACAAGGACAAGGCGCTCGCCGAGATGGCGCGCGTCCTGAAGCCGGGCGGGCGCCTGCTTGTCCTCGAGTTCTCGAAGGTCGCGGCGCCGCTCGAGAAGGCCTACGACTGGTATTCGTTCAAGCTGCTGCCGCGCATCGGCCAGTGGGTTGCGGGCGACGCGGAGAGCTATCGCTACCTGGCCGAATCGATCCGCGTCCATCCCGGCCAGGCCGAGCTGAAAGCGATGATGAAGACGGCGGGCTTCGCCCACGTCGATGTGCACAACCTCGCTGCCGGCGTCGTCGCGCTGCACGTGGGAATCAAATGCTGAGCGGCGTCGTCCGTCGCTGGCGACGCGGCCTGTCGCTCGGCCTCGGCCTGCCGCTCCTGCTCGGCACGACACCGGCGGCCGCGGCGGGTGGCGCCGGTCTGGGCGTCAGCGCCTTCACGACCGGGATCGGCGTCGTCGCGGCGCTCTGGGCTGTCTTCGGTACGCGCGCCATACCGGCCGGCGTGAGTGGCATTGCGGTCTATGCGATCGGTTTCGTCTTGCTTGCGAGTGCGCTGTGGGCCTGGCAGTATCAGCGCTCCCGCACCGGGCGGGCTCGCCGCGCCGCGCCAAGGCGTCTCGGCGCTGCCCGACCGAGGCCGCTCGCCATCCCGGCCGGGCTCGACGGCGAAGCCGTCCTCGACGTGGCGCGCGGCCGCTTCATGCGCCTGCAAGCCGCCTGGGATGCCGGCGACATTTCGACGCTGCAGAGCCTGACGACGCCGGACATGCTCGCGGAGCTTCTTCATGTGCTGACGGCGCGCGGCTCCGCCAGCAGCCGCACCGACGTGATCACCCTGCACGCCGAGCTGCTCGGGCTCGAAGAATTGAGCGCTGCGTATTTGGCAAGCGTCGAGTTCTCCGGCCTCATCCGCGAATCGGCCGAGCGCGGCGCCGTGCCGTTTCGCGAGCTGTGGATGCTGGCTTGCATGAAAGACGAGGCGCCGTCATGGCGCCTGGCGCGGCAGCAATCGCTGTTCTGAGGCTCGTGCGTGGATCGCGCGGCGAGGCAGTTGAAACACCCTGCTAGGGCGATTGACAGCGTCGGCCGACCTTCGTAAGGTCCCCGTTTCCCGCGGATGAAGTTGCCGCCGCGTCATTCGAGACGGACCATGCCGAATTCCGCATTGACCCGGCGCACGCTGCTGCGCTTTGCCCTTCACTGGACGCTGGCCTTGATCGGTCTCGGCCCGGCGGCCGCGTTGGCGCAGACGCCGCCCCAGCCGAATGCCGGCTCGATCCTGCAGCAGGTCCAGCCTTCGCTGATTCCGCCGCCGAAGGTTGAGCAGGCGCAGCCCGTGATCAGGGTGCCGCGAGCAGTCGCCGCGCCGGCGTCGGGCGGCGGCGCCAAGGTGCAGGTCAAGGGCTTTCGCATCGCCGGCCTTCCGGCGCCGCGTGCCGCGCGGCTATTGCCTTTGCTGCAGAAGTATGTCGGCGCGGACAAGACGCTCGCCGATCTCGAGGATGCCGCCAAGGATCTCGAAGTCGCCTTGCAACGAGAGGGGCTTTTTCTGGCGCAGGCCTATATCCCGGAGCAGAACCTCGCGGACGGCATCGTCACCGTGCAAGTTCTCGAAGGCAGGATCGGGGCCGTGAAGATCGAGGTCGAGCCCGGCGTCAAGGTGGCGCCGGAGTTTCTTGAACGCATCGTCGACATCCTGCGTGGCAACCCGGTCGCCGAGCGCGAGCTGATCGAACGCGCCCTCTTCACACTCGGCGATCTGCGCGGGATCAGCGTCAGCACGACGCTGTCCCCCGGCGACAAGGTCGGCCAGGCCGACCTCAACATCAAGGTCTCGCCCGGCGCCAACGTTGCCTACTCGCTCGACCTCGACAACGGTGGCTCGCTGTTCACCGGCCGCTACCGCGCCAACGTCGGCTTGGACTGGTTCAACCCGACGGGACACGGCGACGTCGCTTCGCTGCGCGGCCAAGTTTCCGACAATCTGGGTTCCGAGTTCGTGCGTGCGTCGTGGCTGACGCCGATCAATTCGCTCGGCACCAAGCTCGGCATCGCAGCCAGCTTCCTGCACTACAAGCTTGGCTCGGCGATCTTCGCGGATCTCGACGCGCACGGCACGGCCGAGGACTATGCCCTGCAGCTGCTGCACCCGCTCATCCGCTCGCGCAACAACAACCTGTTTCTGCAGGCGAGCACGGACTACCGGCGCTTCGACGACAAGGTCGACGCGCTGCCGCTCGACACCCGAAAGGACGTCGCACCGTACGCGACGCTCGGCGTCGTCGGCGACTTCCGCGACACCTTGGGCGGCGGCGGCATCAGCAACTATTCGCTGGTCGCCGTCGGCGGCCGTCTGAGGATCAAGGACGAGGACGACATCGTCGTCGACCAGCAGAACTACAAGTCGGCCGGCAACTACGCGAAGCTGCAATTCGCCGGCTCGCGGCTGCAGGCGCTGCCGACCAAGGACTACCTCTTTCTCGCGTTTTCCGGCCAGCTGGCGAGCAAGGACCTGGACAGCTCGGAGAAGTTCAGCATGGGCGGCCCGTACGGCGTGCGCGGCTATCCCTCGCCTGAGTCGCCCAGTGATTCGGGCCTGATCGCGACCTGGGAATACAGAAAGTCGATTCCGTTCGACGCCTTGCCCGGCGATCTCGTCTTCTCGCTGTTCGGCGACTACGGCATCGCCCGCCTGCACGTGGATCCCTTGCCCACCGACGTCGGCAACATCCGAAAACTCGTCTCCCACGGCATCGGCGTGACGTATGGAAGCCGCGGCGGCCTGATCGTCAAAGGCTTCGTCGCGTTCCGCGGCGGCCTGCAAGCCCAAAGCGACGACAGCCGAGCCCGGCTCTACGTTCTCGTCAGCCAGCAATTCTGATCCGACGGCGGCCCACCATGAACAAGCATTCGCACCGACTCGTCTTCAGCCGCTCGCTCGGCTTTTGCGTCGCCGTCGCCGAGACGGTCGCGACAACGCGCAAATCGGCATCGGGAGGCGGCTGCAGGCTCGCGAGGGCATCGATCGGCGTCGCCCTGGCGCTGGCGTCGCTCGCCTTGCAGGCGCAGGGCTTGCCGGGCGCTGGTGCCGCGTTGAGTGGTGTCGCGCCGCGGCCGAGCCTGGCGGCCGCGGGCGCGGCCTCGACGCTGCCGACGGGCGCCACCGTCGTCAAGGGCAGCGGCAGCGTCAGCGTCAACGGCGCCAGCATGACGGTGAATCAGGCGAGCCAGCGCCTGGTCACCGACTGGCAGAGCTTTTCGATCGGCGCCGGCAATTCGGTGCGCTTCGTCCAGCCATCGAGCAGCTCGGTCGCCCTCAACCGCGTCACCGGCGACGAAGCAAGCAACATCTTCGGCTCGCTCACGGCGAACGGCCACGTCTATCTGGAAAACGCCAACGGCGTCTATTTCGCGCCGGGCGCCCAGGTCAGCGTCGGCAGCCTGCTCGCGACCTCGCTCAACGTCGACGTCGGGCAGTTCATGCTCGGCCAGCTGCGCCTGTCGGGCGGCAGCACATCCTCGGGCGAAGTCAGCAATGCCGGCAGCATCAGCTCAGCGCCCGGCGGACAGGTCGTGCTCGCCGCGCCCCTGGTTTCGAATTCCGGCTCGATCACGACGCCGGGCGGCACGACGGCGCTCGTCGCCGGCAATGCCGTCAACATCGATCCCACGGGCTCGGGACTCCTGAGCATCAGCGTGCCGGTCGCGGCGGTCAACGCACGCCTGGTGCAGTCGGGCACGATCACCGCCGACGGCGGCTCGGTGCAACTCGCCGCTGCGGCGACCGACGCAGCACTGCGCACGGTCATGCAGGTCGACGGTGTCGTGCGGGCGCGCAGCATCGAACAGCGCGACGGGCAGATCCTGCTCTCCGGCGGATCGAGCGGCATGGTCATCGTCGACGGCCAGCTCGACGCATCGGGAGGCACGGCCGCGCAAGGCGGCACGATCATGGTGCTCGGCGACCGCGTCGGCCTGACCGGCTCGGCACGCCTGGACGCCTCGGGCGCGACCGGTGGCGGCACGATCCTCGTCGGCGGCAATCGGCAGGGCAAAGGGCCCGAAGCCAACGCGACCAACACCTACGTNNGTCGTCGTCTGGGCCGATGGCATGACGACTTATGGCGGCCAGATCGACGCACGCGGCGGCGCGAACGGCGGCAACGGCGGCCAGGTCGAAGTGTCGGGCAAGGGCACGCTCGACTTCGAAGGCGGCGTCGATCTGCGCGCGCCCAAGGGCACGATCGGCCAGCTGCTGCTCGACCCCTTGTCGATCACGATCGGCAACGTCGCGAACGTCGATGGCACGCCAGGCGACGATCTCGCCACCCGCATCCTGCTCGCAGCCGATTTTCCGGGGGTGAACAGCCAGATCAAGGCGACGACCGTTGCGACCTTGCTCGATACCGGGGATGTGACGCTGGGCGCGTTGCGCTTCATCAACGTGACGGCGCCCCTGACGGTGGCCGCCGGCGGCGCCGCCTCGACGCTGACGCTGACGGCGCAGGACATCACCTTTGGCGCGCCGGTGACGCTGAACAACGCGTCGCTCGCGGCGAACGGCTTGAACAGCATCACGACGAATGCGGCTGTCAGCTCGCTGAATTCGATATCGCTGACAAGCCCGACGATCGGCATCAACGCGCCGCTCGGCGCGACCACGATGTCGCTTCTGGGAACGTCGACGTCCAGCAGCGTCGCGCAGGATGCGGCGGGCGTCGGCGTCGTCACGGCCGATTCGCTCACGGTCGCGGCGCCCGGATTCCTCTACACAGGCGCGGTCGACCTCAGCCACGCCAACAACCAGATCGGCGCACTCGCAATGCAGGCCGGCGACATCAACCTGCGCGTCGGCAACGCCCCGGGCGTGCCGCTCGTGCTGAGCGGCAGCGCGTGGTTCAGCTTCAATCTGGTCGCAAACAACACCAGCGTGACCCAGCCCGCCGGTCCGGCGGGCGCCCTCACCATCGGCGCTGGCGAAGGGCGCTTCGACATCACGACGCAGGGTAGCGGCGACATCACGCTGAACAATCCGGCGAACCAGTTTCTCGCCGGCATGAGCTTCACCGCCGCCGGCAACGTCGACGTGGCGGCCACGGGCGGCCTCGACGCCGATGGGTCGGCGACGGGCAATGTCCAGATCGCGACGACCGGCGTGTTCTTCCTCTCGAACCAGATCAGCGGCCAGAACATCGACCTCTCGGGCGCCGGTTTCCAGGACTCCGGAAACGGAGCGCTCGTCGTGCCGGCCGGCGGCCGCTTCTTCATCCGCTCGAGCGACTACACGCAAGACTCCTTCACCGGGCCGCTTGCCTTCGCCCCGGGCGCCGGCAACATCAACTACACCGTCTACGGCGGCTACAGCGGCACCGACCCGACGTCCGGCAACGGCTTCTACACGAACGAGACCGGCTCGATCGCCGTGCCGAACGCCGACGCCACACCGGTCAGCAAGGTCTACGACGGCACGCCCAACTTCGCCTACGCACAGTCGGGAACCTCGGGATCGGCTTTCGTCAACAACCCGTCGTCGACGCTGCTGGAAGCGATCAACTCCTACTCGCTCACGAGCACCGGCACCTTCACCGACAAGAACGCCGGCGTCAACAAGGGCAACACGGTCGCCGCGACGAACGACACGCAGGCCGTCGGCGCCAGCTCGGGCGTGGCCTACTACGGCCTGGCCTTCGCCGGCTTCACGCGCGCGCCCGGCGTGCACGTCGCCGGAACTCCGGGCAACGCGATATCGCAGATCACGGCGAAGCCGATCACCGCCATCGGCATCGACGGCATCGATCGCGTCTACGACGCGACGACCGCGGTCGGCCTCAACACCAGCGCAGCGGCGCTTGCCGGAACGATTGCCGGCGACACGGTGAGCCTGAACACGGCCGCGGCCACCGGCACACTCGCCAACAAGAATGTCGGCGTCAACAAGGCCGTCACCGTCGGCGGCCTGGCGCTTTCGGGCACCGACGCCGGCAACTACACCGTCAGCGACGCGAGCGGCGCGACGGCGACGATCACGGCGAAGGCGATCACCTCGGTCGGCTTCACCGGCGTCGGTCGCATCTACGACGGCACGACCGTGGTCGGCGTCAACGGCGGCGGCGCCTCGCTGTCGGGCGTGATCGGCGGCGACGCGGTCGGCATCAATGCGGGCGGCGTCAGCGGCTCGATCGCGAACAAGAACGTCGGCGTCGGCAAGTCGGTGACGGTGAACGGCGTCGCCCTCAACGGCGCCGNNGCGACAACGTCTCGCTGGCCGGCGTCGGCGCCACCGGCACCATCGCCGACAAGAACGCCGGCCTTGCCAAGCCCGTCACGGTGGGCGGTCTCGCCCTCGGCGGCAGCGACGCCGCCAACTACAGCCTCACCGATGCGAGCAACGCTACCGTCAACATCGCCCAGCTCGCCGTGCAGGCCGGCGGAATCAC
>PLZH01000201.1 GCA_003152055.1 Burkholderiales bacterium
CTGGGTGGGCGTCGAGGGCTATCAAGGCATCGTCGCCCGCCAGATGCAGGAGTTCAAGCGCCAGCAGAAGGAACGATCGGAGCCGGTGCGGGGCGAGGCGGAGGAATCGCCGTGAGCCTGATGTTCAAGACGGCGCTGACGGCGGCGCAGGTCAAGGCCAAGGCAATCGAGCTCGGCGCCGATCTGGTCGGCATCGCCGACGGCAAGCTGCTGGACGCGCATCCGCCGTACCCCGCCGATCCGCGCCGCCCGTCCGACATCACCGAGCACGACGCCGGGCGCGTGATCGTGCTGGCGAAGAAGCTGAACAGCGGCGTCGCNNACGCATGTCGACCCCTGGCGCTACGGCGACGACCCGGCGCAGCACATGACGACGCTGCTATCGCTGCCGCACGCAGCCGTGGAAGCCGGCCTGGGCACTCTTGGCCTGAACCTGCAGCTGCTGACGCCGCAGTACGGCCCGCGCGTCGTGCTGACCGCCGTGCTGTGCACGGTCGAGATCGAGTGCGACACGCGGATGAAGGAGGCGCTCTGCCTCGGCCCCGAATGCGGTCGCTGCCTGAAGACCTGCCCGCCGGATGCCGTCAAGGCGTGGGATCGTGACTGGCCGGCCTGCGACACGCACCGCTCGCCCTACGGCTTCGCCAAACTCTCGGGCCACATCGAGAGCCTGATCGGCGCGGCGACGGCCGAACAGCGGCGCGAGCTGCTGCGATCCGAGACAACGTTCAACCTGTGGCAGAGCATCCTGCGCGGCGCCGGCGCGATCACCGGCTGTCGGCGCTGCGCCGATGTCTGCCCGATCGGCGCCGACTACGAGGCCATGCTGAAGGACGCGGTCGACGCGATCCCAGAGAACACGCCCGAAAAGGAATCGCGTCTGGCGGCGATGGTCGGCGAAGCGGGCGCGGGCAGCGGCGGCTACGACGCCCAGAGCCGCTGGATCGGCGAGCTGAAGTTCCACCCGCGCGTCGCCGCCAAGGACTAACGATGCCGCTTGCACTGCCGACCTCGCGAGCTGCGATCGCGGCGATCCAGAGCCGGCGCAAGGTCGTGGCGGTCGAGCAGGCGCGGCGCGCGCCGTTTTATCGCGGCAAGCTCGACCATGTCGACATCGGCAAGCTCGACGACCCGAACGAATGGCGCAAGCTCCCGATCCTCGACAAGGAGGCGCTCCGGCGCCTCTCGGACAGCGAGTTCTACGAGAGCTTCTGCCTGCGCCCCGCCGAGGGCATCGCCGAATACTGGCGCTCCGGTGGCGCCACCGGCAAGCCGCTCTTCTACCCGCGCAGCTTCGCCGACATCCGCTACGCGCTGCATTCCTTCGCACGCACCTTTGCCTGCGTCGGCGTGCGGCCCGGCGACCACGCCCACAACTCCTTTCCGCTGGGCATTCACCCGGCCGGCCAGGTCTTCGCGCGCAGCGCCACCGAGGCCGGCGTCGCCATGAACTGGGCCGGCGCGGGCACCAACACGCCTTCGCAGCTGCAGCTCGAACTGATCGCCCGGCTCCAACCCACCGTCTGGATGGGCATGTCGAGCTACGGCCTGCATCTGGCCAACCTTGCCGACCTGAACGGCATCGACCTGGCAGCGTGCAGCGTCCGCACCGTGCTCTGCTCGGCCGAGCCGCTTTCCGATGCCAAGCGCGTCAAGCTCGAGCGCGCCTGGGGCGCGCGTGTGCGCGATACCTTCGGCATGACCGAGGCCGGCATGATGGGCGCCGAAGACGAGGCCGGGCCCGGGCGCGGCTTTCGCATCTGGAGCGACATGTACTTCGTCGAGGTGGTCGACCCCGACACGCATGAGCCGATGGCCGCCGGCGAGGTCGGCGCCCTCGTCGTGACCCCGCTCTGGACGAACAACGTCACACCCTTCGTTCGCTGGCTGTCCGGGGACTTGGTGACGCTTGCCGAGGGAGTCGATGGCGGCGCCGGGCCGTTCTCGGTGTTCCCGCTCGCTCGCCACGCGCAGCGCACCAGCGGCTTCTTCAAGGTGCGCGGTGTCAACATCGGTCACGCCGAGTTCGAGGATTTCATGTTCTCGCTGCCGGCGATCAACGACTTCAAGTGCGAGCTGGTGAACGTGCGCGATCTCGACGCCATGCGCGTCTCGATCGAGCTGGCGCGCGGCGAAGGCGCCGAGGGCGCGATAGGCGAGCTCGGCCGGTCGATCAAGCGCCAGTTCGAGATCACGGCCGAGGTGGTGCTGCTCGAGGCGGGGACGCTGGCGCGCGAGTTCGAGGCCAGCGTCAAGGCGCCGCGGTTTGCCGATCGGCGGCAGTGACGGAGAGTGAACCAAACCGTGGGAGGTCGAATCATGGAATCATGCGGCCCGGCGGGCGTGCGGCGAGTTCGCCGGCGACATCTTTGCCAATAGCGGCAAGTCGCTGCACCGAGAGTTCCCCATTGAGATCGGCAACTCTGACCTGCGCCAGGCAGTGCGCCCCTTCATCGGTCCACCGCATTTGTTGCTTCTTCGCCATGCGATGGCTGACCACCTGGTTCACTGCGGACTCGGCAATGCTGCTGCTGATTGGCAGCCCCTTGCGGTAGCGCGCGCCATAGTTCGCGAGCGTACCGGCGTTGTTCTCGATATAGAAATACAGGCGGCGCAGAGTCCACCACAACGTCGAGCACTCATACCCTTGCCTCGACAGCAGCGTGGCATCCAGCGCTTTGATTCGGGCCACCGATTTTCCGCCTTGCCGTGCCAGACCAGCCACTTGGCGTGCGCGATCTCGGTCTTCACCGCGTCTCGCTCCAGCGGTTCGATCGTCGCGCTGCCGAACACCGAGTTCTCTGCGGCCTTGAACTTCATCGCGATGTGAAACCAGTCAAGGATCCGGCCTCTGGCAAGCTGACTGCCCTCCACAGCCTTGCCAAACTCGCCGGCGTCGTCACTGATCACGGTGACTCGCTCGGTGGGCCCCACGCCGCTCGCGCGGAGAAACTGGTCTAGCCGAGGTCTAGCCGCGCGGCCGCCGATGGCACTTGCTTATGCACGTACGCGTACAGGCGGGGAGTCCGATCGGCAAATGTTGCGCACCCGGCAACGATGTTGACGTGCCGCTCCTGTACCAATCTCTTCGTCCAGGGCGATCGCAGCTCCACGAGGTCACGCTCGGCTTTGCGGCTCTTGGGGCTGCTGCTGAAGCTCAGCCACGCCGAGTCGACGCTGACACAGCCGACGCTGATCGATTCGCCAACCTGATCGCCATCGATGAGCTTGGGTCCGGAGGCAATATCGCGCTCGATCTCTGCGTCGAGTCTGTTGCCGACGGCGAGGACTCTGCGTCGAGTGCTGCCCAAGGAGATCGCCTTGTCCAGCGGAAGGACCTCCCGAAGCAGTTCGGTGGCCTGCCTATAGGGAAGATGGGCAGCCCACTTGGCCTGAAGGTACTCCAATTCCGGAGTGACTCGCTGCGGCACGGCCTTGCACAGCGGACCCACGGAGCGACGTGGCTCGCATGGCTTGTCCGCGCAGCTGCATTCCCACAACCTCGGGCTCGGCACCACGACCTTGCCAAACACTGTCCGCAGCACGATCGATCGGCTGTCCTTGTGCGCCAGCACCGAGCCACAGCGGCAACAGGCCAGCTGGCCCGCCATCCAGTCTGCGGTCTGTTGCGACACCAGTAGCGATTGAACCTCGGCGAGCAGGACGCGGCCTTCAGTCAGCGTGAGTCCCAAGTCGGCAACGCTTCGATCGTTGCCGCTCCACCACGGCAACGATCGTTGCTTCAGTCGCCGACGCACTCGTTTGCGCCCCTTCGAGGCGGCCTTCGATGATCAGTCGCATGGCAACTCCGATCGGCTGGCAAGGTCGCCAGCCTAGCCTGAAGTTCCTACCGTTTCGTAGTCACGGAGAGTGACCTAACTCCGTGTGAGTCCTTATCATTTTCTTGCCTGAGGCCTCTTTCTTTGATTACTTTCGTAGTCACTAAATTGATTGATATTC
>PLZH01000021.1 GCA_003152055.1 Burkholderiales bacterium
GAGTTCGCCAAGGCAGAGCTCGCCGACCACAAGTACGTCATGGTGTTGCACGACCATCAGGCCAACCCGCACGTTCACCTCAGCGTCCGGGCCGAGTCCATGCATGGCAAGCGGTTGAACCCGAGGAAGACCGATCTGCATCGCTGGCGCGAGACCTTCGCCGAAAGGCTGAGGGAGTGGGGCATCGACGCCGAAGCGACGCGGCAGGCGACACGCGGGCAGAGTCGCGGGTACCTTCCGCTCTGGCGGATCAAGGCGCGGGAGGAGGGCAGGGAACGCAAGCCGCGGGACGTCTCGACGAAAGTGCTGACCCCGGGACGCGCGCAGGCGCTCGAGTCCTGGCAGCGAATCACAGAAGCACTCTCAGCCTCGACCGACGCGGCCGACCGAAGTTTGGCCGCTGAGATCGCCCGATTCACGGCCGGCGCGCCCGCTCAACGGGAAGCGGGACAACGAACGCGGACTGCTCCGGCAGCAGAGCAAGTTCCATCCCGTTCACCCGAACCCAGGAGGTGAACGAGCGTCGCTGAGGCAACACAAGCGTGAAAAGCGCCGCAACCCGGCAGCCGAACGTCAAATCAGCTCGAGCATCACCAAGACCGCACAATCGCGGACATGCCAAACATTGCCTCCGTTCTCAAGACCGAGATCTCTCGCGTTGCTCGCAGGGAGGTCCGTGCAGAGACTTTGGCCCTCAAGAAGGCCGTTAGCACCCATCGCTCGGAGATCGCCGCACTCAAGCGGCGGGCGCAGGCGCTCGAGCAGCGACTTCGCCGCCTCGACAAGGGCAGCGCAAAAGTCTCTGCGCCTGAGGCGCCCGAGGGAGCCGACGAGGCGCGCCGGTTCAGCGCAAAGGGGCTGGCTTCGCAACGTCGGCGCCTGGGCCTTTCGGCAGCCGACTGCGGGCTCCTCGTGGGCGCTTCTTCGCAATCCGTCTACAACTGGGAAGAAGGCAAAGTGCGTCCTCGTAGCCAACACCTACATGCCATCGCCGCGCTCAGGAGCATGGGCAAGCGGGAGGCGGCAGCGCGGCTGAAGGTTCTGAAGGGCCGGGCCTGATTTAGAAATTCCGGTTCGCAGCACACTGACGAAGTCTGCGAACGACCACCATCGGGCAGCCTGAGAGGAGGCGCGACCGGCGTAGATCGACCCAAAGCGGCCCACTCGAAGTTCGATCTGACTGTCGCAAAGCGGTCATCGCAATGACGACTGTTGAGGCGGAGCCGGAGCGAGGGGTAGATGAACATCAAAGCCCAGACGGTTTAACGTCTGAGCCGGTTGGGGAATCCGGAGCGCCTAGCGGTTACGCTGGGCCGGCGAGAGTCAAGCGTTGAGCACTACGTTCCAGATTCGGGCGCTGTGCGGCCCTGGACGCGCAAGCGGCCGAGAGCAAACTGACCCTTGCGAATGCGATGCTGAAGTTCGACGCCGGCGATCGTGATGGCGGCGTTGTCGAAGACCTTGAAGCCGAGCATCGGTCCGGTCCGCGACTTCACGCCGCGATGGTCCTGCTCAACCATGTTGTTCAGGCACTTCGAGGACCGCAGCTTCGTTCGCGTCCAGCGCGAGCTTTCGCGCCGCATCTCTCGCACCGCGCGGTGTGACGCGGCGTAGCCGTCCGATGTAATGCTCACCGGCGCCAGGCCTTGCGTGTGCAGCGCCTTGCGCAAGAAGGCCTTGGCCGCTGCGACGTCGCGGTTGGGGCTGTCGGAAATCGACCGTCTGGCCTTCGCGATCAACGGCCCGATACAGGCTGTGGATCTTGACGTAGGTCTCGTCGACGCGCCACGATCGACCTGCCTGGCGCGCGAACCGATTCCATCGCTTCTCAAACTCCGGCACGTAGCGCTGAACCCAGGCGCAGTATCGTCGTGTGCGAGGCCGGCAGGGCGCGCTCAGCCATCATCTCCGCCAGGTCTCGCAGGCTCAGCTTGTAGCGAAGGTACCAGCGGACGCACAAGATGATGATCTCGCGCTCGAAATGCCGACCCTTGAACAACTCGTCCATGCTCTGCATCTTCTTGGCCACGGCACCGCCCTCAGGTCAGAAAGCCCGGTAGCCTACTGGACGGCGCGGTTTGCACCAGAGCCCACAATTGCACCCATGCCAAACATTGCATCCATGCTCAAAAGCGAGATCTCCCGCGTCGCCCGAAAAGAAGTGCGCGGCGAAACCCTTGGCTTGAGGAAGGCGATGGGCGTGTACCGCGCCGAGATTGCAGCGCTCAAGCGCCGTACTCGGGCGCTGGAACAGGAACCGCGCCGCCTGAGCAAGGCAAATGCGAAGGCCGCGCCGGTCGTCGCGAACCAGGTGTCTTCGAAGACTCTGCGCCTCAGTGCGAAGAGCTTGGCATCACAGCGGCAGCGGCTTGCGCTGTCGGCTCACGACTGTGGGCTTGTCATGGGAGTGTCTGAGCAGTCCATATACAACTGGGGGAGCGGCAAAGCGCGCCCGCGGGCGGAGCATTTGCTGGCCATCGCGGCCCTTAGGACCATGGGCAAGAAGGAGGCGGCTGCACGCCTGGCGCCTATGCAAGAGGTGCCTTAGTCGTGATGTCAATGGGAGCTGATGCACCGGCCACGAGGCGCTCGCAAGCCCGCACGAGTGGACGTTTTGAACGCAGTTGAATGCTATCCAGATGAGCCAGCGCTACCAAGCCGACGTCGACAATATGCACTCTGGCAGCGAAGACGTGTTCGCACCTTTCGCGGACGGCGTGATCGGACGCGAACTCAGCATTCCAACCCCTTGCGGCAGTCGCCGCGCCATCTACGCCGACTGGACCGCCAGTGGCCGCGCCTACCGGCCGCTCGAGGACCGGCTGCTGCGCCACTTTGCGCCCTACTTGGCCAACCCGCATACCGAGACCAGCTTCACCGGGCATGCCATGACCGCAGCCTATCAACAGGCGCGGGCAATCATCAAACGCCATGTCCACGCGGCAGCCGACGACGTACTGCTGGGGACTGGAACGGGCTGTACCGGCGCCATCAATAAGCTGCAGCGCCTTCTGGGCCTGCGCATTCCATCCAACTTTGTCGGTCAAGCCAGCGTGGCACCCGACAAACGGCCGCTCGTGCTCGTGACGCACATGGAGCATCACTCGAATCACACCACCTGGCTCGAGTGCATGGTGGACGTGGAGGTCATTCCGGCGGATCCGGACGGGTTGATCGATGTCGCTGCGATCCCGGCTCTCCTGGCCCGTTATGCCGACCGGCCGCTGAAGATCGCATCGATCACCGCCTGTTCCAACGTCACGGGCATTCAGACGCCTTACCACGACGTCGCTGCCCTCATGCACGAGCAGGGCGGCCTGTGTTTCGTCGATTTCGCATGTTCGGCACCTTATGTCGGTATCGATATGCATCCGGCCGAACCGGCGCGCGCACTGGACGCGATTTTCTTTTCCCCGCACAAGTTCCTCGGCGGCCCGGGGTCGTGCGGCGTCCTGATCTTTCGGCAAGGCCTCTACTCTGCAGGTGTACCCGACCAGCCGGGTGGCGGGACGGTCGCGTGGACCAACCCCTGGCATGAGCACCGTTACTTCGACGACATCGAAGTGCGCGAGGACGGGGGTACGCCTGGCTTGACGCAATTGATTCGCGCTGCGCTGGCCGTCCAACTCAAGGACTCGATGGGAGTGGACCGCATCGCCGAGCGCGAGCGCGACATCGTGCGGCAAGTGTTCGACCGCCTGGCCGTTTCGCCGCGCGTAGTGATCCTGGCCGGCAAGCACCGGGAACGGCTGCCAGTCATTTCCTTCTACTTGCCTGGCCTGCACTACAACCTGGTTGTGCGGATGCTCAACGATCGATTCGGCGTCCAGGCCCGTGGCGGGTGTTCATGTGCCGGCACCTACGGCCACTACCTACTGAATGTCGATGTAGAAGAGTCGCACCGGATCACATCGCGCATCGACGCCGGCGATCTGTCCGACAAGCCAGGCTGGGTACGCGTGTCGTTCCATCCCGTGATGAGCGACGACGATGTCTCTGCAGTGTGCAACGCCATTCTCGAGGTAGCCGAACACGGTGACGCCTGGGCCGCTGACTACCGTCATCTGCCAGGGCTGAATGACTATGAGCATGTCAGCGGCCCGGCTCCGATCGAAACAATGGTTGCGGGTTGGTTTGCTACGGGTGATCTGGATGCTGGGACCGTTGCCGTTGCCAACTCCGGCCCGGGGCGCAGATCGCGAGGCGTGGACGGGCACCCGTGCAGTGAAGGCCCGACAACATCGATTGGTTGATCTTGCTCATACTGAGCAGCAGTTCAGCGTCGGTGGCGCCCTTTTCATCGACCGCACATGAATGACCGGAATCGGCCATAGTCTTCCGTCAGCTGCCTAACTTGGCTGTCAGCATCTGACGATGGCCTGTCGGAAAGTGTGAACGACCCGATCGCGCGCATCCGCGGGTCGACGCGGCGACGACATCTCGGCACGCTGTAGGCGCTTGAACCTCGGTTGAATGTGTCTGTCGAGCTCTGAAGCGGCTCGGCCTCAGTCACGCCCGTCGAGCCAACGGTAGTACAGGATGCCGGCGGCCACGCCCATCCGCGCCAACGCATGGCCGGGGATGACGCGCGGTGCCTCGAAGGGCATGCGTATGCGTGCCCGCTCGCCGTCGAGCGCCGCATCAGCCAAGACCGGTCCCAGCGCCGCGCAGAAGGCCAGGCCGCGGCCGTTGCAGCCGACCCAACCCAGCACGCCGTCGTCCAGACGCCAGAATCGAGGTAGCTTATCCAGCGTGGCCGCGAAGACGCCGTGCCAGAGGTAATCGAAGCGAATGCCGCCCAGCGCCTGCAATTGCGGGAAGATCTTCAAAAGACGCTGCCCGATGCGCTCGCGCAGACGCTGTTCGTAGCCGGCCGCGACCACCAGCGCGCCGCCAGTGACCAGCCGGCCATCGGCGTCGAGGTGGGCAAAGTGCAGGTCCGCGTGGGTGTCCGACATCGCATGGTTGCGCGGCAGAATGCTGGCGCGCAGCTCACTCGGCAGCGGGAGCGTGGAGATCTGGTACGAACGCACCGGCACCAGCGTGTGCTGCAGCCCGGGCCAGGGGGAAGGCACGGCGAACCCACTGTAGCTGTGCGTGGCCACAAGCACTTTGCGTGCGAGCACGCTGCCACCGGGGGTGGCGACACGCCAGCGATCGCCTACCCGCTGCAACCCGGTAGCGGCCGTGTGCGTGTGCACCATGGCGCCGGCCGCCAGCGCGGCCTGTGCCAGCCCGCGCGTGAAGGCCAACGGGTTGAGGTGGCCGCCGGTCGGATTGAGCCAGCCCCCGCACCACATGCGCGAGCCGGTGATCGCCGCCACCTGTTCACGGTCAACCAGTTCGGCCGGCGCGCCGCGGCGTCGCCATTGTTCGCAACGCGAGCGTGACAAGGAGAGCCGGCTTTCGCGGTGCGCCGGCTGTACCCAGCCGTTCTGCACGGCGTCACAAGCGATGCCATGTTGTCGCACCAAGTCGAACACCGCGTTCGCCGAGTCGCGCAGCAATGTGACCAGCGTCTCGCCGTGCTCGGGGCCGAAGGCCTGTACGAGAACGTCGGGGTCGGCGCGCGTCAGTGCCGGGATCACTTGCCCGTTGTTGCGCCCCGAGGCACCCCACCCGATCTCGCTGGCTTCCAGCACGACGACCTTCGCGCCGCGCGCTGCCGCGTGCAGCGCAGCGGTCAGGCCGGTGACGCCGGCACCCACCACGGCAAGGTCGGCCAGGTGGTCGCCCTCGCCCAGCGGCTGGGTCGGCCGCATCGGTGGCGAGGTCTTGGCCCATAGTGAGGGTGGCTGACGGCTGGGGTCAAGGTTAGAGTCGGTCATCGCATTTCCATTTTCGGTCGGCGCGCCATCCGGCGCCGCTCAACAAGGATATGCTGCCTGCAGGTCCACGCCCACCCTTGCCCGTCATGACAACCGACAACGAACAACTGCTGATTGAGCAACTGCGCAACGCGATGAAGAGCCGTGCGCTTGTCTACGCCGCGATGTACGAGGAGATGGCCACGGAGTTCGGCGCCGACAAGGCGCGAGAGGTGTGCAAGCGGGCGATCTACAAGCGTGGCGAGGCTATTGCGGATGTTTTCGCGCCGCACGCCCCTGCCGACTTGAAGGGGTTGAAGGACACCTTCCTGAACTTCATTCCGCAGGGCAAGCACATCTTCGCGCCCGAGGTAGTGCAGTGCACGACGCACGAACTCGAGATCCAGTTTCACCGCTGCCCGCTGAAGGAAGCCTGGCAGGAAGCCGGTTACGCGGGCGAGGCACTGGCCAACCTGTGCGACATCGGCGGCATCGTCGACTACGGTACCTTCGAGAAAGCCGGATTCTCGATCCAGTCCGACACCTGGCAGCCCGGCCGAGAGGGCTGTTGCCGCCTGCACATCCGGCCCGGCCCGGGCTGAACCGTCCCCGGCAGGGCGTGCTCCTTGCTTGCCACTGCCATTCCCTTGTTCCCCTTTCAATACATAGCGGAGGCTTTCCATGGGCTTGTCGATTCGTTCACTCGCCGCAGCCAGCGCGCTGCTGTTTGCCACTGGCGCAGCTTTCGCGCAGGACATCCTTGTCGGTTACCAGTTGCCGCTCACCGGCACGCAGTCGCAGTACGGGGAGGTGTTCCGTAATGCCGCGGCGATGCAGTTGGAAAAGTTCAACGCCGCCGGGGGCGTGGCTGGGCACAAGGTGCAGATCGTCTACGAGGACTCCAAGTCCGACCCCAAAGAAGCGGTAAATATCGCGCGCAAGTTCGTCGACGACAAGCGCATCGTCGCCGTGCTGGGTGACTTTGCCAGCGGGCCATCGATGGCCGCCGGCGAGGTCTATGGAAAGGAGGGCATGCCGCAGCTATCGCAAACTGCGTCGCACCCTGATTTTCTAAAAGTTTCGACCTGGCAGTTTCGCAATATCACTACGCAAGCGCAGGAAGGCCCGTTCAACGCCAAGTGGTTGCGCGACGACGGCATCAAGACGGTGGCTGTGATCGGCCTGCAGAACGACTGGGGCCTGTCGGCCACGGGCGAGTTCACCAAGGCCTTCGAAGCCCTCGGCGGCAAGGTCACCAGCACCGAGCTCTTCAACCCAGGCACCCGCGACTTCAAGGCCATCCTGACCAAGGTGGTGCAAGCCAAACCCGACGCGATCTACTTCGCCATGTTCTATGAAGAAGGCGCGCTGATCCTGCAACAGGCCCGGCAACTCAACGTGACGGCCAAGCTGTACTCGGCCTCGCCCTTCTACGCGCCCAAGCTCATCGAGCTCGCGGGCCCAGCCGCCGAGGGTGTGCTGTTGTCCACCACTTTCGTGGCCGACAACCCGTCGCCGCTGGTGTCGGGCTTCGTCGCCGAGTACAAGAAGCGCTACAACGGCGAGCCCAACCAGTTTGCCGCACAGGCTTACGACGCCGTGGGCATCTTGCTCGATGCCATCAAGCGTGTCGGCCCCACCGCCACCCGCGCGCAGATTCGCGATGCGCTGGCTGCCACCACCAACTACCCCGGGGTGACGGGAGTAACGACCTTCGACAAGATCACGCGCGAGCCCAACAAGACGCTGGCCAAGCTGCAGATCAAGGGCGGGAAGTTCGTGATCGCGCAGTAAGGCGGGACTGCCCGCGGAGATGGACCCCACCGTCCTGCTTCAGCAGGTCGTCAACGGCCTGTCGATCGGCCTCGTCTATGCGTTGATGGCGATTGGCTTCACGCTGATCTTCGGCGTGCTCAACGTCGTCAACTTCGCGCATGGCGAGGTCTACACGATCGGCGCTTTCGCCGGGCTGCTGCTGATCACGGCGGCCAAGCCGCCGCTGTGGGTGGTACTGGTGCTGGTGCTGCTGTCAGGCGGCCTCGTCGGCTGGGCGCTGGAGCGGATCGCGTTCCGCCCGTTCCGGCGCTTTCGCGACGAGGCCTCGCTGAAGTCCAAGGCCATGCGCGAGGCCACGCTGCTGTCGTCTCTCGCGGTAAGCATCATCGTGCGCGAGGCGCTGGAGCTCAAGTTCTCCGGCGAGATGCAGACCATTCCCCAGGCCTACCTGTTGCAAAACCCGATACAGCTCGGCCCGATCACCATCACTGACGGCAATCTCATCATTTTCGGCCTCTCGGCGGTGTCGCTGGGCGCGCTGCAGTTCGTGCTCTACCGCACGCACATCGGGCTGGCCATCCGCGCGGTATCGAACAACGTGCTGGGCGCGCAGTTCGTGGGCATCAACACGACACGCGCCATCGTGGCCACCTTCGTCGTCGGCTCGATGCTGGGCGCCATCGCAGGCATCATGGTAGGGCTGTACCAGGGCGCGATATTTCCGCAGATGGGTTTCGAGCCCGGCGTGAAGGCTTTCGTCGCAATGGTCATGGGCGGCCTGTCGAGCATCCCCGGCGCCGTGGCCTGCGCGCTGATCCTGGGCGTATCGGAATCGGTTGCCACGCAGTTCTTCTCCGACGGCTGGAAGGCATTGGTGTCGTACTCGTTCCTGCTCGTCACGCTGTGGTTCTTCCCCTCGGGCATCTTCGGCTCGAAGAAGGAGAAGATGTGAAGGCCAGGTTGAACCTGGCGCTGGTGGCGGGCCTCGTATTGTTGTTGATCGGCCTGGTGGCCTTCAAGTCAAGCTACTTCGACCAGATCGCGATCACGACCATGATCTTCGTGATCCTTAGCGCGAGCCTGAACCTGATCACGGGCTCGGCCGGCTTGCTGAGCCTGGGCCACGCAGCCTTCTTCGGCGTCGGCGCCTACACCGCGGCGCTGCTGTCCACCCGTTTCGGCTGGCCGTTCTGGCTCACGCTGCCGGCCGCGGGTGCCATGGCAGCGCTCGTGGGGGCGGTAGTGGCGGTGCCGACGATGCGGTTGACGAGCATCTATTTCGCCGTGGCCACGCTAGGCATCGGCGAGATGATCTACGTGACGATGCTGAACTGGGTCGGCCTCACGCGCGGGCCGATGGGCGTGCGCAGCATCCCCGGCATCACGCTGTTCGGTGCGGAAGGGATGGTCTTCAGTATGGTGGTGACGGCGGCGGTGATGCTCGCCGCGCTGTGGGTGGTGCATCGGCTCATGCATTCGTACTACGGCAACTCGCTGCGCGCGCTGCGCGAGGACGACGCTTGTGCTGACGCGATGGGCATCGACGTCGGCCGCCTCAAGCTGCAAAGCTTCGGCGTGGCCTGCTGCCTGGCCGGATTCGCCGGCGCGCTGTTCGCGCACACAACAGGCTTCATCAGCCCCGAGAGCTTTCGCTTCGGTGAATCGATCCTCGTGCTTTCGATGGTGGTCGTGGGCGGGTTGGGCAGTCTGTACGGCTCAGTCATCGGCGCGGTGATCCTGACGGTGCTGCCCGAGCTGCTGCGTGACTTGGGTAGCTGGCGCATGATCACCGTGGGCGGAGTCCTGTTCTTCTCGATCCTGTTTCTGCCGCGCGGACTGGTCGGCGAGGTCTCCGCAATTGACCTAATCCGGCGCCAGATTCGCCACGCACCCGGGGCGCGCCGCGCCGCTTGGTGAGCATGGAGGCACCGCTGCTCGCCCTGCGCGAGGTCACGCGCCGCTTCGGTGGCCTTACGGCGGTGGACAGCGTATCGGCCGAGATCGGCCGCGGCGAACTCGTCGGCCTGATTGGCCCCAACGGCGCCGGCAAGACTACGCTGTTCAACCTCATCTCCGGCGTCACGCCGCCGTCCGCTGGCGAAGTGGCGTTCCAAGGCCGTGTCATCAGCGGCTTGCGGCCCTTCGAAGTAGCGAGGCTAGGTGTGGGCCGCACCTTCCAGAACCTGCGCGTCTTTCCGAACATGACGGTCTTCGACAACGTCTCGGTCGGTGCCATCCGCGGCACCGGCCTTGGCGACGCTCTGTTTTCGCACGGTGGCCAGAAGGCGCGCGCGATCAGTGAGGTCACGACCGAGATGCTCGCCAAGGTCGGCCTGGCCGGCCTTGTCGACGAACTGGCGGCCAACCTCTCCTATGGCAAGCGCAAGTTGCTGGAGATCGCCCGCGCCCTGGCTGGTCGCCCCAAGCTCTTGATCCTGGACGAGCCGGCTGCCGGGCTCAACGACACCGAAACCGTCGAGCTGGCGCACTTCATCGAAAGCCTACGTGCCGAGGGCCTGACCATCCTGGTCGTCGAGCACGACATGGGCCTCGTGATGCGCGTGTGCAGCCGCGTCATCGTGCTGGCTTTCGGCCGCAAGATCGCCGACGCCGACCCAGCCAGCGTACAGCGCGACCCGGCAGTGCTCGACGCCTACCTCGGTGCAGGGGACGAATGAGCACGACCTTGGCCATGGCGCTGCGGGTCGAGGGACTCGACGTCCGCATGGCTGGCCAGCAGATCCTGAAGAAAGTGAGTATCGAAGTTCCCGAGCGCGGTATCGTTACTGTGCTGGGCGCCAACGGCGTGGGCAAGACCACGCTGATGCGCACCATTTCCGGCATCTACCAGGCCAGTGCCGGAAGCATCATCTTTGTCGACGAGGCCATCACCGACCTGCCGTCGCACCGGATCGTCGCCAAGGGCCTGGCACAGGCGCCAGAGGGGCGGCAGGTGTTCTCCAACATGTCGGTGCGCGAGAACCTGGTGCTTGGTGGGGGCACGCGGGCACACAAGGATCTCGACCGCACCCTTGAGGAGGTGCTGCAGCGCTTTCCGATACTGCGCGAGCGGCTTGCACAGCAGGCCGGATCGCTGTCAGGCGGCGAGCAACAGATGCTGTGCATAGGCCGCGCGCTGATGAGCCGCCCGCGCCTGCTGCTGCTCGATGAACCCTCGCTCGGCCTGGCGCCGAAGATCGTCAAGCAGATCTTCGGCCTCATAGGCAGCATCCGAGCCGCCGGCACCGCGATCCTGCTCGTCGAGCAGAACGTGCGCGCGGCGCTGAAGGTGGCCGACTACGGCTACGTCATGGAAGGGGGCCGCATCGTGCTCGAAGGACCGGCCACCCAACTGCGCGAGGACCCGCGCGTGCGCAATGCTTACCTCGGCGGCGCAACGCACTAAGGCGTAGAGGCGGCTTCAGCCGGGACGATCTCGAATGCTGCGTTATGGGTGCGGTCCCGCGGCAGGGCCACGGCAGGTGCGCCTCCCTGCCGGTGCAATGCAAGTCCAAGCACGCCTTCGCCGCGCTGCGCGAGCACCGCGCGTAGCTCGTGCCCGTCATGCGAATCCGGACCCGGTGCCGCCAAGACGAGCGTCACGGCTGCCAGCGGCAGTGAAACACTCCGCAGCCCCAGGCCTGGCATCGCAACGGGATGCGCGCTCTGCAGAGCCGCGGGGCCGAGAAGTGCGCCATAGCGCGTAAGACTTGCATCGATGTTGGCCACAGCGACCGTGATCGATGCGACTCCCTTCACGCCATTGGCATGCACACGCACGTCGCCTTCGCGCACGCGCATCGAGCGCGGCGATATATCCCCGCAAAGGAACGGCAGATCGGGCGTCGGCGGCGTGCCGATCTGCCACTGCAGGCGCTCGCCATCGGGCCGCAGCCGGCCGCCATCGATTGGCCCCTGGTAGGCGAGGCCCCTACTTCGCGCCGCGTGGACGACTGCGGCCACGCTGACCGGCAACAACGCGAAGTCGATGAACCCCTCGCGACCCTGTTCCGCCGCGGCTGCCCAGCGGTGGGCGGGGCTGGGCCTCAGGAACGCGATCAGTTCCAGGTAGCTGCCGTCAGCAAAGCCGACCAGCGCGTTGTGCGTCGCGCCATCGGCGTGCGTGCCCCCGCGCTGCACAGTGAAGCCAACCGCCGTGTAGTCAGCGATGGCGGCTTCCAGGTCGATGACGTGAATGACGACATGGTCGAGTGCGAGCGACATCTGAACTCCTGGTTACCTGTTGAGGTCGCCGCGCCCTCTGTCACCGGAGTCCGGGTTTCGCAGGCGCGGACGGTGAAGGAATTGTGGGGCAGGACGGACGAGCACCTGGCAGACGGCTGCGGTCTCATGTCGGCAGGCAGCGCTCGGGCGCAGAGCGTGGTGCTGGTCGCCCGATCCGTGGCTGCCGCCGATAAAGATCAGCTTTCATTGCGATTGAAGCGCAGCAACGCAGTCGGGCTGAGACGGTCATGCCGGCGAATTCATCGCTGGACAACCGACATTCAAATTGAGCGACCGGACACCCGCCGGCCGCGAAGGACAGTGACCGGCCATAAGGGTGCGGTGATCCGCGCCGCGGCGAACGTCAGCTTGGCGACCTGAACCAGCCACTCACAGGTTCAAGCCCGGCGACAGCCACCGACCGAGGATTGCGGTAGGGATGCCCGTTACCGGGCACCCCCCGCACAGATCCGAACGTGCCCGATTCGGGCATTCGGCTCCTACCTTGGGTGTTTGACAGCGAACCGCTGGTCAGGCCATGGATGAAGGATCCGAGGAGGTGGCAGCCAAGCCGCCGCAAGCCGCGTCATCCGTTGCCACGTCATGTGATCCTTCGGCGCCGGCTCGTAGAACTTCATGTCCCGCACGGCAACCGATTCGTTCTCCATGCCGTCGACGACGCCCGACTTCATCGCCAGATAGGTCTCCATGAAGGCGATCGGCGTCGGTATCGCTCCGACGGCCTTCCAGACATTGACCTTGAGAGGGCTGGAGATGAGACGCAGGCGAAAGCCCTTCATGTCGGCCATGCTCAGGATGGGCTTCTTCGTGGACAGCACGTTGCGGCTCGAGCCGCCCCAATAGCCGATGATCTTCATGCCGGTCTTGTCCTCGATCAGCTTGGCGTAGCGCTTGCCCGGTTCGCCGTCGAGGGACTTCTGCCAATGCGCGTAGTCGCGGAACATGAAGGGCAGGGCGAAGAAGTCGAGCTCCTTCGCGAAGGGAGCGCCGGCGGACGGATCGGAAACCACGAAATCGAGCGAGCCGTCCTTGACGAGCTGCATGGTCTGGGCCTCGCTGCCGAGAATGCCGCCGCCGAAGATGTCGATCTGGATGCGTCCGTTGCTGTCGTCATTCACCTTCTTGGCGAAGAAGGCCAGACCCCTGTGCCAGGGATGGTCTTCCTTGAAGTAGTGCGCCGTGCGCAGCGTGAATTGGGGTGCGGTCTTCTCCTGCGCGGCGGCGGCGATCGGAGCGGAAATCAGCACTGCGGCGCCGCACGCCGCGATGAATTCGGAAAATCTCATGTTTGCCTCCTGATTGGAACTTCGCTGGTTGTTTTTGAAGGGCGGACCTGAAACCGTGGCCATTGGCGAAGGCGGGTCGCGTGCGGCGCGTTGACGGCACCGGGCGGTATCTCGCCGTGCAGCAGCGCCGTCACTTGAGACACGGTTTCCATCGCCTGGTGCTCGGTGGCGGGCAAGGTCAGGCCGCCGATGTGCGGCGTGGCGATGACGCGCGGATGGCGCCCGAGCTCGGGGGCCGGCATCTGGTCCGGCGCGCGGCCGACATCCAGCGCACAGCCCCCCAGATGCCCAGATTCCAGCGCGGCGAGCAAGGCCGCCTCGTCGACCAGCTCGCCGCGCGACGCATTCACGAAGAACGTGCCGGGCCGCATCGCGGCGAAGGCAGCCGCGTCGATCATGTTGTGAGTCCGGGCGTTGGCGGGGGCCAGGCAAACGACGTAGTGCGACTGCGCCAGCAGTGTGGCAAGCGGCACCTGACGCAAGCTCTCGCGCTCTTCGATCGGTTCCGGCGTCGTGACGAGCACGCGCATGTCGAACGCCGCCGCCAGCTTGCACAGGGCCTTCGAGATCTGGCCGTGGCCGATGACTCCCAGCGTCGATCCCCGCAGCTCTCGACCCATGAACGGCAGCGGTGGTGGACCATAGTGGTACGACTCGGCGTACTGGCTGATGCCTCGCCCGAGGTCGATCATCATCGCGATGATCCACTCCGAGACAGCGGCCACGAAACCCGCGCTCGCATGCGTGACCAGCACCCCATGCGCGCTTGCCGCGGCGACGTCGACCGTGCTGATGTCGACCGCGCAACGCAAGAAGGCGGCGAGTTGCGGCAGTTCCCGGAACAGGCGATCCGGGCCCGGTGTCTGCCGGTACGCGATCAGCACGTCGCTGCCGCGCGCGGCAGCGATGAGCTCCGCCACGTCGAGCTCGCGCGCCTCGGGATTGAAACGAACCTCGGCGATCGTCTGCAGCGCCGCGACGGCTTTGGGCCCGAAATAGTGTTCGAGCTTGTCCTGGGGATGACTCACGAAGACCGTCGTCATTTCTTCGCGGTCCTGGCCTTCGTCATCGGGCTGCTTCGAGCCGGACGCGGCGGAGGTCCGACCGACTCGCGTTCGATCAGTCGGACCTCGCTGAACACCCGCTCGCGCGCAAGCGCCTCCGCGCCCGCACCCGCTTGCATCACCTGCTCCACCATGGCGCGTGCCATGTCCCGAATGGGCAACTGCACCGTGGTCAGCATGGGGTCCGACAGGGCCGCGAGGAAGAGACCGTCGATGCCCACGACCGACACGTCTTGCGGCACATGCCGGCCACCTTCGCGCAAGCCCGCCATCAACCCCAGAGCCATCAGGTCGTTCAGCGCCACGATGCCGGTTGCGCGCCGCGAATCGTTCGCGAGTTGCAAGCCCGTGGCGCGACCGACCTCGGCGATCACCGAGTCGCCGTATTCGTTCAGCGGGCCGCCGTCCAGCACCTTCGCGCTGGCGCGCAAGCCCGCCGCATCGGCCGCCGCGAAGAAGCCTTCGATCTTGTCGCTGCGGCTCATGGTCATGCCCGCCACTGTGGCAAATGCCAGCCGGGTGTGGCCCTTGGCAATGAGGTGGCCGGTGGCCAGTCGCGCTGCCTCGAAATTGTCGGGCGTCACATGGCCGACGGCCGAGGGCCGGCCGGGCGCGGCGCGCCGGTCATAGCTCATCACGTTCATGCCGCGTGCAACGGCAGAGTCGAGGTGCCTTTCTTCGGCCAGCGACGAAATCACAATCACGTGGCGTACGCCATGAGCGCGAAGGTCCTCGAAGAAGGCCGCTTCCTTGGCCGCGTCTCGATATGTGCTGCCGATCAACAGGCGGTAGCCGAACCGCTCCTGCGCAAAGGTTTCGACCTCGCGCGCGATGTAGCCGTACATCGGGTTGGCCATCGAGGGGACCAGCAGGCCGAGCAACGGCGTCTGCCCGGTCTTGAGCTGCTGGGCCGACTTGCTCGGGCGGAACTGCAGCGTGGCGATGGCCGCTTCCACTCGGGCCAGCGTCGCGGGGCGCATGCGATCGCCCCGACCGTTGAGCACGTTGGACACGGTGCTTACCGAAACAGCGGCATGCCGAGCGACGTCTTGAATCGTGGTCATGTGTATCGAAAGATTGGTATTTACAACTACAGGCCAAACCGGTTCGGCAGCCACAAGGAGAACGAGGGCACGAGCACCAGGACGATCAGCGTCGCGAGCAGCACGGCCAGGTATTTGAACATCGGGCGCGCCACGTTTCGAACTTGCGTGCCGGTGATCGCACAGGTCGCAAACAGGCCCAGGCCGATCGGCGGCGCAAACAGCCCCAACCCCATCGCGATGACCATCACGGTGCCGAAGTGCAAGGGGTTGATGCCCAGCTGCTGCGCGATCGGCGTCAACAGCGGGCCGAAGATGATCAGTGCAGGCGCGCCTTCCAGCACCGCGCCAAAAATCACCATCACCAGCACCGACAGCAGCAGGAACATGTTGCTGCCGTAGTGGTGAGCGAACGCGATCATCGTGGCCGATACGAGCTGCGGGATCTGCTCGATGGTCAGCGCGTACGACACGCTCGACGCTGCCGCGACGATGAACAGGATCCCGCCCGCCATGGCCGCCGAACGCATGAAGAGCCTTGCCAGCGCGCCCAGGCTCATTTCGCGAAACGCCAGGCCGCCCACCACCAGCGCATAGATCACGGCGAACGCCGACACCTCGGTGGACGTGGCCACGCCCGACGTGACGCCCTTGCCGATCATGCCCACCATGACCAATGCGACCAGCGCGCCGCCCAGGAGTGGCAGCAAAGGCGTGCGGTGCTCGAAGGCTTCGTCGGGGTCGATTTTCTTGCCGACGACCACCGCCAGCGTGGCCAGTGCGAGCGCCATCACTGCCGCGGGCACCAGGCCCGCCATGAACAGGCCGGCGATCGAGATGTTGGCGACGAAGCCCATGATGATCATGTTGATGCACGGCGGGATCGTCTCGGCCATCACCGCGGTGCAGGCCAGCAGGCCGGCCGCCTCGTTCGGATCCTGGCGCGTGCGGCGCACGGCAGGCATCACGATGCCGCCGACCGCGGCAATGTCGGCGAGCTTGGAGCCGGACACGCCCGAAAAGAACGCCGTCGCGGTGATCGTGATCAGGCCCAGGCCCCCGCGCACGCGCCCGAAGACGCGCAGCAGCAGCTCGATCAACCGCGACGACATGCCGTTGGACTCCATCAGCAGCCCGGCGAGCACGAAAAACGGAATGGCCAGCAGCACGAAGTGATCGGTGCCGGCCATGACCTGCTGCGCATAGACGAGCATCGGCAGCGACGGGTCCGAGAGGAAGTAGAGCAGCGACGCGAAGGTGAGCACGAAGCCGATCGGCACGCCGAGGCTCATGCCGCCGACGAAGCCCGCGGCCAGCAGCAGGCCGTGCGACAGGGCATGCCCGGGAATCAGCGCGTTCCAGCCGAACACGGCCACCGCCAGCGCGGCGCAGATGGCGAAAGTCCGGATCACGACGTGGCGCGGGCCGTTGCATGCGTTGGCGACGCCGAACAAGGTCATGAACCCGCTGCCGATCACGACCGGGTAGACGTACAGCCACTGCGGCAATCCGATCGATGTCGTCTGCCCGTAGGTGTCGAGCAGCAGCAGCAGCGACGACACGAAGAGGCCGCCGGAGACGCCGGCGATGATCCAGTGGCCCGCTTGGATCAGCGCCGGCTGCCAGCCCGCGGGCAACTGGTCGCGGAACAGATCGATGCCTACATGCTGGCTGCGCGCCAGCACGGTGGCGGCGCCGAAGAACACCAGCACGATCATCAGGGCCCGCGCGATCTCCTCGGCCCAGTCGACCGGGTCGTGCAGGAAGTAGCGAAAGATCACCGACACGAACACCACCATCACGTCGACCGCCAGCACGATACCGGAGAGGGCTTCGGTGGCCCGTGTCAGCCGGCCGAGCCAGCGCCCGGCGTGGCTATCGAGGCGAAAGCCCAGCGCGGTCGTCGCCACGGCCGCGTGCGGCGCGCCGATCGCCGCGGGTACCGTGCTCAAGCGTCAGGCCCGCGCCGCGTCGATGGCGGTGAACAGCGGCGCCGTCACCGGGTACTGCCTGGCGAAGGGCCCCCACAGGTTGGCTTGCATGGTCGCGCGCACCGCACTGCGCTCGGCCGCAACCATCGGGTAGAAGGTCATGCCCTTGCGCTTGAGCTCTTCGATCGCCGCGCCGCTCTTCTGGTTTGCGATGCGGCGTTGCTCCACCGTGGCGTCGTTCACCGCCTTCATGAACACGGGCCGCAAGTCGGCGGGGATCTTGTCCATGCCGCGCTTGCCGATCACCACGACCATCGGACTGAACAGGTGTTCGGTGAGCCAGCAGAAGTTGACGACTTCATTCAACTTGCTGGCGAGCACCGTCGCCGCATCGTGCTCGAAGCCGTCGACGACGCCGGTCTGCGCCGCCATGTAGAGCTCACCGAACGGTATCGGCGTGGGGATGGCGCCCATCAGCTTGAAGGTCTCGATGAACGCGGGAGTGGGCAGGACGCGCAGCTTCACGCCCTTGATGTCGGCGAGCGACTTGACCGCGGCCTTGGTGTAGACGCTGCGCGGGCCGAAATGCGACGCCCAGGTGAGAATGGTGCAGCCCGAGCGCTTTTGCAGGATGTCGTTGAGCGTTGCGCCCGCCGGGCCCTCCATTGCCTTTGCGACATGCGCGTAGTTGTCGAACACATAGCCCAGGTCAAGCATGCCGATCTCGGGCGAGATCGTGGCGAAGATCGAAGAGCCCGTAACCATCATGTCGATCGAGCCGACCTTGACCTGCTGCACGACGTCGCTTTCCTTGCCCAGCTGGTTGTTGGGAAAGTAGTCGATCTTGAAGCGGTCGGGTGCGCCGGCCTGCAGGCTCTGCGTGAAGTGCTGCTCCCACATGTAGTGCGCGGCGTTGTCGTTGGCCAGCATCGACGACGAGAAGCGCAGCGAGATCGGCGACTGCGCGCGCGAGATGGCGGGAAATCCGGCGAGCGACGCGAAGGACGCGCTCTGCAGGAACTGACGACGTGAGGTCATGATTTTCTCCGTTTCCTGGAATCTGTGTACCGGTTTACTGTATCGATCCACAATCGGCTCGGCACGCGGGTTTGCCCGTGCCGCCCTGATCTCGGCGTTCCGCCTGCCAACGGCTCGGGTATTCGATCATATGCATCGATTTACTAAATCGGTACATTCATCTGCCCCCAAACCAACGAACGGAGACGTGTCATGGTTTCAAAATCTTGCGTGCGCCAACTCGGGCTGATAGCTGCAGCGACCGTCGCCGCGGGCTGCTTCAGCGCCGCCGCGCTGGCCGCACCGCCGAAGGTAGTGACAAAGCCCAATTCCGACCCGAAATGCTTCGCGCCCTGGGCCAGCGATACCAAGCTGTTCCAGTACCCGGCGAAGAAGGGGCCGTACCGCGTCGCACTTGCCAACGGCTACGTCGCCAACACCTGGCGCATCCAGATGATCAAGACGGCCAAGGCCTACGCAGCGCAGCCCGACGTCGCCGCGAAGCTGAAGGAGTTCAAGGTCGTGTCCACCGGCGAAGACGTGGCCGCGCAGATCGCGGCGATCAACAACTTCATCGACTCGGGCTTCGACGCGGTGGTCGTCAACGCGCAGAACCCGGCCGCCTTCAAGCCGGTGATCAAGCGCGCCAACGACGCCGGCGTCGTGCTGGTCGCGTTCGACAACATCCTCGACACCGAAGAGGCGATCAACGTCAACGTTGATCAGAAAGGGCTCGGCAAGTACTGGGCCGAATGGTTGGTGAAGTACGTGCCGAACGGCGGCAAGGTGCTCGAGGTGCGCGGCGTCTCAGGCACATCGGTCGATCGCGACCGGCACGATGGGATCCAGGAAGTGTTCAAGGCTTCGGGCAAGAAGTGGGACACGGTCGAAGTGATCGGCAAGTGGGACGATCCGACGGCGCAGAAGGTCACGGCCGATGCGATCGCGGTGCACAAGCACTTCGACGCGATCACCGCACAGGGCGGCGACACCGGCGTGGTGCAGGCGATGATCGATGCGAAGCATCCGTTCGTCCCGTTCGGTGGCGAGACCGAGAACGGATTCCGCAAGTTCTGCGGCCAGTTCGGCAGCCAGGGCCTGAAATGCGCGTCGGCCGGCACCGGGCCGGCCCAGGTGGCGGTGGCGATCAAGACGGCGATCGCGGCCCTGGAGGGCAAGGTCGTGCCGCAGTCAGTGAAGCTGCCGTTGGCACGAGCCGAGTACCCGAACATGAAGGACGGGACCGACTTCTACGCCAAGCTCTCCGACAACTTCTTTGTCGGCAACTCTTTTCCCACCTGCGGCATCAACTTCACCGCGCAGGAGATCATGGGCCAGAGCGAAGCGAACAAGTAGGCGCAGGTGCGCGCGTTGCAGTCGGGCCGAGCGTTCGCTGCCGCCCGGCGGGAACGCGCGTGGCGTGAGGGTGCCGGATGAGCCTGTTCGTCATGCAGGGCGTCTCCAAGCGCTACGGCGGCGTGCGCGCGCTGCAGGGCGCCGAACTGGTGATCGAGGCCGGCCGCATCCATGCCGTGCTCGGCGAGAACGGCGCCGGCAAGTCGACCTTGATCAAGATCATGGCCGGTGTCGTCGCGCCCGACGAGGGTGTCATGCTGCTCGACGGGAAGCCGGTCTCGTTCGCCTCGCCGGCCGCGGCCCAGGAGGCCGGCATCGCCTGCATCTTCCAGGAGTTGTCGCTGATCCCCGATCTTTCGGTGGCCGACAACATCGCGATCAGCAACCCGCCGCGGCGCTTCGGGCTGATCGACCGCCGGGCGCAGCGCCGCATGGCCGAGGAGGCGTTGGCACGCGCCGGCGCCGAGGACATCCATCCGCTGGCGCTGGTCAAGGACTTGTCGCTGTCGCGGCGGCAGATGGTCGAGATCGCGAAGGCGCTGGCGCGCAAGCCGCGCATCCTGATCCTCGATGAAGCCACCTCGGCGTTGACGGCGGCCGACGTGATGAAGATCTATGCCGTGCTGAAGCGGCTGCGCGCAGAAGGGCTCGCGCTGCTCTACATCTCGCACCGCATGCACGAGATCGCCGAGCTGGCCGACGAGTGCACGGTGTTCTGCAATGGCCAGAGCGTCGCGAGCTACGCCGCGGGCACGAAGACCGACAACGAGGTCGTCGAGCTGATGATCGGCCGCGAGTACAACGCCGTGTTTCCAGCGCGGACCGCGCGCGCTGCGAACGATGCAACGCCGTTGCTCGAGCTGCGCCACCTGCGCTGGACCGACCGGCTGGACGACATCTCGCTGCAACTGCATGCCGGCGAGGTGATCGGCCTCGGCGGGCTCGATGGCCAGGGCCAGCGCGAGCTGCTGCTGGCGCTGTTCGGCGTGCTGCGCGGCAGCACGGGCCAGGTGCTGGTCGATGGCCGGCCCGTCGCCATCGCCGGCCCGGGCGTCGCCAAGCGCAAGGCGATCGGCATGGCGCTGATCCCGGAGGACCGCAAGACCGAGGGCCTGATGCTGCCGATGTCGGTGCGGGACAACCTCTCCTTCGCCGCGCTCGGCCGCTTGTCGCGCTGGGGCATCGTCGATGCGACCGCCGAACGCGACGCGGTGGAGCGGATCGTGCGGCTGCTCGCGATCCGCAGCGACGGCACCGACGTGCCGGCCGGCTCTCTTTCCGGGGGCAACCAGCAAAAGCTCGTCATCGGCAAGTGGTTGATGATGGCGCCGCGCATCCTCTTGCTGAACGACCCGACGCGCGGCATCGACGTCGGCACCAAGCAGGAGATCTACGAGCTGCTGCGTGAGCTGGCCGACGCCGGAGCGGCGATCCTCTTCTACTCGACCGACTACGACGAGCTCGTCGGCTGCTGCGACCGCGTGCTGGTGATGTACGACGGCGCGATTAAGCGCGAGCTGGTGGGCGCCGAGATCACCGAACACGCTCTGATCAGCAGCGCCTTGAACATCCGTGCCGAGGTCCGCGGCAAGACCGGCGCAGCGCAGGTGGCTCGCGCATGAGCTTGCAAGGCCGCCCCAGGGGCGAATATCGGAGCGCGAAGCACGAAGGTTTCCTGATGACCGGCGACTGGTCCTATCGGCTGCGCGAACACAGGGGCACGCTGCTCGCCTTCCTGGCGTTCGTCGTGATGTTCGCGATCTACGTCGCCAACCATCCGGTGGGCCTGAACGCCAACGTCGCGACGACCGCGGCCAACAAGGGCGTGCTGCTCGCGATCGTCGCCATGGCGCAGACGCTGGTGGTGTTGACGTCGGGCATCGACCTATCGGTCGGCATGGTGATGGTGCTCGCCAATTGCCTGGCCTCCCTCATCGTCGTCGGTTCGCCGCTGATGACTGCGCTCGGCATGCTCGGCGTGCTGGGGGTCGGCTGTCTCTGCGGCGCGATCAACGGCCTGATCGTCATCTACGGGCGCCTGCAGCCGATCGTCACGACCATCGCTACCGGCGCCGTGTACTACGGCGCTGCGCTGGCGCTGCGGCGCGTTCCGGGCGGCGACGTCAACGCCACGCTCGCCGATGCCCTGACCGGCCAGTTGCCCGGCGGCGTGCCGGCGAGCCTGGCACTGCTGCTGGCGCTGGTGCTGATCGTCTGGCTGCCGTTCCGGCGCTCGGCGATCGGTCGCGCGGCCTATGCGATCGGTTCGTCCGAGGTCGCAGCCTACATGTCCGGCGTACCGATCCGCCGCGCCAAGTTCGTCGCCTACGCGCTGTCGGGTCTGCTCGCCTCGATGGCCGGACTGTTCCTCACCTGCATCACCTACTCGGGCGAGGCGTCGGCCGCCAACGGCAACACCTACACGCTGTATTCGATCGCTGCGGTGGTGCTGGGCGGGGTGTCGCTGTTCGGCGGTTCGGGCAGCGCGGTCGGCGCGATCTTCGGCGCCCTGATGTTCCGCACCATCGGCGACCTGTTGTTCGTCTTCAACCTCGACCCGCTGTGGCAGCCGTTGTTCCAGGGGCTGGTGCTGTCGGCAGCCGTGTGCCTCGGCGCGGTCCGGCTGCTGCGCGTGCGCAACCGGCTCGACCTGTATGGCTGAGGCGCGAGCTCTTGGCAGGGTGTTCGACGCGATGCGTCGGCACGTCGACCCGGCCACCCTGGCGGCGTTCGGCTGCATCGCGCTGCTGCTGCTGCTCGGCAGCCTCTATTCGAGCAGCTTCCTGTCGCCGGAATATCTCCTTCAGCAGTTGAAGGTCGCGTCCTTTCTCGGTGTCATCGCGACCGGCATGATGATCGTGATCCTGCTCGGCCAGATCGACCTGTCCGTGCCTTGGCTCGTCGCCGTCGGCGGAATGATGGCGACGGCGGCCACCGGCTGGGGGCCGCTCGGCGTGGTGCTGGCGATTCCGGTGGGCATCGCCTGCGGTGTGGCGCTGGGCCTGGTCAACGGTTGCGGCGTGGCCTTCCTGCGTCTCCCGTCGATGGTCGTCACCCTGGCGGTGAACGCGGTCGCCCAGGGGCTGATGGTCGTGCACACCGGCGGTTTCTCGCCACAGGATTCATCGTCGCCGGCGATGCGCTTCATCGCCACCGGCCACAGCCTGTTCGGCATTCCGAATGCGCTGCTGGTGTGGGCCGTGGTCGGCGTCGCGGCCGTCTTCCTGCTCACGCGCACGACCTTCGGCCGCACGGTCTATGCGATCGGCAACCGTGAGCGTGCGGCCTACCTCTCCGGCGCGCGCACACGCACGGTCGTGATGGCGGCGTTCGCACTCTCGGGCGGCCTCTCGGCCTTCGGCGGCGTGCTGCTTGCCGGCTACGCCAGCAAGGCGGCCCAGGCGATGGGCGATCCCTACCTGCTGCCGGCGATCGCCGCGGTGGTGCTCGGAGGCACCTCGATCCTCGGCGGTCGCGGCAATTACCTCGGCACGGTGGCGGGCGTGATCCTGATCACCTTGCTGCAGTCGATCCTGTCGGTGATGCAGATGGAGGAATTCGGCCGCCATGTGATCTACGGCGTCGTGATCATCGCGATGCTGCTGGTCTATGGTCGCGGCCGGCGGCATTCGGATTGATCGGAGCGAAACATCATGGCTCTCGAACTCACGCCCAGCTTCGAAGTTATCGACCCGCGCTTTCGCAGGCTGGCGCTCCCGTACATCCATGTCGAGAAGCTCTACACCGGCTGCCGTTGGGCCGAGGGGCCGGCGTGGTTCGCGGCCGGGCGCTACCTGGTCTGGTCCGACATTCCGAACGACCGCATGCTGCGTTGGGACGAGACCGATGGTTCGGTCTCGGTGTTCCGCCAGCCGGCGATGAACAGCAACGGCCACACTGTCGACCTGCAAGGCCGCCTGGTCTCTTGTGAGCATCGCGGCCGCTGCGTTTCGCGCACCGAACACGACGGCAGACGCAATGTGCTCGCCTCGCAAGTCGAGGGCAAGCGCTTTAACTCGCCCAACGACGTGGTGGTGAAATCCGACGGCAGCATCTGGTTTACCGACCCGAGCTACGGCATCGACAGCGACTACGAAGGCGACGCGTCACCCAGCGAAATCGGCGCCCAGCGCGTCTACCGCATCGATGCGGCCAGCGCTGCGGTCACGGTGGTCGCGAGCGACTTCGTGCAGCCCAACGGGCTCGCGTTTTCCGCCGACGAATCGCTGCTCTACATCGTCGACACCGGGGCGACGCACCAGACCGACGGGCCGCATCATGTGCGGCGCTTTCGCGTCGCCGCGAACGGGTCGCTCGCGGGCGGCGAGGTGTTCGCCACCTGCCCGATCGGCCTCTACGACGGGCTCCGCGTGGACGTGCACGGCAACCTGTGGCTGAGCGCCGGCGACGGGGTGCACTGCCACGCTCCGGACGGCACGCTGCTCGGCAAGGTGCTGATTCCGGAGGCAGTCGCGAACCTGTGCTTCGGCGGGACCAAGCGCAACCGCATGTTCATCTGCGGCACGACGTCGCTGTATGCCGTCTACCTCAATACACGCGGAGCGCGCTGACAGACGCCGCCACAATCAGCCTCGGCCAGCGCCCTTCGAACCGTCCGCCGATCAGACCGATCCCCGTTACTCCAAGGAGGATTCATGCAACGTATAACCCCGAGCGGCGCCCTGTTCCGTCGCGCCCTGCAGTCCTGTCGCGCTGGCATCGCCATCGCCCCGATAGCCGTGTCCGCAGCGATCGCTCTCGCGAGCAGCGGCGCACTGGCCGTCCCGCCGCGGGGTGGCGCCGCCAATCTAGCGATGATCGGCGAGCCGCAGACGCTCGACCCGATGGCGTCCACCGCCGACCTGGTCGGCACGATCATGCTGCACGTCTACGAGCTGTTGTACACGTTCGATGCAAACTGGAACGTGGCACCGATGCTGGCGGAGAGCCTGCCGGCAATTTCGAACGGCGGCCTGGTCTACACGATTCCGCTGAGGAAGGGCGTCAAGTTTCACAACGGCCGGGAGATGACTTCGGACGACGTGCTGGCGTCGCTGAAGCGCTGGATGGACATGGCACCGCGCGGCAAGGCGGTCGCGAAGGAAATCAAGAGCCTCGAGGCCAAAGGGCCGAACACGATCGTCATCACGCTCAACCGGGCCTACGCACCGCTGCTCGCGCACCTGGCGCTGCCGAATGGCTTTGCCGCGATCATGTCCAAGGATTCGATCGCCACGCCGCTCACCCAGTTCGTCGGCACCGGGCCGTACATGTTCAAGGAGCGCAAGCCCGATCAGTACGTGCAGTTGGTCCGCTTTGACGGCTACAGTGCCCGCAAGGAAACCGCGAGCGGCTATGCCGGCCAGCGCGTCGCCCTGCTCGACGAGTTGCGCTTCATTCCCGTGCCCAATGCGAATACGCGCGTCGAAGGGTCGCTGTCGGGCCAGTACCACTTCGCAGATCTGTTGCCGGTCGAATCGTATGCGCGGCTCGAGAGCGCGCCGAATGTGAGGGCCGTCCTGACGGCGCCATTCGGCTTTCCGTACCTGGTGCTGAACACCAAACAGGGGCCGCTCGCCAACGTTGCGCTGCGCCAGGCGGTGCAGATGGCGCTGAACAATGCCGACATGCTGGGCGCCGGTTTTGGCGACCCGAAGTTCTACAGTGCCGACGCCAATCACTATGCGAAGAACACGCCGTTCTATTCGATGGCCGGGACCGAACACTACGGCAAGGGCGACGCGAAAGGAGCCGCGGCGCTCGTTGCAGCCGCCAAATACGACGGCACACCGATCAAGATCCTCACCAGCCAGCAGTACGATTTCCACTACCGGATCGCCCTGGTGATGGCCGAGAACCTCAAGGCCGCCGGATTCAAGATCGACATGCAGGTCGTGGACTGGTCGACCTTGATCCAGCGCCGCAACGATCCGGCGCTGTGGGATATCTACATCACGCATTCGGCCGTCTTGCCGGAGCCGACGCTGACCCCGCCGCAACTCGGCGACGGCGCACCCGGCTGGTGGAGTTCACCCGCCAAGGACGCGGCGCTGGCCGCGTTCAATGCCGAAACCGATCCCAAGAAGCGCGGCGCCCTGTGGGGCAACATCCAGTCGGTGGTGTTCACCGAAGTGCCCTACATCCGGGTCGGCAATTTCAACAGTGTGACCGCGCGTTCGGCCAAGCTGGATGGCTATGTGGCGATGCCATGGCCGTTCTTCTGGAACACCGGACTGCAGAAGTGAGACCGGCGCGTTCGCATTGAAATTCGGCGTACGGGTTCGATCGCGGACTGGGTCGCAGACCACGGCATGACCCGATATCTCGCATCCCGCTTCGCCGGCATGGTGGTGGTGATGCTCCTGGTCGCCTCGCTGGTGTTCTTCATCACCCGCCTGGCCCCAGGCGATCCCGCAGCGGTGATGCTCGGCGAGCAGGCGACTGCCGCCGACATCGCGCAACTGCGGGCCTCGTACGGGCTCGACAAGCCGCTGCCCGTGCAGTTCGTCTACTGGCTGGGAGAGCTGGCTCGCGGCAATCTCGGCCAGTCGATCTTCCTGCAGCGTCCGGTGACGCAGGCGCTGTGGGAGCGGGCCGAGCCGACGCTTTTTCTGACCCTGTTTTCCATAGGCATCGCGGCGCTGATCGGTGTTCCCTGCGGCATCGTTTCCGCCGTCTGGCGCGGCAAGGCGATCGACCAGGCCTTCTCGGGATTCGCGATGCTGGGCGCGAGCATTCCGAGCTTCTGGTTCGGTCTGATCCTGATGCAGATCTTCGCGGTCGGCCTCGGCTGGTTTCCGGTCGCGGGCTACGGCGACCCGGGGGCACCGATCTCCGACCGGCTGCATCACCTGGTGTTGCCGGCCATCGTGCTGGGCGTCGTCAACTCGGCCCTGATCCTGCGCTTCACGCGGGCCAGCATGCTCGACGTGCTGGGCGAAGACCATATCCGCACGGCCCGCGCCAAGGGAGCCTCCGAAGCGCGGGTGATCCTGCACCACGCGTTGCGCAATGCCCTGATTCCGGTGATCACCGTGCTCGGTCTCACGTTTGCGCTGCTGGTCGGCGGCGCGATCGTCACCGAAACCGTGTTCGGCCTGCCCGGTATCGGCAACCTCGTCGTTTCCGCGGTGTTGCGGCGCGACTATCCCGTCATACAGGGCGCCTTGCTCGTGATCGCCGGACTCTATGTGCTGATCAACCTGGCGATCGACCTCCTGTATCTGGCCGTCGATCCGCGCGTGACGTACTGAGGCGATGAGCGCTGTCATTCTCGCCAAGCTGTTCCGCCGCAAGCTCGTGCTGGCGGGCGCGATCATTCTGACCAGCGTCGCGCTGCTGGCGCTCTTCGCGCCGTGGATCGCGCCTTACGATCCGATGGCGCTGAAGATCCTCGACCGGCTGCAAGGCCCGCGTGCCGCGCACTGGTTCGGCACCGACGAGTTGGGGCGCGACGTGTTTTCACGGGTGATTTTCGGCGCGCGTTATTCGCTGCTGATCGGCGCGATGGTGGTATTGATCTCGATGCTCTGCGGCGTCCTGCTGGGGCTGGTGGCGGGCTTCTTTCGCCGGCTCGACGGGCCGATCATGCGGCTCGTCGACGCGATGATGTCGTTTCCCGACATCCTGCTCGCCATCGCGTTGGTCGCGGTGTTGGGCGCGTCGATGAGCAATGTGATCCTGGCGCTGGCGATCGTCTACACGCCGCGCGTCGCAAGAGTCGTGCGGGCTTCGACGCTGGTCGTGCGTGAGCTGCTGTTCATCGAAGCGGCCCGGGCGCTGGGCATCTCGACCTGGCGCATCCTGTTCATCCACATCCTGCAGAACATCGCCTCGCCGATCCTGGTCCAGGCGACGTTCATCTTCGCGTACGCAGTGCTGGCCGAAGCAGGGCTGTCGTTCCTCGGTGTCGGCGTGCCGCCGGTGCTGCCGACCTGGGGCACGATGATCTCCAGCGGCCAGCAGTTCGCGCATCAGGCCATCTGGCTGGTGGTGTTTCCCGGCATTGCGATCATCCTTTCCGCGCTGTCGCTGCAGATGGTGGGCGACGGCTTTCGCGATCTGCTCGACCCCAAGCTGCGCAAGGCGCTGTGAGCACCGCTGCGTCCCTCGCCACATCCACCGCCGCGCCCACGATCGCGCCCGGTCCCTTGTTGCGGGTCAGTCATCTGCAGACGCATTTTTCGACCGAAGCCGGCCTGATCAAGGCCGTCGAGGATGTCTCGTTCACGCTGGATGCCGGAGAGACACTCGCGGTGGTCGGCGAATCCGGCTCCGGCAAGTCGGTGACCAGTCTGTCCATCATGGGGCTGATTGCCGATCCGCCCGGGCGCATCGCCGGCGGCGAAATCCTGTTCCGGACGCGCGAAGGGTTGGTGGTCGATCTTGCACGGCTGCCCGCCAGAGCGTTGCGCAAGCTTCGCGGACGCGACATCGCCATGATTTTTCAGGAACCGATGACCAGCCTCAACCCGGTATTCACCGTGGGTGATCAGATCGCAGAAGTCGCAATACTGCACTTGGGAATGCATCGCGCCGACGCGGCAAGGTGCGCGCTGGACATGCTGGAACTCGTGGAAATCCCCGCCGCGAAGCAGAGGCTGGGCGAATATCCGCATCAGTTGTCGGGCGGCATGCGGCAGCGGGTGATGATTGCGATCGCGCTCGCGTGCAACCCGTTGCTGCTGATCGCCGATGAGCCCACCACGGCTCTGGACGTGACGATACAGGCGCAGATTCTTGCCCTGCTCGACAAGCTGCGCCGCGATATCGGAATGGCCGTGCTGTTCATCACGCACAATCTGGGCGTCGTTGCCGAAATCGCCGATCGCGTCGTCGTCATGTACGCCGGAAGAGTCGTTGAGGAAGGTGATGTTCGCGCCTTGTTCAGGACTCCGCGGCATCCGTACACGCGAGGCTTGCTCGCCTGCCTGCCGCGCCGCGCGCTCGAGACCCACGGGGCGGGATCGGTGCGGCGGCTGAATGCGATTCCCGGCCAGGTTGCGAGCCCGCACGACCCGCTGCCTGGCTGCGCGTTCGCGCCGCGCTGCCGCTACCACATGCCGATCTGCGACGAGCCCGTGCCGCCCGCGGCGAAGGTTAGTGTTCCATGCACATTCAGACCGTTGATATCGGTCTCGATTCGGCGGCCGACATCCGCGCCTGCGCGCACCGTGTGGCGGCCGTGGGTCCAGGAAACTGTGTCCTGAAACTGGTACATATCCTGCCCGCGGCCCTGCGGGTAGCTCTGGTTGAATCCCAGCGTCGTGATGGACCCGGTTGAGATCTGGGGAGCAGTGTAGAGAGGATTGGCCAGCGTCTGCGCCGTTGGCGCAAAAAGGAACGAGATGCGCGTTTCAGCAACGCGGAACTCGTTGAGCAAACTCTGGGAGAAGATATGTGTCCAGGTGCCCTGGCCCAGTTCGGACGGGCCACCCTGATACGTGTCAAAGCCAGGCAGAGAAGCGCCGTTGGTAAAGAAGTCAGGCGTCAGGCTGCCACGGTCATGAAGATAACGAAAAGTGAAAGTGTCCTTTGCTCCTGGGGTGTAATCGACACGATAGTTCCACTGTGTGTCCGGTTCAAGTGCGGGGGTCGGCGGCCGCTGGAAGAGGCCGATTTCAATATAACCTGGCTTTACGGCATTGACGCAAGCGGGAATAGCGGTAGTTGTGCCGCTGGTTGTTATGGGGCAGGCAGCACCCAAATTCTTGTAAACAGGAGCCGTGGAGCCCGTGGTCGTGCCGGGAACAGTGTATTGCAAATAGGTATTAAGGTAAGCCGCGTTGGAAAGATACCCCAGCATAAGCGTGGCATTGGCCGAAGCAGCCGTGCCGCTGGCCGCCAGAGCCTTCAACAGGGCGATGCCGTTGACGTCCGGAAGATAGACCTGCGAGGCCGACTCATTGCCGTAGTACCGCGACAACTGCATGGCGCCGAAGCCAAACAGCTTGTTCTTGAATGCTGGACCACCGGCCGTGAAGCCGTATTGGTGCTGGTTATACCGCCCCTTGTTCGCCCGATCCTTGGGTACCAACTGGCGAGTCTGGCCGTCGGTTGCATTCAGGCCGGAACCGGAATAAAGCTCCCATGCGGAACCGTGGAAGGCATTGGTGCCGCCTTTGGTGATGATGTTGACGACGCCGCCTGAGGCGCGGCCAAACTCGGCCGGAGCATTATGCGTAAAGATGACCGTATCCGCAACCATATCGGGGATCTGCGGCTGAACGGCCTGACCGCCGATGCTCGCATCGTTGATCTCCTGGCCGTCGACCATGAAGTTGTTCGAGCGGGGACGTGCGCCNNCTGACCTGGATATTGTCGCCATTGGAAAAACCAGAGTTGCTGACGATTTGAACGCCCGGAATGGTTGTCAGAACTTCGACAGGATTCAACGAGAAGATGGGCAGCTTGGTCAGCGCCTCGCCACCGATCGTCTGGGAAAGGGATGCATTCTCCTGGTTCAGCAGAACGTCATCGGCACTGACGGCAACCGTTTGATTCACGCTGCCCGGCTGCAGAGCCACATCGTATGAAACCGTCTGCGAAGCAGTAACCCGGACATTCTTTGCGTCGAAGGCCTGAAAGCCCGTGTATTCAGCGCGCAGAGTGTATAGCCCAGGGTTGACAGCATCCAGGCGATAGGCTCCAAGAGACGACGTTGTCGTCTTGCGGACCTCACTGGTCTCGCTGTTGGTTGCCGTGATGCTGGCATTCACTATGACCGCACCGCTGATGTCGCGAACG
>PLZH01000150.1 GCA_003152055.1 Burkholderiales bacterium
CGGGAGTTGCCGTTCGTCGTCGGTCCGCGAACTCACAGTTCCGGCCAGAAGCGGTCCTTCGCGGAGGTCTGCTTGCGGGCAGCTTGACGAAGGCGCTGTCCACGTTCACGTTCTTTCTCACACCGCCCGTCCACATTCGGCGTCAAACTGGACGCAATATTCTGCGAGGCGCCGGCGGTCGTTTGCGCCTTGGGCCCGATGTCGTCGACATCACATTAGGTCCCCGAAGCGCCACTATGCAAACACCTGCACTGCAATACAGAAGTCGCTGGTTTTACTACCGCGATCTTCTGGGCTTCAAGGAACTCGTCCGCAACGCGCACGCCAGGCGCAGGCGCCGTTGACAGCGTTCACACCGTCATAAAGATGATCGATAGCCACTCCATGGTGCTGAGCCTTGGGATGTACCCTCACGGCGAGCCTCGTTTCGCGCCTGCTGAGCCCTCCGCTCTCCGCCTCGCTGGCGCAGGCACAACTTAAGCAGCAAAAGCGTCAGCCTTCCGCCGGCGCCGGCTGAGGATCGTTTCGCGAAGGCGACGAGGCTGTCGATCCCGGACGGGCGAACCGAAAGATCGCCAGCAGCGCCCCCCTCTCGCGTCGCGAACGCAAGCGCGACGGGGCATTTTTTTGCGGACTCGCCGCGCGGTCTGTGCGTCGGCGCTCATAGCTCGTCGCCGCAGCACGGCCCCGCTTTCGCCGTCGAAGGCGAGACCTTTGCATGCGCCGGCAGGCGCACAGGCGCACCGTTGTCGGATACTCTCTCGGACCCAAGCGTCGCTTCAGGCGTCGTGCGCTTCCGCGATCTTCGGGCTCGGCGCAAGATCCACTCCGCGAAACGAGGCTCGCGCCTGCAGGCCCGGCAACCACGAGGACTCCCTATGAGCACCAAGCCAGACGGCGGCCCGCCGCGCGCCGCGCCGCCCGCGCAGACGCGCCCCACCGGACAACGGCGCAGCCTCGAGCGAGGCAAGGCGACGCGCAAGAAAAACCCCGGCAAGCGCGCCAAGCAAGGCGGCGGCTGAACCCTCGTCGCCGCTTCGCGGCTTGCGGCCTCCCGCCGCGCGGCGCCGCATGAGAAGATTTGCGCGCGCGCCGTTAGCTCAGTCGGTTAGACCAGAGGACTTATAATCCTCCGGTCGTTGGTTCAAGTCCAACACGGCCTACCAGGAAATCCAACGAGTCTTGCCGCGATCATCGATCGCGTCGTCGACGCCTCTCGGACAGACTTCCCACGGGCAATTTCCCTAGATTTCGCGCCGCGGCGGCCGCGCGAGAATATTCGCGTCGACTGTCTCTTCAAGGAGGACGAATGCGAGTGCTACGACGCAGCGAAGCGCCGCGGGCCGTGGTGTTGGCGGCTCTGGTCATTGGCTGGAGCGGCGCGAGCTCGGACGCGTTGGCTGCCGATGCGTCCGGCGGGTCGTCCGCGAGCCCGCCCGCCAATCCGGTGACGATCCGGATGGGCTGGGGGATTCCGGAGGAAGACATCAAGTACGTGATGATGAAGTTCCCCGAGGTCGCCCCGAACCTGGGCAAGTGGTACAAGATCCAGTGGCAGCAGTTCTCCGGCACGGCGCTCGGCGTGCAGGGTCTGGCCGCGGGCACGCTCGACTGCGCGACGGTGGGCGGCCTGTCGGTCGCCAACGGCATCGACCAGGGGGCGAACATCACGCTCCTCGGCGAGTTCATCGAGGAGCGCCAGCCCTACTTCTCCACCGCCTGGATGGTGAAGAAGGATTCGGGGATCAACTCGCTGGCCGACCTGAAGGGCAAGATCGTGGCCACCTCCGCGGTTGGCGGCTCGACCGACTACGTCCAGGACTTCTACATCAGGCAACGGGCCGGCCTCTTGCCGAACAAGGACTACAAGAAGGTCGAGGTTCCCTTCGGGCAGATGGTCGAGACGCTGATGTCCGGGCGCGCCGACATGGGCCTGTACCCGCAGCCGTTCTACGGCGCGATCAACGCGACCGGCAAGGTGAAGCCGATGTTTCGCCTCACCGACGAGATCGACCCATTCGTGCAGTTGCTCAACGGCTGCCGCAAGGACTTCGTCGATGCCAACCAGGAGACGATCAGGAAATTCCAGGAGGACTGGGTCACGGTCGCGCGCTGGATGGCCGATCCGGCCAACCGCGACAAGGTCGTCGCCGCCGACTCCGCGGCGACGAAGATCCCGGCCAAGGTCATCGACGGCTTCCTGCTCACCAAGCAGGACTTCTTTCGACCCAAGGACGGCGCGATCAGCGTCGATGCGTTGCAGAAGGAGTGGGAGTTCTTCCGCAAGCAGGGCGGGATCAAGAACGACTACAAGGTGCGCGACTACCTGTCGCCGCTCAGCATCAACGGACACTGAGTTGACCGAAGAGCGGCCGGCGGCGCCACCCAAGATCGAGGCCCGCGGCGTCTGCAAGGTGTTCGAGAGCCCGCGCGGCCGGGTGCGGGCGATCGATGGCATCGATCTCGTGGCGCGGCCCGGCGAGTTCATCTCCATCGTCGGCCCGTCGGGCTGCGGCAAGTCGACCTTCCTGTACATCGTCGGCGGCTTCGTCGAGGCGAGCGGCGGCACGCTGACGGTCGACGGCGCGCCGGTGCAGCGGCCCGACCCTTCGCGCGGCATCGTCTTCCAGGAGTTCGTGCTCTTTCCCTGGAAGACCGTGCTGGGCAACGTCATGTACGGGCTCGCCGAGCGCGGCGTGCCGCGCCGCGAGCGCCGCGAGCAGGCGCAGGCCTACATCGACATGGTCCACCTGAGCGGCTTCGAGAAGCACTACCCGAAGGAGCTCTCGGGCGGCATGAAGCAGCGGGTGGCACTCGCGCGCACGCTGATCATGGACCCCGACATCCTGCTCATGGACGAGCCTTTCGGCGCGATCGATGCGCAGACCCGCGTCGTCCTGCAGACCGAGCTGCTGCAGATCTGGGAGCGCACGAAGAAGACGGTGCTCTTCGTGACGCATTCGGTGGAGGAGGCGCTCTACCTCTCCGATCGCATCTACGTGCTTTCCGGCCGCCCGTCGCGCGTGCGCGAGGTGATCGACGTCGACCTGCCGCGCCCTCGCGATTCCGAGGCGATCGTCGGCACGCCGCGATACGGCGAGCTCCATCGCCGGGTGTGGTCGCTGCTCCAGGCGGAGCAGCGCGGCGATGGCGCAAGCTCCTGACGCCGGCACGCCGGCGCGGCTGGGGTCGCGGCTCGCGGCGAGCGCGCCGGCGCTCGTCCTGCCCATCCTCAGCGTCGCGATCCTGCTCGGCCTGTGGCAGGTGGCGCCGCGAGCCGGCTGGGTCCGCGCGACATCGATCCCGCCTTTCTCCGAAGTGATGACGCAGGTCTGGGCCCTGCTGGGCGAGCCGGAGTTCTGGACCAACCTCGCGGGCTCGGCGCAGCGCTGGGCGATCGGCTTCGCGCTAGCGATCATCGTCGGCGTGCCGCTGGGCACGATGATGGGCCGCTGGCGGCCGCTGTACCGGCTGGTCGATCCGCTGCTGGTGGTCGGCTATCCGGTGCCCAAGGCGGCGCTGATCCTCCTCTTCGTGCTGTGGTGGGGCGCCGGCAATGCGTCGCGAATCGTCATCATCGTCGCCGGCTGCCTGATTCCCATCGTCATCTCTTCCTACCATGGCGCGCACGGCATCGAGCCGCGGCTGCTGTGGTCGGCCCGCGGCCTGGGCACGGGGCGGGTGGGCTCGTGGTTTCGCGTCGTGCTGCCCGCGGCGCTGCCGCAGATACTGTCCGGCCTGCGCCTGGGCATCGCCATCTCGATCTTCACCCTGCTCGCCTCCGAGCTGCTGATCCGCGGTATCGGCATCGGCTCGTTCATGTTCACCGCGCTCGACAACGGCCAGACGCTGGTCGTCTTCGCGATGGCGACCATCCTCGCGGTCATCGGCTTCGCGCTCGACTTCCTCTACATGCGCGCGGTGCGGCGATGGCTGCCGTGGCTGGAAGGCGACGTATGAGAACGCTTGCCTGGATCGCCCTGCGCGTCTACCCGTTCGCGCTGCTGCTGCTCGCGTGGTCGCTGCTGTCGAAGTACGGCATCCTCGGCAACCAGTTCGTCATGCCCTCGCCCGGCCGGGTGTGGGAGACCTTCAAGGCGCTTGTCCATGACGGCACGCTGGGCGCCGAGACCGCCACGACCTTGCAGCGGGTGCTGATCGCCTACGCGATGGCGATCGTCGCCGGGATCGTGATCGGCACCTTGATCGGCCGCCTGCGCTACGTCCGGCTCGCCTTGCGGCCGATCGCGTCGTTCCTCTTTCCGACGCCGAAGGTCGCCCTGTACCCGGCGATGTTCATCATCTTCGGCCTGGGCTCGGCATCGAAGATCGCCTTCGGGTTCTCCGAGGCGCTGTTTCCCATCCTTCTCGCCGCCGCGGCCGGCACCTCGCAGATCGAGCCGCGGCTGCTGTGGTCGGCCGCGGCGCTCGGCACGCCGGCGCGCGCAGCGCTCGTCAAGGTCGTGATCCCGGCCGCTTTGCCGGCCATCCTCACCGGAGCGCGAATCGGGCTGGTCGGCGCGATCATCGGCGTCTACATGGGCGAGATGATCGCCGGCGGCGACGGCCTCGGTCATGTCATGGCCGATGCCTATCGCACCCTGCACACGGCCGACATGTACGCGTCGATCATCACGATCTCGCTGATCGGCTTCGCGCTCGACCGCGTGTTCCTGCTGGCTCGCGGCTGGCTGCTCGCCTGGAGCGCGGAAGAAGAGGCGCAAGCGGCGTGACGACCGCACTGACCGGAGCGCTCGTCCTGACGCTGGACTCTGAGCGGCGCATGTTCACCGACGGCGCCGTGGCGTTCGACGACGGCGGCCGCATCGTCGTCGTCGGCCCGACTGCGCAGGCGCGCGATGCGCTGGGCGACTCGGCGCGGATCGTCGAATGCACCGGGCGCGTGATCGCCCCCGGGTTCGTCGATCGCTCTTCGGCGGCCCCGCTTCGGCATTCCTACCATAGGCGAAGTGCATCTATTGCTGCCGGGCGCCCGCAGGGTCTCGAACGTCGGGCGCTAAGCCGCGCCGGGGCTTGCAGATCTTGACTGTGAGCTTCCGGTGTTCCCTGTCCGTTCCCCGCCCGACTGACCAAAGTGCCCGGTGGTTGGTCAGAAGTCGCCAGCGACATCCAAGATTGGCTGGAACTAGTCGATCCTTTGCAGGCTTTAGCTGAAGAACATAGAGGCCAGCAGTACAGCGGTTGCGTTAGGAGATTGTCGCGCCCTGAACTGATGCTCTCGACGACATGCGTCATTCAGGCATCAAGGACGGTGTGGGCTCGATGGCCGCTTCCAAGGGTACTGCCGGCGTTGCTGGCGAGCCGAACGACGTGTCTTCTTGCTGAGGCGCGGCTTTGCAAACGAATCGATCGGTGCCGGGGAATTGATTCTGCGCGCAATCGGACCGACAGCGGTAGCGTTAGAGACGAGCTTTGGCAACGCTGAGCATCCCAGCCAATGCGGCCGGTTCCAAGGGCTTCGTCACGAATTCATCGAAGCCAGCCTCCAGGCAAAGGCGCCTGTCATCGGGCATGCCTCTGCCTGTGAGACAGACCAGCCGCGCGTCCGTGCCGGGGTGGTTGGCGCGAAGATGCCTGACGTCTGCTTTCTGGCAGCAAAGGACGTCCGATTGAACTTCAGCTATGGGTCG
>PLZH01000082.1 GCA_003152055.1 Burkholderiales bacterium
GGTGGCAACACGTCCTGACGAACAGTCCGTCGCCAAGGCTAACGAAGCGATCGCCATCCGTCCCAAGCGCGGGAAGCTGACACTGCTTTCCAGGCGCATCTACAACGTCTTCCTGTACCACGCACAGCAGCAGGGCGTCGAGAAGCCCAGCTACTCGATATTGCTGTCGGAGCTGATCGACGACGCACGCTTTACGTCGAACAACACCGAGCTCTTGAAGTCGCACATCCGCGACATGCAGGCCACGACCATTGAGTGGCACACCAGCGGGGGTCAAGCTCGCCAGTGGACCTCGACCCAACTTCTTGGTCCCGTTGTCATCGACGAGCCTGGCCGCGGCCAGGCCTGCACGATCACGTGGACCTATCCAGAGCCGATCCGCGATCGCCTGGTCAAGCCGGCGCAGTACACCCGTGTGCTCCTTGAGATCAGTTCACAAATGCGGAGCCATGCGGTCCATGCGGCCTCGGTGCTCTACGAGCTGGGTGCCAGGTACCTCACATCACCCGGCCGGCTCACCATGCGCGAGGACGTGATCTGGTGGGCATCGGTCTTGACGGGCCGAAGCGACATCACCAGTGTCGACTTCCGCATCCTGCACCGCGACACCGTCAAGAAGGCCCTCGCCGAACTTGACACGCTGTGCGAAGACTTCCGTCTGGAGGTTGTGGAACACAAGCGTGGCCGCAAGGTTGAAGAGCTGCAGTTCCGTGTGCTGCCAAAGCCGCAGGCAAGCCTGGCAGGCCTGAGAGACTCCGCCAAGAATGTCTTCGACCTCGAACTGGTCGAGCGGGTCATCACCATCGGCTTCAAGCGCGGCGACGCCCAAGACCTGTATGCGGTGACAGACGAGGGCGCGCTCCGCGCTGCGGTGGACCATGTCGAGCAGCGAATGAAGAACACGGCGCTGCCGGCGCTGAACTCGCCGGCAGCGTACCTGCGCGATGCGTTGAAGAAGCAATACGCCGGGGCAGGGGAGGGCGGCAAGCCGCCCGCGGAAATTGCCGTTCCGCGGCCGAGCACCGATGAGCGCCTTCAGCGCCTTCGAGAGGAGTGGCAGCACCACCAGTCAAGCCAGGCGAAGGCGCTTTTTGAAGAGATGCCAGAGGCCGAGAAGGCCGGGCACATTGCCCGATTCGAGGAAGTACGCCTGAGCGAGCTAGCATCGCCCATCGCGAAGGCATGGCGCCGCGATGGCGTGAAGAGCCGCATTGCAGCCAGCTCGTTCTTCCGATGGTTGGCGGCTTCGATGTGGCCGGGCGAGGTCACTGACAAGCAGCTACTTGAGTTCGCCATGAACCGAGAGCCTTGACGCGGTGCACCCGATGAGAGTCCTCATGACTACGAACGACATAGATGCAAAGGCTGGCGGCCGACAATTACCTTGAGCGCCGTCCCGGACTATCGGCGCGAGATCCACACGATGCTCAACCGAGGGGAGTCGGTGCACCAGCTTCAGCGACGCCATTCACGGTGGCCAGCTGGCACCCGAGCGTGGCCGCCGGCAGCAGGAGATGGCGGCCATCTCCGCTGGTCGAGCGCGCCGTCGGTAAAGGCGTGGCCAGGCTTGGCCAGCGAGGTCTTGGGAAAGTGTGGTCTTGGACGGCATGGCGGCAATGGGGTGGTCAGCTGACCGTCGGCTGCGACTGCCCGCTGGCGGCCATCGACCCACTCCGGCCGTACGGTCGTCGCGACTGCAAGCCGCAAAGCGGTCACTTGCCATGGTGCTCGGCGAGAGTTGGTTGCCGGCCTCGCCAAGCGATTGGTCACCGGTAACTCGACCTTGCCGCATTGGCATTGGGCAGTGCGCCGCCCCTGATGATGCGCATATCAGGAAGCTTTGCAGTATCGGTTCGGGTCAGTTTCATCCGCGGTTGTCGGGCCGCGTGAATGAGATCGACACGATCGTCGCTGCAACGATGTTCAACGCCGCGCAGGCGATGATTGGCACGAGGTAGCTGCCGCTGGCGTCGAAGGCGAAGCCCACGGCACTCGGGCCGATCAACGTACCGAACGCCACGCTGGTGTAAAGGGCGCCAATGATGCTGCTGAGGTGGCGCCCGCCGAACTGGTCCATCACGACGGACGGAAGTACGGCGACCCAGCCGCCATAGAAGACGCCATACGTGAACGCGAAGGCCGTCAGTCCAGGCAGTGACGTCGAAGAGGCCCACACGGCCAATGACAGGGCCATGCCGATAAAGGCGCCTGAGAGCGTCGCTCGGCGGCCAATACGGTCGGCCAAGCCACCGAGGAAGAATCGCCCGGCCGTGCTGCCCACGCCGATCACTCCCAACAGCAGGACGGCCGACGAAAGAGTCGCACCATGTGCCACCGCATAGGGCACGAGGTGTACGAAAGGCACGAACACGCCAAACCCGCATATCAGGCAGGCCGCGTAGAGCACGATGAACGGGCGGCTGCGGACGGCGTCCCGCAAGCGGGTGCCGGCGCGGGGCGCGGTCGAGTGCTGCGGCAACCCGGCGTCGCCATCGGGCGCGGCGCCGTGCTCGCTGGGGTCGTCCACGATGAGCGATGCCATGCTCATACCCACAATGGAGACCGTAGCACCGATGGCAGCGTAGGCCCAGCGCCAGCCGATCGCGTCAATCAGCCGCGCCGCCACGCTCGGCATGACCAGCGTACCCACACCGATGCCGCTGACAGCCAGCCCGGACGCGAACCCTCGGCGTCTGAGGAACCAACGCTGCACCACCGCCACTGCGGGAACATAGGAGCATCCGATCCCAAGACCGACTCCGAGTCCGTACGCCAACGACACCTCGGTCAGGCTGCGGGCCATGCCTGCCAGAGCCATGCCGCAGCCGGTGAGCAGCATGCCCGCCATGGCCAGGCGGCGCACGCCCCAGCGGTCGGCCAGCGGACCGCTGAGCACACCGAGGCCGAAGTACAGGAATCCTGCCAGCGAGAACACCAGGGAAACGGAGCCGCGTGAGGCGGCGAATTCCTGTTGCAACGGGGCGATGAAGGCACTGAACGTGTAGGCGCTTCCAAAGCCCAGGAACATGACCGAGAAGGCGGCCGCAACCACCCACCAGCCATGGAAGCGGCGCGGAGAGCGCAGGAGATTTGAAGTCATCCGGTCATTGTCGGCGTCGCCTATCATTGACGTTTCACGGATCGATGAACTATGGAAGACGACCCCGATCTCTCCCGCATCGCCAACCTGATGGCGGACCGCACCCGCGCGCGCATGTTGTGGATGTTGATCGACGGCACCTCCAGACCCGCCGGCGAACTGGCCTTTGGCGCCAATGTCTCTGCCCAATCGGCCAGCGGCCACCTGGCCAAGCTCGTCGCTGGCGGCCTGCTGAAGGCCGATGCACAGGGCCGCCACCGCTACTTTCGCATCAGCGGCCCCGAAGTGGCGGCTGTCATCGAAGGCCTCGCTTCGTTGAGTGCCGTGGCGCCTCCGCGCTCACCCCGGGCGCCACTGCCGACGCCTGCCACTCCGGTGGCCTTTCTCCAGGCTCGCACCTGCTATGGCCACTTGGCAGGGGAGATGGCCGTGAAGCTGCTTGAGGCAATGCTGGCGTCGCGCTGGTTGACTGCAGACGGGCGCGACTACTCAGTCACCCAGACCGGGCACAAGCGGCTGTTGTCACTGGGCATCGACTCGGTATCGCTGAAGCAGCCGCGTCGTGTCTATGCCCGCGCGTGCGTCGACCTGACCCAGCGGCGCGCCCACTTGGGCGGCATGCTCGGCGAGGCCTTGCTCAACGCGTTCCAGGTCAAGGGCTGGATCCTGCGTCATCGCAATTCGCGTGTTGTGACGATCACGCCAAAGGGCTACCAAGGCATCCAAAGAGCACTCGGCCCATTGGCCTGAGCAATGGCGGGGCTGGTGCCGGTGCCGTCGAATGGTGAGGACGAACCTGTGGGCGGCCTTCCCCGTATCACTGCGGACAAGGACCGAACCGACAGTCACTGAACCGGCCACTCGAGAACTTCCGCAGATGGCCGACAACCGCGAATCGACGGACGCTTCTGAACGTCCGATAGGTAGCCGAAGCTGCCTCGACGCACGAAGGTCGGCTATGAGACGTAGAGCCGCCGGCCTGCGCCGCCCATCGAAGGGTCAATACCGACCCAAAGCGGAACTACGTACTGATCCTTTGGCTGACCGAAAGCAGGCCCTCAATCTACGACACGAGTTCGGCCGGCAGCAAGCGACGGGCGCTGGAGGACGTCGGCTTCGAGCTGAATCGGCAGCAATAGCTTCCCTGTCACAGTGTCAACGCCGTCGTCGCCACGATGTCGGTTCGATCGCTCGCCTTATCCGCGACTCCGGCGGCACCAACCATGGGGTCAGGTCAGAACCAGCCCTGTGCGCGCGAGCGGCAGGCGGCGCACACGCGGGCCGCCGAGGCGGGCGATGGCGTTGACCACCGCCGGCGCGAGCGGCGGCACGCCCGGCTCGCCAACGCCGGTTGGCGCTGAATCGCTGGAGACGATGTGCACCTCAATCTTCGGCATCTCATGGATGCGCAGGCTCCGATAGGTGTCGAAGTTGCGCTGCGCCGCGCGGCCGTTCTTGATGTCGATCTCGCCGTAGTAGAGCGCGCCGAGGGCAAAGCCGATGCAGCCTTCCATCTGTGCACGAATCACGTCGGGATTGACAGCGACGCCGCAATCGACGGCACAGACGACGCGCTCGACCTTGACCTTGCCGTTCGTCATAGATACGTCGGCGACCTGAGCAACGAAGGAACCAAACGACTCGTGCACCGCCAAGCCCTGAGCGACGCCACCGCGCGGCGTGCTCCAGCCGGCCTTGTCGGCGGCCAGGCGCAGCACCGCCGCTGCGCGCGGGGTCTTGTCGAGAAGGGCGAGGCGGAACGCGAGCGGGTCCTTTCCTGCGGCAATCGCGAGCTCGTCCATCATCGTTTCCATGACGAAGGCGGTGTGCGTGTTGCCGACCGATCGCCACCAGAGCGGCCGCACCGCGAGTACCGGCGAATGCAGCTCGCCCTGCAGCATCGGCAACGCGTAGACGCTCGGTGAGACGCCCTCGACCGAGGTCGGGTCGACGCCGTCCTTGACCATCATCGGCTCCATCACGGTGCCGGCCATAATCGACTGGCCGACGACGACGTGCTTCCAGTCGGCAACGCGGCCAACGTCGTCGATCGAGGCCTTCACCGAGTGCACGTACATCGGCCGGTAGAGGCCGGCGCCCGTATCGTCCTCGCGCGTGTACTGCAGGCGCACCGGCGCGCGGCCATCGATCGCCTTGGCGACGTGAACGGCGGCGACCGTGAAGTCGGACCAGCAGTTCGCGCGCCGGCCGAAGCTGCCGCCCGACACGAGCGTGTGCAGCGTGACCTTGTCGATCGGCAGGCCCGCCGCCTTGGCGGCGAACTGGTGGTCGAAGGTCGGGAACTGGTGCCCGCTCCAGGTTTCGAGCATGCCATCGTGCAGCCAGGCCACGCAGTTCATCGGCTCCATCGAGGCGTGGGCGAGGAACGGGAATTCGTAGACCGCCTCGACCGTCTTCGCCGCCGGCGCCGGGCCTTGCGTCGGCTTCGCGAAGGGCTTGCCTGGCTGCGTCGCCTGCGCCTTGTAGCTGGCGAGAAGCTGATCGCTGTCGAGGCTTCGGCTCGACGACTCGTCCCATTGCGCTATCAATGCGCGCCGCCCTTGAAGTGCCGCCCATGTTCCCGTGGCGACAACGGCGACGCCTTCCGGCACCTGCACGACGTCAGTCACCCCCTTGATCTTCTTCGCGTCGCTCGCGTCGAACGAGAGCAGCTTGGCGCCGAAACTCGGCGGCCAGGCGATCACCGCAGTCAGCAGGCCCGGCAGCTTGACGTCGATCGTGTAGACGGCGCTGCCGTTGCACTTCGACGGGGAGTCGACGCGCGGGGTCGCCTTGTCCTTGCCGATGTAGACGAACTGGTCCCGCGTCTTCAGAACAGGCTCCGTGGCGAGCTTGACGCGGCTGGCCGCTTCGGCCATGGCGCCATAGCCGGCGCTCTTGCCCGACGCGTGCGAGAGCACGCTCTTCGACGTGCGGATCTCGCTCGCCGGCACCTGCCACGCGTCGGCGGCGGCAGCGACCAGCATCGCCCGCGCGGTCGCGCCGGCCTGCCGGTACTGAAGGTAGGAATTCGCGATCGCCGACGAGCCGCCGGTGCCTTGAAGCGTACCGAAGAGGAGGTTGGCGTAGCGCTTCGGATCCGACGGTGCGTACTCGGTGCGAACGAGCGACCAGTCGGCGTCGAGTTCGTCGGCGAGGAGCGATGCGAGGCCCGTGGTGTTGCCTTGCCCCATCTCGTGGTGCTTGCAGACGATGGTGGCAATGCCGTCCGTGCCGACGCGCACGAAGGCGTTCGGCGCCAGCGGCCCGGTGGCGGCGCCTTCGATGCCGGCGGGTCCGGGGAGGGCGGCATACGCGTCGTCATGGCTTCCCCAGCCGATGGCGACGACGAGTCCGCCGGCGGCCTGCAGCAGGGCGCGCCGCGTCAGTGCGGGCGCGTCGTGCGCGGCCGGCGCCGATGCGGCAAGGCGGGTCGCGAGGCGTTCGCTCGCGGCGGTGTCGAGGTGACGGAAGACATGCATGCTGGCGTCCCTTCTCAGGCGAGCGTCGCTGCCGCGGCGTGGATCGCTGCGCGGATGCGGTGATAGGTCGCGCAACGGCAGAGATTGCCGGCCATGGCGTGATCGATGTCGGTGTCGGTTGGGCGGGGCTTCTTCTCGAGCAGCGCCGTCGCCGACATGATCTGGCCCGACTGGCAGTAGCCGCACTGGACGACGTCGAGCTCGACCCAGGCCTTCTGCACCGCCTTCGCGGCTCGCGACGAGACGCCTTCGATCGTCGTCACCTTGCGCCCGGCGACGGCCGAGACCGGAACCGAGCACGAGCGCATCGGCTCCCCGTCGACATGAACGGTGCAGGCGCCGCACTGGGCGATGCCGCACCCGTATTTGGTGCCGGTGAGGCCGAGATCTTCGCGCAGCACCCACAACAGCGGTGTCTCGGCGTCGACGTCGAGCTCCCGGCTTCGGCCGTTGACGCTAAGCATGATGGGCATGCCTTTGCTCCTGAAAGAAATCGGTCACACGAGTATGCTCGCGATGAGCAATTGTTGAAGGACAAGTGATGCGGACCGCGACGGCAACGAGGGCGACGGCGCTGTGGATCCTCACCATCTGGGCAGGCTCGTGCGCGTTTGCCGACGACTTGCGCAGTGCCGACAGCTTCAATGCCATCGGCGATCGCGCCGAACGCTCGCGCGCCCTGTTCGCAGAGGCCGGCAAGGTGCTGCAGCACCCACGCTGTCTCAACTGCCACCCGGTCGGAGACCGGCCGACCCAAGGCTTGGATATGCACCCCCACAGTCCGCTCGTCGTTCGCGGAGACGACGACCATGGCGCCGTGGCGATGCGCTGCACGACTTGCCATCAGGCGGCGAACTTCGAGCCCTCCGGCGTGCCCGGACATCCGATGTGGCATGTCGCGCCGCTGTCGATGGCCTGGCAAACGAAAACGCTCACCCAGATTTGCGCACAGATCAAGGATCCGGCGAGGAACGGCCGTAGGACTCTGGCGCAGATCCAGAAGCACCTCGCCCAAGACTCGCTCGTCGGTTGGGCATGGCACCCTGGCGGCATGCGTGAGCCGGCGCCCGGCACGCAGGAGCAACTCGGCGCACTGACTGCGGCGTGGATTGCCAGCGGCGCGGAATGCCCGCTTTGATCGGGCTTCCGGCCCCTGATTTCAGGCCCGTCTGCGTCGGCTCTAGTGCTGCCCAACTTCGATTGGCCGCCTTTGGTTGTCCGGACAAACAAACGGGTCGACGTTGACCGACCCATCTCGGGCATTCGCGCGGCAAGTCGCGGCCGCGCCGCCGCGCCAGCGCTTCGAGCGCCGCCTGGTCGCTCCAGCCCTCGACCAGGATTGCCGCGCGCGCCTGCGCGGCGCTTACCAGGCGACGCGCGGCGTCGGGGTCGAGCGGCGGGCGCGGGCCCGGCGTGCGCGGCATCATTGGAAGTTCCACGTTCGCATCATGCCAATGTCGCGCGGTCCGTGGGCAACGCGTCGGGATACAGCGAGGACGTCGGCTCAACTCTTCCGGCCATTGCTTCGCGCGCATCGCCGTGGTCGTGCACGTCCGTGTCGCCGACCGCACCCGAACGACGGCTTCTGGCCCGGCAGTGTGAATTGCTCATCGCCGCTGAAACCTGCCCTTGGCCGGCCGCGCTCTCGCATCGAAAGACAGCTTCCCGGCGAGGTTGCGAACTCACACTGCCGGCCAGGAGCGGAACCTCGAGAGAGGTTGCTACCCGGCACTCAAGCACGACGCCGACGGCTTGTACTCCCAAATCGCAGCGTGTCGCGGAGTTCGAGGTCCTCGAACCACTCTCCCCCAGGCACAACCTCCGCAGCGGCTGAGCCATGCCATCGGGCTCGGAGCGACGGTCGTGACAACCGTCCTCTCGGTCACTGCGGCGCAGCCATCTTCTTGCGTATCTGCTCTCGCGTCTGCTCTGCGGCCGCCGAGAAAGGGCCGCCCAGGGCGACGGCTTCATTGATCAGCGCGAGCGCTTCCTCGTTGCGGTTCTGATCGGCCACCGCCTGGGCGAGGTTGTTCAGCGCGACGACGGATGTCGGGTGATGCTTCACGGCCTCACGCAGCACCGACTCCGCTTCCTGCAGATCGCCTTGTGCGTAGTCGACGTTGGCGAGACCGATCGCGCCATTGAGGCTCTCGGGCCAACGACGCAACGCCGCGCGGTAGGCCTCGCGCGTCGCCTTGGGCTTGGCCACGCGCTCCATGGCGACCACCGCTTGTAGCCAACTCGCTTCGTCGGCGGTCGCGGGCACGCGATCGGGCGGCAGCACGGCCAGCGCCCAATAAGCGCTTTCCTTCCATGTGTATTCGAGCACGGCGAAAGGAATCTCGAGCCGGCGCTTTTCGCCCGAGCGCAGCACGGCCTTGCCGGTGTTCCGATCGAAGCCGACGACCACGGCGTAGTGCCAGTAGGAAAGCGGCCACACCCCGTAGTCCTGCATCACGATGACAGGTGTGCCGGCCTGCACCTCGCGCAGCAGATCGGCGAACCGGGGCGCAAGCCGCCACGAGACCAGGCCGTAAGGGCGCGGCGCGGCCAGCATTTCCACCTGAAGACTGCCGCCGCGGTTCGGCAGGTAGACCTTCGAGACCAGATCGTCGGGAGCGACGCCGATGCCTCCGTACGTCATCACGGTGGCCAAGGACGCGGGACCGCAGCGGTAGTCCTCCTGGGGAAAGAAGGGAACGCCGTCGAGCTCGACACGCTGTTTGAGGTCTCCGGGCCACTGAACCCGCAGCGCCTCGGATTGCGGTAGCAACCATGCGCAGCCGCCGAACGCGAGCGGCAGGGTGAGGGTCAGGGCTAAACGAAAGACGCCCGCGCGGCGGCGGGCGTCCTGCGAAAGGCTGTGGATCCAGCCGATAAAGATCACTTCCAGAGATACCACACCAGCAAGGCGACTACGACGACGATGCCGGCGATGGCCCAGCTGCTGACGTGCGCGCCCGCGGGCAGCGAGTCGATCTGTCCAGCCAGTGTCGTGACTTCCTGATCCGTCATCGATGCCACACGCGCCTTGGCGGCCTCCGGGTCGACGCCCTGTGCCTGAAGTTGGCTCGCCACGTCGCTACGGCTCAAGGTAGTGATGAGCGAAGCCCGCTCGGCCTGCGCCGAGTTGGCTGCCATCGCCTGCTCGGTACCTATCACGCCGGCCATGGCTGGCTGCAACGACATCGCGAACATCGATGCGATGAGAAAGCGGCAAAGCATCCTGAAAGCTGCTGATTCCATGATCACTCCGGTTGCGTTTCGGTTGATCCCGCGCCCCCGAAAGGGGCGCATGGTGGACCGAACAATAGCGCAATAGCCTGCCACTTGAAAGGGGTTCGGGAGGCAGCGAGTCGCCGTGCATCCGATGTCCGGCATCTCGCGCGTCGAAACTCGTTGCCCGAGAGGCTTTCTCGTGGCCGGCAGCGCCAGTTCGCCCTTTCGACCTGCAGACGTTCGACAAGCATTCGATGCCGGCCGGCAAGACAAGTACCTGAGCGAGCGCTTTGGAGATTCCGCCTCTGCCCGCGGACGTCGGGATAAGTCCGCCGTGCCTTGAGACCGGTCGTTGGCGCCGCGATTTTCTGGCTGCTTGGATGACTGGTAGTGGCCGACAACCGCGAATCGACGGACGCTTCTGAACGTCCGATAGGTGAGCCGAAGCTGCCTTCGACGCACGAAGGTCGGCTATGAGACGTAGAGCCGCCGGCCTGCGCCGCCCATCGAAGGGTCAATACCGACCCCCTCTGCAGTCGTTGAACAAGTGGATCTGGCCGCCCCAAAGCGGCCTTTGATGGGCAACTGCATGAACTCCAGCGGCGACATCACCAGGTGCGTCGTGCCGTCGCGCCACGGCGGCGGTTCGGGTTGTCGTTGCGCGAGTACAGATTGCCATGCGGGTACGAACCGTCGGCCGCGCGCTCGAACGTGGTGGAAAGTTGGGATCGCCGCGATGATCTTCAGCTCACCGCCGACGACTTCGAGCGCGCCGACCTGCTGCTCGTGATGGACGACGGCAACCTCGCCGCTGTCACCGCGCTGCCCGCCCACGCATCGGCCCAAGCTGCGTCGCCTCACCGAGTTCTGCCGCGCGTACGACAGCCGGGCCGTTCCCGACCCCTACTACGGCGACGCCGCGGACTTCGAGCGCGTGCTCGATCTGGTCGAGGATGCCTGCGAGGGCCTGCTGGCCCACGTGCGGCGCGAACTCGCGGCACGCGACGCAGCGGCGGCGCCGGCGTGGCGGGTCAGCCCGGCAGCACGTAGTCGCGCTCGGACATGCGGTCAATGCCGCAATCGAGCGTCTGCACCCAGGCGATGAACTCGGCGATGGCGGGACCGGCCAGCGGCGACCCGTGCTGCGGAACGATCATCTCGATCGGCAGCGGCTCGACCATGTGGGCCCAGAGGCGAAGGATCTTGCTGCTCGCCATGAAGCGGCGATGGAAGGGCTCCATCTGCGCGAGATGCGGCGCCAAAGAGGTGATGGCGGTCGACGGGTCGCCGCCGAGCGAAGCGGCGAGATCGCCCGAGAACAATATCCTGCTCGTCGGGTCCCAGAACTGGAAGTTGCCCTCGGCGTGCAGGAAGTGCGCTGGAATGGCCCACAGGTGGTGGCGGCCGACCCGGATGCGCATCCCGGCGTCGCGGATGCCGACGATGCGCTTCTCGGTCCTGCCCGGCTTGCAGAAGTGCGGCGCGAAGCGGACCCAGAGCGCGCTGATGTAGAGCGTTGCCGGCGTTGCCGTCAGCCAGCGATCGAGCGATCCGATGATGTCGGGATCGGCGTGCGAGGCGAGGATGGCGGAAAGGCGCGACGGCGGGAAATGCTGCGACATCCCGACGTAGAGCTCGTGATAGGCGAGGTTGCCGCCCGGATCGATCAGCGCGCCGGTGTCGTCGTCGACGATCAGGAACTGGTTCGACTGCACGGCCGCGGTCCCCCGCCCGTTCAGGTCGGTGAACATCAGGCACTTGTGGCCGTGCTTGTCGTACAGCTCGACGGGCATGGAGGATTCGGCCGCGCGGGCCGCCGGGGTGAGACGTTCACTCTACGCAGCGCGGCCTGCGCTGCGCTTGACCTGAGTCAATCCGGCGTCGTCGGTCGCTCGCGTCGTCATCCTGGGCGCATAGGCGGTTCAAATGGCCCCTCCCCGGCTTTTGGCACCGCCAGGCAAGTCACTGCTGGCCACTCGGCACGACGGCGGGCATCGGCGTGGCGTCAATCCGTGGCGTCGATCTTGGTGGGTGTGGGCGGTCGAAGTGCATCTCCATAGGGTTCACCCGCGAAATGACGCCGCCGAGAGGAGCCTCGGCAGCCCCGGGTGCAGGCCGGCTCCCCCGGCCCTGGAGGTCGGGATGCTCGGATGGCGAAAACTGGGGCCGTGCGTGAGGCCGGTCACGCCGCTCGCGGCGATTGCCCACGCGCCGGCGCCAGCGGCGGCGCCCGGGCCTGCAGAGCCAGGTGCGTGAGGATCTTCTCGATGACCGGCGCC
>PLZH01000284.1 GCA_003152055.1 Burkholderiales bacterium
CGGACCGCATGGCCAAGTACAACCAGCTGCTGCGCATCGAGGAAGACCTGGGCGACGTCGCCGCCTACCCGGGCCGCGGTGCCTTCAACCAGCTAGGCTAGGGTCTTCGGGCGACACCGGGATGCGGCTCGTCACGCTGGCTCTCGTTGCGCTGCTCGCGCTCGTCCAGGCCGAGCTCTGGTTCGGCAAGGGCGGCGTGCCGCGCATGTTGGAGCTGCGCTCGAAACTCGCCGCGCAGCAAGCCGCCAACGACACGGCGCGACATCGCAACGAGCAACTCGCCGCCGAGGTCAACGACCTCAAGGAAGGGCTCGAGATGGTCGAGGAGAAGGCACGCTTCGAGCTCGGCATGATCAAGCCGGACGAGATCCTCGTCCAGCTCTCGACGCCGCGACATTGAACGCGCTGCTCGCCGCGGCAGCGCCGCTCTTCGCGAGCGCCCTCGTCGTGTGGGGGGGCGCCGTTACCTGGCTCGAGATCGTCGCCTTCGTGCTCGCGATCGTCATGGTCTTCTGCAATATGCGCGTCGATCCGCTCGGCTGGCCGCTCGCCATCGCAAGCTCGCTGCTCTACTTCCTGCTCTTCTGGAAGAGCCGCCTCTATGGCGACGCCAGCCTGCAGGTCTTCTTCGCCGTCGTCGCCGCCTGGGGCTGGTGGCAGTGGCTGCGCGGCACCGACGCAGCCGGCCATTCGCTTCGCGTGCGCCGCCTCGGCAAGCGCGGTCGCTGGATTGCCTTCGGCGCACTGGTGCTCGCCTGGCCCGCGACCGGCCTCTTCCTGCGCCGCTTCACCGATACCGATGTGCCCTGGTGGGACGCGTTCCCGACCGCCGCGAGCGTCATCGGCCAGTGGCTGCTCGGCCGCAAGTACGTCGAGAACTGGCCGACCTGGCTCGTCGTCAACATCGTCGGGGTCGCACTCTTCGCCTACAAGGGCCTCTGGCTCACTGTCCTTCTCTACGCCCTGTTCGTCGTCATGTCGGTGGCCGGCTGGCGGGCCTGGCGGCGGCGGCTGGTCGCGAGCCCGTGAGCCGTACCTTCGTCGTCGCCCTGCTGGGCGCCGAAAGCACCGGCAAGACGACGCTCGCCGCCGGGATCGGCGCCGCGCTCTCGACGCGCGGGCTGCAGGTCACGCTCGTGACCGAAGTGCTGCGCGAGTTCTGCATCGAGTATGGGCGAACGCCGCGGCAGGACGAGCAGGTCGGCATCGCACGTGAACAGACGCGCCGCATCGATTCTGCGGCGAAAGACGCCGGGATCGTCGTTGCCGACACGACGGCGCTGATGATCGCCGCCTACAGCGACCTCGTCTTCGCCGACACCGGTCTCTATGCGCTCGCCGAAGCCGAGCAAGTCCGCATCGACCTGACGCTGCTCACCGCGCTCGACCTGCCCTGGCAAGCCGACGGCCTGCAACGCGACGGTGCGCACGTGCAACGGCCGGTCGATGCGCTCGTGCGTGCCGCGCTCGAGCGCGCCGGCGTCCCGTTCGACATCGTGTCGGGAAGCGGCCCGTCGCGACTCGCGTCGGCGCTCGCATCGATCGATCGCGCCCTTGCCGCGCGGCGCCGAACGCCGCCCGCTGGCGACGCGAGCGGCCGGTCCTAGGCGGTTCCGCCCAGCCGCACGATCACGACGATGAAGACGCCGATCACGAGGTTGATCGTCACTTCCCAGCGGATCATGGCCATCGCTGCGGCGGCGTCGGGCCAGGCCTGCGCCGCGAGAGCACGGTCGAGACGACGGAAAAGCGAAAGCCGGATGTGCGCGAGGACCACGAGCATGACGAAGAAGAGCGCGATCATCGTGTACCAGTCGAGCGGCATGTTGAAGGCCAGCCCGGAGCGGGCCGACTCGCGCCCGGCCAGGCCGATCATTGCCGCACCGCTCAGGAGAGCGAGCAGCGCCGCCACCGTCGCTGCATCGAAGAAGCGGCGCATGACCGCGTGCATGAGACGCACACGAGCCGGTGGTTCGAGCACCTCGGCAGCTGCGGGTCGCAGGCACGCGAGCATGAAGAACATGCCGCCGACCCAGACGACGATGCTGAGCAGGTGAAGAACCTTCAAGGACGCGTAGAGCACGATGGATCTCCGTTCGGCGCGGCAGAGTTCGCGCATTGTCGTTCGCCGTGCGATGTCGGTTTGCCCTGGTCTACAAACCGAGGTATCGTCGTTCGAGCCATGTGGGTAGGCGCCGGAGGCCGATGAAATGACGAAGCTGTGCTCGGTGTGCGGCACCGAAAACAGGGATGAAGCGCAGTTCTGCCGCTCGTGCGGCACGGCTTTTCCCCCGCCCGCCGCCCCCAGCGCCGAAGACGCGCAGCTGGCCGCCGGCATCACCTGCGACGAATGCACCTTCCAGAACAAGCCGGGCGTTCGCTACTGCGCCAACTGCGGAGTGAGCTTGCTCGGCACGGTGATCGTGCCGCGCTCTCGCACCGCGATCCCGCCCGATCCGTACCTGGGCACGAGCCCGCCGCCGATCAGCTACCCCTCCTTCCAACCGGTGGCGCCGTATCCGCCACCGCCGCTGGCCGCACCGATGTACCCGCCGGTCGGCTCGGGCGGCTATCCGCCGGTCGCCTCGCCGGGCTACCCGCCTTCCTATGGCGACCCGCTTCCGGTGCCCGACTTGCCGGACCCGGCCGCCGCCATCGCCGCGGCGCGCATGCGCGAAGAAGACGATGAAGGCGAACCGCAGCCTGCGCCCTTTGCCTCGCAGGCCGTTGCCGGGCCTGCGGCGAAGTCCGGCCGCGTCGCAATGGTCGTAGGACTCGCCATCGTCGTCCTCGTTGCCGCAGGCGCGGGCGGATGGTGGTTCATGAGCTCGTCGTCGAAGACCGGTGGCGCGGCAGTGGCCGCATCGGCCCCGGTGGTCGCCGAACCGGCGCCGGCAGCGGTCGCACCGCCGGCGGCCGCGGACTCCACGCCCGCTGCCGTCGCCCCCGCTTCGTCGCCAGATGTCGCTGTGCTGCCCCCCGAGCCGGCGGCGTCCGCGGAGATGCCGGCAACATCGTCGACGACGCCTGTCGCCGAGCCGCCGCCCACGGCCGCGAACGACGAAGCACGACGTCTTGCGGCACAGAAGCGGCGCGAGAAAGCGGCGCACGACAAGGCCGATCGTGACGCCAAGGCGCTGGCCGACCAGCACGCCGCCGCGGCCCGCGCTGCTCAGGATGCGGCGCTGCGCCGTGCCGAGGAGGCCCAACGCGCCCGACAGGTCACCGTGGCGCCACCCGTCGCCGCCGTGCCGACGCCGCCGAAGCCGCGCGGCGTGCGCGAGATCTGCGCCGGTCGCGGATTGATCGCCGAATCGATCTGCCAGTCGCGCGAATGCGGAGCGCCCGAGCACGCCGGCGAAGCCCTCTGCAAGCAGGTGAAGGAAGCCGAGGACCGCCGCGGCAACCTGCAAAACTAGAAGGCTGGGCGCACCAGCTGATTCCAGATTCAGTCGGCGCGACCCGCCAAACACACGATTTCGAGAGGAGAAATCATGTCCACCGAACCAGCGCAAGCGATCCTGCCCGCCGCAATCTCGGCCAACGCCTTCTCCAGCCTTTTCCAGGCCGTCAACGGCTTGCGCAACCGGCGCGCCCTCGTCGCGCTCATCGGCTGCACGGTGGCCGGCGTCCTCGTCGCCGGCCTGCTCGTCGCCACGAGCGGAACGCTCGGCTTCATGGCCGGTCTGCTCGCCTTCATCGTCTACTTCGTCGCCGTGGGAACCGGCGTCAACGCGGCCGGCCTGCTGCACATGGATTCCGCCCGCGGCATCTCGCCACGGAGCACGGTCGATGCGCTCGTCTACGGCCTGGTGTGCATCCCGAAGCTGATCGTCCTGGGCCTGGCATTCATCGCCGTCGAGATCGCCATCTTCATCGTCCTGGCGATCCTCTTCTTCATCTGCAAGATTCCTTTCCTCGGGCCGCTCCTCTTTACGGTCGTCTTTCCGGTCTCGGTCGTCGTCGCCGGCGTCACGATCTGCGGCCTTTTCCTCTGCATGGTGCTTTCGCTGCCTGCGATCTGGCAGGGCGCGACGATCACGCGCGCGCTGGCGCAGACACTCGCCATCGCGCGCAGCCGCCTGATCGAAGCGGTGCTGTTGCTCGTCTTCGTCGGCTTTCTCGCCTTCGCCGTCGGCCTCGTGATCTTCGGCGTTCTCGGTGCCGGGCTGCTGCCGACACTGGGCCTGTCGGGTTCGATCGTCGGCTTTGGCGGCGGCATGGGCGGCATGGGATCGCTGATGGGCATGATGCAAGGCTATGGCGGCGGCAGCCAGATGGTCGCCGGTGCCATAGGCGGTCTGGTTCTCTGGGCGGTGGCCGCGTCGCTGGTCGGCCAGGTCTATCTGCTGGGCCTGTGCCTCGTCTACCTGCGCGTGACCGAAGGGCTCGATCCGAGCGCGACCGAAGCGGCACTGCGCGAAAGGCTCGACGATGCGCGCCGGCGCGCCGGCGAACTCGGCGAGAAGGCGAGGAACACGGCGAGCCGGGACGGCGCGGCAGCCGCTGCAGCAGCAGGGGCTACCGCCGCGGCTGCCATGCCGATGTATCCGTCTGCGCCGGTCGCCGGTTCCGTCGCGCCGGTGGACTCGGCGGTGCCACCAGCCTACACGCCTCCTTCGGCGTCGCCATACAACGCACCTCCCGCCTTCGCGCCGCCGCCCTCATTCGAGCCACCGGCCGCATTCAATCCGCCGCCCGCGTACGCGCCACCTCACGATTTCATGGCACCGGCGCCGCCGGACTCGGTCGACCCCGACATCGCCCTGCCTTTCGACGACGCGCCGCCGGCACCCGCGCCTGCCTACGCCGCTGCGCCCGCCTACGTGCCACCGCCAGTGCAGCCTGCGGCGCCGGTAGCGCCTGCGCCCACAGCCGCGACGACGTGCCCCCAATGCCTGTCGCCGGTCGCCGCGGACGACCTGTTCTGCGGCGTCTGCGGCTATCGGCTGAAATAGGCCGCAGCGAGGCGCGAACTCAGCCATCCTTGCATGAACGACAGGGAGTTCGAAGCAGCCCGCACCGCTCTCGTCGAGGCGCGCCGCCGGGCTCGCGCCATCGCCGAGTGTCCGGCTGCCTGGCGGCCCGCCGATCTACGCGAAGCCTATCGCCTGCAGACTGCGGTGATCGGTGCTTTCGGCCCCGTCGGCGCCTGGAAGGTGGGCGCGATCACGGCCGAGCAACGACAGGCGATGGGCGTCCCGACGCCGGTCGCCGGGCCGATCCCGGCATCGCTTGTGCGCGACGCAAGCGAACGGTCGGGCCAGCTCAGCCTTGCCGAATTCGTCGCACCGCTGATCGAGTGCGAGTTCGCGTTCGAGCTCGGCCACGATCTGCCGCCGCGCTCCGGCGCCGTCTACACGCGCGACGAGGTGGCGGCCGCGATCGCCGTGCTGCGGATCGCGATCGAACTCGTCGATCCGCGACTGCCGCGCGGCAGCGGTGCGCTCGCCGAGATCGCCGACGGCTTCAACAACGGCGCTTTCATCGCGGGGCCGCGCATACGCGAATGGCGCGGGCTCGACTTCGCGGCGATCGGCATCGTCCTGACGGCGACCCGACCAGATGGGCGCGTCGCCGAGCTGGCGAAGGGCAGCGGCCGCGCCATCCTCGAAGGCGATCCGTTCGGTGCTGTCGTCCTGCTCGCCAATACGCAAGCGCCTGGCCGGGGCCTGCGTGCCGGCGACATCGTTACGACCGGGAGCTGCACCGGCGCGCCACGCCTTCCTGGCCCGGGCCAGTATCGGGCGGAGTTCGCAGGCCTGGGTGGAGTCGAATTGCAGCTCGACGCATGACGCGCAGCACCGCGGCCAATCACGGCGCTCCCATGAAGTAGCGCTTCAGCCCGGCGAGAATCATTTCGACGGCAATTGCCGTCAGAACGAGCCCCATCAGCTTCTCGAACGCCGAGACAACGGAATCGCCGAGCCAGCGCCGGATCCGCGCGCAGCCGACCAGAACGAGCCCCGACACCGCCATCGCGCAGACGAGCGCACCGACCCATTCGACGACGCGATCGGGCTGCCGCGAGGCGAGCAGCAGCACCGTCGCCATCGCCGAAGGCCCGGCGAGCAGCGGCACCGCGAGCGGAAAGATGAGCGGCTCCTTGCCCTCGGGAACACCATAGATGCCGCCGCCCTGGCTGAAGATCATGCGGATCGCAACCATGAGGAGAATGACGCCGCCGGCCACTTCGAGCGATCGCTCGGAGAGATGCATGACGCGCAGGAATCCCTCGCCGAAGAACATGAAGAAACAGAGTACGGCGAAGGCGATCATCACCTCGCGCAGCGCTACCCAGCGCCGCCGCTCGGCGGGTACGGTGCGCATCACCGGAATGAAGATCGGCAGGCTGCCGAAGGGATCGAGAACGAGCAGGAGGAGGATGAACGCCGAGAGAAAGCTGTGCTCCATTCAGGGACGACCGTTCGAGTTGGCGGCGATCCACTCGCCGTAGGCCAGATGGATATGCGCGAACGCGATCGCGTGGATGGCCGGCAGCTCGTAGGAATGCAGCTCGCGGATCGCTGCTTCGACGGCCGCGTAGCTTGCTTCGCTGGTCTTCGCAACGACGCGAAACTCCTGGTCCGCGCGGATCTCGCCCTGCCAAGAATAGACGCTGTCGATCGCGTTGATCTGCACGCAGGCGGCGAGGCGGGCCTTGACGAGGGCGCAGGCCATGCTCTGCGCCTCGGCCCGGCTGCCGACCGTCGTGACGACGGCGATCGGCGCGCCGGGCGAACCTTCGGCGCGCGTTGACATCATTCCGTCAGGCCCACTTGGAGTCGGGGCGGCACGCGCGACGCCAGCGGCGGCGGCCTGTAGTCGGGGTGAAAACGACAGCCGGTCGCCGGATGGAATGTCGCTTCGAGACCGCCGCAGCGCGAGGCCACGCCTTGCGGCGTCGGCTTCTCGCCGCGTTCGACCCAAGCGAGCAGCGAACGCATCACCGCGACGTACTCGGCGTCGGCCAGATAGCTGTGCTCGTGGTCGTCGCTGAAGACCTGAACGAGCCGATCGGCGCTGCCGCCACGCGTCATCGTGTCGCGAAACGTCGACTCGAGCTCGACGAAGGCGGTCGGGTCGTCGATCGCGTGCAGCGTCAGAACCGGAACGGCGATGCGGCCCTGCAGATCGGCATCAACAGCGAACGCCGCCTGCGCCGCCGGGTCGGCGCGATAGCGCGCAACACTGGCGTTGAGCGCATCGTCGTCGGCCGAGCCGACGTAGCGAACGCCTTCGTTGCCGAATGGATTGCGCCCGCCGAGACGCGTGAAGACGATGTCCTGCAAGCCTCGCGTCGCCCATTCAAGGTGGCTGATCAGCGTTCGCTCGGGAATTCGGATGACGCGGGTGACCGTCTCGAGATTGCGCTGCTGCGATGCACTGCGTGCCTCCGGCTTGAGGTCCACTCCCGTGCACTCATTGACGCGAGCGGCGAGTTCGGGACGCGTCATCTTGATGTCGAGCGGCAGACCCTGCCACAGGGGATATTGAAGCTCACCCGGCAGCGGATGGTTGCCGCAGACCACTTCGTAGACAACCCGAAGGTCGAGCCGGAAATCGTATGACTTCGGGGCGCCGCCGAGCACGCCCGACGTGAGCAGCACGCCGTCGTACGGTGGCTTGCCATCGTTGCCCGAGCCGTCGCCGAACAGCTCGGCGGCCTTGGCCGCAACGCTGGCCCCCCAGGAGTTTCCGTGCAGGATGGTTCTGCTCGGAGCGCCGAACGCAGCGACGAAGACGCGGCGAACGCGCTCGATATCCTGCGCTGCTGACGCGACGGCAACGCCGGTTTGGTGATAACCCGTGCCCGCGTACGCAAAGCCCGCACGCGTCCAGATCGACCAGCGCTGCAGGTCTTCAACAGGGCGCTTCACCCTGAGCCGTCCGAACTCGGGACCACCATGGGCATGAACGACCAGCGTGCCGTTCCAGTTCGCAGGCACGACCAGCCAATAGAAGGCGCCTGCGCTGTCGCGCCCCGATACACAGCGGCTGCCGGCCACGACGCCTTTGGGACAGATGCTCGCGATGCCGCCTGCGGGCGCCGACGCAGGTTGCGCCTGCGCAGCTGTCATCAAGGCGGTGGCCAAGACGGCAACGACGACGAGGCGGTCGAGAGCAGGACGAGTCAAGGAGAAAAATCGATCGCTCATGCTTCGACGCCTCAGTGGAAGCAGTGGACGAACATCGGGCCGCCCGTCGGGCGATAGCACAGCGCCCGGCAGGCGCAGCCACAGTCCGGCGGCGCGAACGACGACTCCGATTCAGACATGGATCGCGCGGAGCAGGAACGAGTACAAGGCATAGCCCGCAAGCGCGGCGATGGCGATCCACCACAGCACCGGGCCGGACCGTGGCACTTCGCCGGGCGAGCGACCGCCAACGCCGGTCGGCCGGTCGCGAAAGCGCGACGTGTCGAGCGCGTCCTGCGCCTGCGCGAGACCGAAGCCCGAGGCCTTGCGCATGCGCTCGACGACTGCGCTCTGCGCGATCACATGCTTCGCGTCGGCCGCCGATTTCGCCTGCGGCCCCGGCACGGGCGGGCGTGGCGGCGGGGCCGCTTCGCCGCGACGATAGGCATCGATCGCGTCCTTGGCGGCCTTGAGGTCGAGCGGCGCCGAGGCGCGCAGGAGCCGGATCGCTTCGATCGTGTCGCCACGCCGCAGCGCGTCGATCGCCCGCAGCGGAAGGGGGTGCGATGGCGCCGCCATCAACCCAGCCGCAGCCGCCAGCTCACGGCATGCTTGAAGACGACGATCTTCCTGACGTTCATGGGCATGGGGATGGACTCGATGATCGGAAGAACTCTTTGGGCAACACTGAGTGTAGGCAAGGCTTGCCGACGTCCGGGACTTCTACCTGTACTTGACGACGCCGCGTGTCAAAAGCTGAAGCGATCGCGGCCCGAGGATGCGGGAAATCGACCAGGCGTTCATGGCTGCAACCCGAATCGGGCCGCCGATTTCGCCCGCGCCCGCTCGGCCTCCATGCCGCGATCGCGCGGATCGGCGCTCGTCACCAGGCAGATGATGAGCTGGCGAGCAGCGACCGCGATGTCTTCGACGGCGCGCTCGAACGCTGCCTCGTTGGCCTTGGACGGAACACTGAAGCCACTCAGCTTTCGCACGAACTGCAGCGAAGCGTCACGAATCTCCAGCTCCGTCGCCGGAGGTTCGAAATTGAAGAGAGTCCGGATGTTGCGGCACATGGTGCGTCCGTCGAAAGGCTACTGCTTCGCCCGCGCGGCGGACGTGACGTTCCTGAAGAAGTCGTATATGCCGCTGTCGCTCATTCGCCGCGCGTCGGCGAGCTCGCCCGCGCGCGTGGCGTACAGCACCTGGTTGTCGGCGGAAAGGACGACCGCTGCCGGAATACCCTTCCTGATCGGGTCGCCATAGGCGGCAGCGACGTCGAGATTGCGGTCGAAGCGGCCGACATCGACCTTGACGACGCCAAACTCGTCAGCGATCAGCTTCGCGCTCCTGTCGGCCTTCAGCGCATGGTCGAGCGCGCGGCAGTCTTCGCACCAGTTGGCGCCGAAGATCACGAGGACCTTGCCCTGGTGCGTCTTCGCCGTTGCCAGCGCCTGCTCGATCTCGGCCTTCGCATTGGCCGATTCGTCATAGGGCAGCGGCGCGGCAAGGGCCGACGCCGCGACGGCGAGGCCCGAGAGAAGAAAGATGCGCTTGTTCATGATCCGGTCCCGAAAGGCTTGAAGGGAGGCAAGTCTGCCCAAGCCATTGTGCGCAGCGACTTTAGCCTCGCGACCCGAAGGGACGCAATGGCGGTACGTCGTGTGTCGATCGTCAGCGCCGAGGCCCCGGCAAGGCCTCGCAATCGGCTTGCGAACCGAAGACGCAGCCACATCGTGCGCGCAACCCGCAACGACGCTGACCGTACGATGCCGGTCCGGCGCGAGGCCGAAGCCGCGGCACGGCGTGCTCGCCTTCACTGCGCCGAAGGCACCCGGCCGTCGGCCTCGCCGTCGCCCGGGCGTTCCCGCGATATCACAGCATGCACGACGCGCTGCGGGAACGGAATCTCGACGCCCTCGGCGTTGAGGACGTCGAGCACGGCGAGATTGACCGCCGACTTGACGTTGCCCTGGCCGTTTTCGGCGTCGCGGATCCAGAAGTTGATGACCAGATCCATGCCGTCGGCCGAGAAGGCGGACAACTGCACCGCGGGGGCCGGATCGGGCACGACACGCCCGACCCCGACGATGGCAGCCTCGAGCTTGGGCTGCAAGGCTCGTACGTCCGTGCCGTAGGCGACCTGCACGGTCGTCTGCACGAGCACGCGCGGGTCGGCGAGCGACAGGTTCTCGACCCGCGTCGTGATCAGCGTCTCGTTCGGCACGATGGCCTCGCGGCCACCGAGCGAGCGGATCACCGTGTAGCGTGTGCGGATGTCGGTGATGCGGCCCTCGAAGGTATCGACCTTCACCATGTCGCCGATCCGGATGCTGCGCTCGGCAAGGATGATGAAGCCGCTCATGTAGTTGGCAGCGATCTTCTGCAGGCCGAAGCCGACGCCGACGCCGATCGCGCCACCCAGCACCGACAGCGCCGTGAGGTCGATGCCGACCGCCGAAAGCGCGAACATCAAGCCGGCGAAGAGCAGCACGGCGCGCACCAGCGTCGCCGCGATCTTGCGCAGCGACAGGTCCTGGCCGCTCGCGTTCTTCAGGAGCATGCGCTCGACGCCGCCCGAAACCCACAGCGCCAGGACAAGGACGATGCCGGCGGTGATCGTGCCTTCGACGACGTTGCGCAGCGTTACCTGCGCGACGCCAACCTTCCACTGCACCTCGTTCATTGCATCGAGCGCCATCGGCGCGAGGCCGGTGACCCAGAGCACGACGGCGATCCAGGCCAGCCACGAGATGCTTCGCTCGATCGTGCGCATCCAGGCGACGTCGGGAAAGGTTCGGGTCAGCACCCGTACCGTGAGGCGCATGACGACGAGCGAGACGAGGATCGGAATCGCGACGCGAAAAACCGCCGGCTTGATCGTCGTTTCGAGTGCGACGCGGGCGACGTAGGCGAAGGCGAGTGCGAGCACCGGAAAGAGCACGCCATCGACGATGCGGTTGCCGAACCACACCGAGCCGGTCGGCGCCGTGCGGCCGCGCATGAGCCGCACCATGCCCCAGGCGGCGAACAGGCAGAGCGCGAGGACGCCGAGCTCGGCGGCCGCGCCGGGCTGCGTCAGGTCGAGAGCGAGCTGGTCGAGTTCGCGGATGTCGAACTGGCGGTTCATCGGCCGGCCTTTCTTCGGCCGGCTCGCGGTGGCCGGGCGTTCGCCGGGCGCTTCACGCGCCTATCAGCACACGCAGATGCGCGGCGACGCTGCGCGCGAGGGCGCCGAGGTTGTAGCCGCCCTCGAGACACGAGACGATGCGGCCCTGCGCGTGCTTGTCGGCGACTGCCTTGACGCGCTGCGTGATCCAGGTGTAGTCGGCCTCGACGAGACCGAGCTGGCCGAGATCGTCGTCGCGATGCGCATCGAAGCCGGCCGAGACGAAGATCATCTCCGGCGCGAACGCATCGAGCCGCTCCATCCAGTTCGCCTCGATCAGCTCGCGCACCTGGGCGCCGCGCGAGTACGGCGGGACCGGAACGTTGACCATGTTCGTGCCCATGGGTACGGCGCCGCTGTACGGATACAGCGGATGCTGGAAGATGCTCACCATGAGGACGCGCTCGTCGCCGGCGATGATGTCTTCGGTGCCNNTTGCCGTGGTGCACGTCGAAGTCGACGATGGCGACGCGCTTCAGGCCGCGCACGTCGAGCGCGTGGCGCGCCGCGACGCAGACGTTGTTGAGGAAGCAAAAGCCCATCGCCTGGTCGCGCGTGGCGTGATGGCCGGGGGGCCGCACCGCGCAGAACGCGTTCTCGGCGCTGCCGTCGAGGACCGAATCGGTCGCGGCAACGGCGGCGCCGGCGGCGCGCACGACGGCGGCCCAGGTACCGGGCCCGGCTACGGTGTCGGGATCGATCGCGCGGGGCCGGCCATCGGCCTGCACGCGCTCGAGCACTTCGCGAAGCTCGCCGACGAAGCGGCTCTCGTGCGCCAGGTCGACGTCGCTCATCATCACGGCCGGTGCCTCGCGCCGCTCGAGCGCGGCGTCGAGGCCGCTGGCGATGAGAAAGTCGTCGATGGCATCGAGCCGCCCGGGGCACTCGGGATGGCCCTCGCCCATGTCGTGGCCGCGGCAGTCGGGGTGGCTGTAGAAGGCCGTCGTCATGGCATTTGCGATTTAGAGTTTTCTAGTAAGGTCGCTGGATGAGCCGACCTCTTGCCGCCCAACTCGCCGATCTCGTCGGCCAGATTAGCACGATCATCGTCGGCAAGCGCCCGCAGATAGAAGACTGCGTTGCCTGCGTGCTCGCCGGTGGGCATCTGCTGATCGAGGACGTGCCGGGGGTCGGAAAGACGACGCTCGCGCACGCCATCTCGGTATCCCTGGGCCTCAGCTTTTCGCGCACCCAGTTCACCGCCGACCTGATGCCGTCGGACCTCATCGGCGTCAGCGTCTACGAGCGGAGCAAGGAAGCGTTCGTTTTTCACGCCGGGCCGGTGTTCGCGCACGTGCTCCTCGCCGACGAGATCAACCGCGCCGGGCCGAAGACGCAGAGCGCCTTGCTCGAAGCGATGGAAGAGCACCAGGTGACGGTCGAAGGCGAGACGCGCGCCCTGCCGGTGCCCTTCTTCGTGATCGCAACGCAGAACCCGACCGACCAGCTCGGCACTTATCCGCTGCCCGAGTCGCAGCTCGATCGCTTTCTCATGTGCATCACCCTCGGCTATCCGGACAGGAAGAGCGAACGCGAATTGCTCGCCGGCGCCGATCGGCGGGAAGCGATCTCGAGACTGCGCCCGGTGATGACGCCGGCCGAGCTGATCGACGCGCAGCGCGCGGCGCAAGCCGTGCACGCGTCCGATGCCCTGCTCGACTATCTGCAGGCGCTGATCCAGGCGACGCGCTCCGGCTCGTGGTTCGTCGAAGGCCTGTCGCCGCGCGCCGGCATCGCCGTGCTGCGCGCGGCGCGGGCGCGCGCCCTGCTCGGCGGCCGCGACTATGTCGCGCCCGACGATGTGCAGTACGTGCTGCCGCAGACGATCGCGCACCGCCTGATTCCGGTCGCAGGCGCCGGCCGCGGGCGCGTCGAGCAGGTGCGGGCGATGATCGAGGCCGTCGCGTTGCCTTGAACGCCGTCGCCAGCCTCAATCCTGCGGCTCTGGTCCGCGCGCGCTTTCGCCGCTGGTGGCAGTCGCGCCTGCCGCGCACCGACACGCAGACGCTGACGCAAGGCAACGTCTACATCCTGCCGACGCGGGCCGGCTGGATGTTCGGCCTGACCCTCCTCGTGCTGCTGCTCGCCTCGGTGAACTACCAGCTCAACCTCGGCTACGTCCTGACTTTTCTGCTCGCGGGAAGCGGCGTCGTCTCGATGCACATCACGCACGGCACCTTGCGCGGGCTCACCTTGCACCTGCGTCCGGTATCGCCCGCATTCGCCGGCGACCCGGCGGTGCTCGACGTCGTCATGAACAACCCGGGCACGGCGCGCTTCGGCATCGGCCTGCGCATTCTCGAAGCGCCAGACGCAACGCTGGCATGGATCAACGTGCCCGCCGGCGGCCAGGCGACGTCGCACGTCAGCTTCGTTCCCGCCCAGCGCGGCCGGCATGAGGTGCCGACGCTGAGCGCCGAGACGCGCTTTCCGCTCGGGCTTTTTCGCGCCTGGACGGTGTGGCGGCCCGAGGCCAGGCTGCTCGTCTATCCGAAGCTCGAGGTCGGCGCACCGGCGCTCCCGGCAGCGCGGCCCATCGCCGGCGGCACGACGCAATCGCGCAGCAGCGAAGGCGGCGAGATCGAAGGCGTGCGCGCCTATCGCCGCGGCGACCCGCTCAAGCTCGTCGCATGGAAGAAGGCCGCGCAGGCACTCGAGACCGGTGCCGAGCTCGTCAGCCGTGATACCAGTGTCGCGGCGCGCCAGGAGCTGTGGCTCGACTGGACGGCGTGCGGCTCGCTGGCGCCTGAAGAGCGCCTCTCGCGATTGGCGGCGTGGACGATTGCCGCTGCCCGCGCCGGCACCGACTACGGCTTGCGCGTGCCCGGCATCGAGCTGCCACCGGCCGCCGGCGAGGCGCAGCAAAGGCGCTGCCTTGAGACGCTCGCCTTGTGGGCCTGAGCCGGCGATGAGTACGGCCGCTTTTCGCGAACGGACCTGGCCGCCGCGCTGGCCCGGCTGGCGGCAGCTGCCACGCGAAGCGCGCGACACGCTCTTCCTGCTCGCCGTCATCGCCTGGACGGTGCTGCCGCACGCCTCGCACCTGCCGGCGTGGACGATCGTGCTGACGGCGATCGTCCTCGTCTGGCGCGGCCGCCTCGCGCTCGTCGGCGGCGCTCTGCCGGGACGCTGGGTCCTCGTCGTCGTGCTCGCCATCGCCATCGGACTCACGTTCTGGTCCTACCGCACGCTGCTCGGCAAGGAGCCGGGCATCACGCTCGCGGTCGCGCTGATGGCGCTGAAGACGCTCGAGCTGCGGGCGCGGCGCGATGCCTTCGTCATCTTCTTCCTCGGCTTCTTCATCATCCTCACGCACTTCCTCTATTCGCAGTCGCTGCCGGTCGCCGCGGCGATGCTCGTTTCGGTATGGGGCCTGCTCACCGCGGTCGTCCTCGCGCATATGCCGGTCGGCCAGCCGAGCCTGCGTCAGGCCAGCGGCCTGGCGGCACGAACGGCGCTGTTCGGCGCGCCAGTGATGGCGCTGCTCTTTCTGCTCTTCCCGCGCATCGGGCCGCTTTGGGGCGTGCCACAGGACGGCATCTCGACGACGGGCCTGTCGAACACGATGAAGATGGGCTCGCTCAGCGAAGTCGCAAGCGACGACTCGATCGCGATGCGCGTGCGCTTCGAGGGCGAGCCGCCGCCACCGGCCGAGCGCTACTTCCGCGGACCGGTGCTGACACGCTTCGACGGCGTCGAGTGGCGACCGGCCGGCCTGCCCTTCGCCGCACCCGGCGTGGCGCCGCGGCCGCCGCTGCTGAAAACGCGGGGCGAACCGATCCGTTACGAAGTGACGCTCGAGCCGATCCGCCTTGCGTCGATTCCGCTGCTCGAGGCGACGACCTCGATCTCGCCCATCGACGGCTTTCGCGTCAGCGCCCGCGACGACCTGCAATGGCTCGCCGATCGCCAGGTCTTCGAACGCGTGCGCTTCAAGGCCGAGGCCTACACGCAATTCACGCTCGGTCCGCCGCGGCGCATCGGCGAGCTGTCGGAGAGCCTCGAGCTCCCGGCCGGCTACAACCCGCGCACGATCGCCTGGGCGAAGAGCTTTCGCGACGACCCGCTCAATCGGAACGTCGGCGGGACGGTTTTCGCGCATTCACTGCTGCAATACATTCGCAAGGGCGGCTACAGCTACACGCTCGCCCCCGGCGACTACGGGCGCGACGGCGTCGACGAGTTCTGGCTCGATCGCAAGGAGGGCTTCTGCGAGCACTTCGCTTCGGCCTTCGTCGTCGTCATGCGCGCGGTCGGCATCCCGGCGCGCGTCGTCACCGGCTATCAAGGCACCGATCCGGCGCCGGTCGATGGCTTCTACGTCATCCGCCAGAGCTCGGCGCATGCCTGGGCCGAGTTCTGGCAGACCGGCGTCGGCTGGGTGCGCGCCGATCCGACGGCCGCCGTCGCCCCCGATCGCATCAACCGCAGCAGCCGCCTCGCGCCGCAGGCCGGCTTCGTCGCTGAAGCGTTCGACACCATGAGCCCGCAGCTTTTCGCCGCGTTGCGCAGCAGCTGGGAGGCAGCCAACAACCGATGGAACCAGTGGGTGCTGAATTACTCGCGCGGCCAGCAGCTCGACGTGCTGAAGAACATTGGTTTTCAGTCGCCGAGCTGGGAAGACCTGGCGCTGCTCCTGATCGGCACGCTCAGCGCCTTCGCGCTGGCGGGAGCCGCCTGGGCCTGGTTCGACCGGCATCGCATCGACCCCTGGGTGCGCCAGCTCGAACGCATGAAGCGCGCGCTCCGCTCGGTCGGCCTGCCGGCGGCGCCGCACGAAGCGCCGCGCACTCTGGCCGCGCGCATTCGCGAGCGCATCGGTGCCGCGGGCGAGCCCCTCGCCGCGGCCTTCGATGCGCTCGAGGCGCAGCGCTACAGCCGGGCGAGCGCAAAACGACCGGACCGTGAACTGACGCGCCGTTTTGCCGCCGCAGCGCGGCGACTGAAGACGGCACTCGCCCGATAATCGCGGCGATGCTTGGATCTTCGGTTCGCCGTTCCCTGATGCTCGGTGGCGCCTGGCTCGCCGCAACGGCGAGCGCGCCGTCGCTGGCGGCTCGCAAGAAGCCGAAGCCGGCCGTGCCGGTAGCCGACGACGGCGCGCCCGACGTCATCACCTACGGCGAGCGCGACGACGTTATGCGCTTCGCGGATGCCGTGGCCGAGCGGCGCGGCTTCGATGCGGCCTGGGTGCGCGCGGCGCTCGAGCAATCACGCTTCGTGCCGAGCGTCGTGCGCTACATCATGCCGCCGCCAGCCGGCACGACGAAGAACTGGGCCGCGTACCGTGCCCGTTTCGTCGAGCCGGTTCGCATCAAGGCCGGCGCGGCGTTCTGGAAGGCGAACCAAACGTGGCTCGCGACCGCCGAGGAGCTCTACGGTGTGCCGCCGGAGATCGTCGTCGGCATCGTCGGCGTCGAATCGATCTACGGCCAGCAGATGGGCAACTTCCGCGTCATCGATGCGCTGGCGACGCTTTCGTTCGACTTTCCCGCCGGCCGCACCGACCGCAGCGAATTCTTCAAGGACGAGCTCGAGAACTGGTTCGTTCTCTGCAATAGCGAAGGCGTCGAGCCACTCGTCTGGAAAGGCAGCTACGCCGGCGCCTTCGGCATGGCGCAATTCATGCCGTCGAGCTTCAACAAATATGCCGTCGATCTTGACGGCGACGGCCACGTCGACCTGCACCACAGCGGCGCCGACGTGATCGGCAGCGTCGCCAATTACCTGGCGGAGTTCGGCTGGAAGCGCGGCTTGGCGGTGCGCTTCGACGTTCAGCCGCCGGCCGACGCGGACATGCGGGCGGCGCTGCTCGCCACCGACATCGTGCCCGCGTTCAGCGCCGCAGAGATGGTGGAAAAAGGCGCCGTCGTTCCGCCAGAAGCGTTTGCCGCCGGAAGTGCGCTTGCGCTCGTCGAACTGCAGAACGGCGGCGCGGAGCCGAGCTACTTCGCGGGCACGACCAATTTCTTCGCGATCACTCGATACAACTGGTCAAGCTACTACGCGATGGCGGTCGTGGACTTGGGCAGAGCCGTGCGACGCGTGGCCAACAACACAGGTCCCGCCGATCCTTCTTCGGCGACGATCAACGTGGCCTGAGAAAGCGATCCGCCGCCGCCGGGACAAGGCGCAGGCCTGGGCTCTACGTCGCGCTCAACGACACGCCGCCGGCAGGGTAGAGCCAACCCTCGATCCATTCGCGCAGGGTCGCGTCCGCGGGCCAGCCTTCGCGGACCTCGCATCTGCAGTGCAGCTCCCAGCTCGAATCGAACCAGCCCGGACCGCGATGCGATGAACGCTCAGGTTCCGAATGCCGCACAAGGCGAGGCGGAGCCGAACACGCCGCGAGCCGCCGTCAATCGCACCGAAGCCCGTCGACACACCGATTCGCGTTCGACCGGTTCGATGGGCCCCAGCGAGAGTTCTTCGAGGGAGGCGAGAGACATGGCGAGGCTCCTGGAAAGCGAGTTCCGCCAGTTTCTCGATCCGTCTGGCCGCGCGCCATCCCGCCGATGGCTGGAAACGAGGCATCGCCTCCCTCTCGAAGCGCTCCCATGAACGGGGGAGCGCACCCTCGGATCAGTCGGGGATGACGCTCACCTCGACGGCCATGCTCTGTCCGCGCCCGCCAAGAATCACGCCGCGAAGTGGCACCACGTCGGCAAAGTCGGCGCCCCAGGCGAGCGTGATGTAGCGCCGATCGGCAAGGTGGTCGTTGGTCGGATCGAGCTCGACCCAGCCGTGCGCCGGCGAATACGCGGCGACCCAGGCGTGCGAGGCATCCGCGCCGAGCAGGCGTGGCCGGCCCGGCGGTGGTTCGGTCAGTAGGTAGCCCGAGACGTAGCGCGCCGGCAGCCCGTGGCCGCGCAGGCAGGCGAGCATCAGATGCGCGAAATCCTGGCAGACGCCGCGGCGCAGCTCGAGCACTTCGTCGACCTGTGTCGCCACCGTCGTCGCGCCGGGCTCGAACTCGAAGTTGGCGTGGATGCGGTGCATCAGATCGGTCACGGCCTCGAGCCAGCCGCGCCCCGCGGCGAAGCTCGGCGTCGCGTAGGCGCGGGCGCTCTCCGACCAAGGCACCAGCGCGCTCTGCTCGCTCATCCGTGCCGGTGCAAGCCCGTCCTGCGCCGGGTCGACGCGCAGCGAGTCACGCACGGCCTCCCAGGCGAGCGAGTCGACGGTGTGCATGTCGGGGCGCTCGTCGACCTCGACCTCGGCCAGCATGCGCACCCGAAGCAGCGGATGCGGACCGTGTACGGCGAAATGCGTGACGCCGTTGCCGAAGGCGTCGCGCTCATCGCGACGCTCGTCCGCCGCCGGCTCGATGCGCAACTCGTGCGATAGCACATGCTGCCACGGGAGCTCGCGCGGCGTCAGGTGAGCGAGTTGCCACGATTGCGACACCGGGACGCGATAGGCATAGCGGGTCTCGTGGTCGACCGTGTATCGACATGCCGTCATAGCGGGCTCGTCATGCGGCCAGCGACAGCACGCTGCGCGGTACGGCGTGCGAGAAGAATTTCATCGAGATGTCGTCGGAGACCGCATACGCGGCACGCTGCAGCTGGGCGATCGTCTGCGCCAGCGCTTGGCTTTCCGGATCCAGCTCGGCTGGTTTCAGGCCGCGCAAGGCGGCGCATGCCGGCGCCAGCGTCTCGCTGGCGAAGCGGCCGTGGCTGATCTCGATCTTGGCGATGTATTCGGCCAGGCCCTTGGCCTGAAAGGCCAGCGAGCGCGGATTGGCCTCGTCGCGCACGACCATGTCGAGCACCGGCAGCCACTCCGGCGCCGCGAGGTAGCGCGAGCGGTAGGTGACGCTCGAATCGGCGAGCTCGAGCAGCCAGTCGAGCTCGTGATCGCGGCCTTCGTCGATGGCGACACCGAGAGCGCCGCACATCGTCGCCAGCCGTTCGACGCGCCGGCCCATCGAGAGAAAGCGCCAGCCGATGCCGCGCGTCATGCCGTCGAGGACGAAGCCGGAGAGCGTCATCGTCGCAGTGACCGCGCGGTCGAGCCAGACCAGCGTGTTCGGCAGCGACGGCTCGCGCTGGAAGACCGGATCGGCGATCAGCCGGTTGAGGGTTCGCCAGTGGTCGGTCGACATCCGGTCGCGCAGACTGAAGGCGACGCGGGAGAGCTGGCGCAGGCGCTGATTGAGCGCCGCCTCCGGGTGCGTCGCGGCGCGGCGCAGCCCGCGGGCGACATTCTTCGTGGTCTCGATGAGACCCAGCTGCTTGGCCAGCACCCACGCTGGCTGAACGCCGCCGGCGCGCGCGCCCGGATCGTCGAGCACGTGGCCGAGAGCGACGCGCAGAAGGCGGACTGACATGTCGCAGCGCTCGCCGTAGCGGCCAAACCAGAACAGGTTCTCGGCGGCACGCGAGGCGAGCGTCGCATTCGAGTCGACGAGCTCGTCGGCCGTCACCGTCTGCGAAAGCAGCGAGAACGCGGCGTTGACCGGCGCGTCCGCGAGCACCCAGGTGTCCTTGGAGCGACCGCCGCGCTGCATCGCGATGACCCGCGAGTCATCGTCGCCGGCGACGCGCGCCAGACCGCCGGGCATGACGCGCCAACCGCTCGGCGTAGCGGCGGCGAAGACGCGCAGACCCACCGTGCGCGCCGCGAACGCCTCGGCAGCGCTGCGCTCGAGCACCGGCGCTTTCGAGACGTGGACCCACTCCTGCGCGACGTAATGCTGCGGCCGCGCCGCTATCCGCGCACGCAGGGTCGTGCGCTCGGCTTCGGAGAGATCCTCGACGACGATCGGCCGCTCGCTCGCCGATCGTTCGAGCGGTTTGATGATGAGGCGTTCCGGATGCTGCCAAGCGTCCTCGAATGCGGCCGGCTCGCCGAGCCACCAGGTCGCGACCGAAGGCAGCAAGAGCGGCTCGCCGAGCAGCTCGCGGGCGAGCTTCGGCAGGTAGCCAAGCAAGGCGCCCGATTCGAGCACGCCGGAGCCGAGGGCGTTGGCGAGTAGCACGTTGCCGCGCCGTGCGCATTCGGTGAGGCCGGCGATGCCGAGGGCGGAATCCGAGCGCAGCTCGAGCGGATCGCAGTAGTCGTCGTCCTGGCGGCGGACGATGGCGTGGACGCGCTGCAGGCCGTCGATCGTCTTCAGCCAGACGCGATCGTCGCGCACCGTCAGGTCGCTGCCTTCGACCAGCGCGAAGCCGAGATAGCGGGCGAGCAGCGCGTGCTCGAAGTATGTTTCGTTGTACGGGCCGGGCGTGAGCAGGACGATTCGCGTCGGCCCGTCGCCGCGCGGCGCCCAGCGCTGCAGGGCCGAGCGCAGCGCATCGAAGAACGAGGCCAGATGCTGCACCGGCAGCTCACGGAACATCTGCGGAAAGACACGCGAGACGACGAGGCGGTTTTCCAGCGCATAGCCCGAGCCCGAAGGTGCCTGGGTACGGTCGCTGACGACCCACCAGCGACCGTCGGGCGAGCGTGCCAGGTCGGCGGCATATTGCAGCAGGTGCATGCCGCCGGGCGGGCGGATGCCCTGCACGGGGCCGAGAAAGCCGCGATGGCCGAACACGACCGGAGGCGGAACGGCGCCGCTCTTAAGCAGCGTCTGCGCGCCGTAGATGTCGCCGAGGACGCGGTTGAGCAGGTCGGCACGCTGCACGATACCGGCGGCGATCGCTTCCCATTCATCGGCCGGCAGGAGCAGCGGGATCGGATCGACTTCCCACGGCCGATGCGCGCCCATCGCGTCGGCATACACGTTATAGGTGATGCCCTGCTCGCGGATCTGCCGCTCGGTCAGCGAGAGCGTATCGCTCACCTCGCGCTCGCCGCGCTCGGCAAGCGAGCGCACGAACGCGTCCCAGTGCGGACGCGGCTCGCCCGGCGCGGCGAGCAACTCGTCGTAGCGGTCGTCGGGCGCGGCGTAGCCGGCGAGCAGCTTCGTCAATGTGTCCGAGGAGGCCTGCGCGCCCATCAGGCGATCGGACGGCGCAGGTCGAGCGTGCTCGGGAAGTCGGGGTTCGGCATCTCGGCCGGCACGGCCATCTGCCCCGGCGTGTGCCCGGTGCGGAAGAAACGTGCAAGGCGCCGCGCTTCGGCTTCGAGTGCGTTCACGGGGAAGGCCGTGTAGTTGATGCCGCCGGGATGAGCGACGTGATACTGGCAGCCGCCGAGCGATCGGTCCATCCACGTGTCGACGAGGTCGATGACGAGGGGCACCTGGACGCCGATCGTCGGATGCAGCGCCGAAGGCGGGTTCCAGGCGCGATAGCGGATGCCGGCGACGAACTCGCCCGCCTTTCCGGTCGGCTGCAACGGAACGCGGCGGCCGTTGCAGGTCAGCGCATGGCGCTCGCCGACCAGGCCCGTTGCCTTGACCTCGACGCGCTCCAGCGAGGAATCGACGTAGCGGGCCGTGCCGCCGGCGGCGTTTTCCTCGCCCAGCACGTGCCAGGGCTCGAGCGCCATGCGCAACTCGACCTCGACGCCGGCCGCCGCGAAGTCGCCGAGGAGCGGATAGCGAAAGTTAAAGTGCGGCGCGAACCAGGCGAGCTCGACCGGATAGCCGAATGCCCGCAGCTCGTCGATCACGTCGCGCAGGTCATCCCAGACGAAATGCGGCAGCATGAAGCGATCGTGCAGCTCCGTGCCCCAGCGCACGAGACGCTCGGGGCGATAGGGTTCGGCCCAGAAGCGCGCCACGAGCGAGCGCATCAGGAGTTGCTGGACGAGGCTCATGCGCGCGTGCGGCGGCATCTCGAAGGCGCGCATCTCGAGCAGGCCGAGGCGGCCGGTCGCGCTGTCGGGCGAGTACAGCTTGTCGATGCAGAACTCGGCGCGGTGCGTGTTGCCCGTGACGTCGATCAGCAGGTTGCGCAAGAGCCGATCGATCAGCCACGGCGGCGTGGACCCGGCCTCCGCCTCCGCGACCCGGCGCAGTTCGGCGAAGGCAATCTCGATCTCGTAGACCGAATCGTTGCGCGCCTCGTCGATGCGCGGTGCCTGGCTCGTCGGGCCGACGAACATACCCGAGAAGATGTAGCTGAGCGCCGGGTGGTTGTGCCAGTAGGCGATCATGCTGGCGAGCAGATCGGGCCGGCGCAGGAACGGCGAATCCGCAGTCGTCGCGCCGCCGAGCACGAAGTGGTTGCCGCCGCCGGTGCCGGTGTGGCGCCCGTCGAGCATGAACTTCTCGGTTGCCAGCCGCGTCTCGCGCGCCGCCTGGTAGAGATGGGTCGTCTGCTCGACGAGCTGCGGCCAGCTCGACGCCGGGTGGATGTTGACCTCGATGACGCCGGGGTCCGGCGTGACGCGCAAGATGCCGAGGCGCGGATCTCTCGGCGGCTCGGAGCCTTCGAGAACGATCGGCGTGCGCAGCGCCCGCGCTGTGTCTTCGACGGCGGCGACGAGGTCGAGGTAATCCTCGAGCGACGCGACGGGTGGCATGAAGACGTAGAGGCGACCGCCGCGCGGCTCGGCGCTGATGGCGGTGCGCACGACGAACGCCGCCGACTCGAAGGGCTTCAGGGCGGGGGACGCCGTCGCGCCGGCGACCGGCGCCGCACTCGGGCCGTGGCCGGCGACGAATTCGTGAGCCCCGACGTCGTGCGAGCCGCTCGGCGTCGCGTGTTCGACACTTTCACCCGTCGGCGCCTGGACCGTGGAATGCCAGAAGGCATGGTCGTGCCGGAGGGTCGCGGGCGGCGGCAGGGCCGGGAATGTCTGCGTCGGGTCGGGCGCGTGCAGCCATGGCATGTCTTCGTCCGCGACCCAGGGCAGCGACTCGAGCGGCAGGCGATAGCCGATCGGCGAATCGCCGGGAATCAGGTAGCAGCGGTTGTCGCGCAGATACCAGCCGCTCGACAGCCATTGCGAGGGGAGGCGCTCGTCGCGCCCGATCGGCAGGGCAAAGCCGACCGGCGCATCGAGGCCGCGCTCGAAGACTCGTCGCAGGCGCTTGCGCTCGAGCGGATCGTCGAGCCGCGCGTCGAACGGATCGACATTGCCCGGCAGCTTGCGCTCGCGCCAAAGGAAATACCAGGCGTCTTCGTAGGCCGCGAAGACGTTGCCGTCGTCGACGCCCAAACGCTTGGCCAAGCGGAGCAGGAACTCGTGTGCGCTCTGGACCGTCGCGCCGAGGTCCGCGTGCTCGTCGGCAAGGAGCTTCGCGTCGGTCCAGATCGGCTCACGGTCCTTGCGCCAGAAGAGGTTGAGCGACCAGCGCGGCAGTTGCTCGCCCGGA
>PLZH01000202.1 GCA_003152055.1 Burkholderiales bacterium
CTACGACCCCGCACTTGGCGTAGCGGCCCGCCGCGCTGGCACGGCGGTGGGTTGCCGATCGGTCATCCTCAAAGTCCGCGACGGCGCACGCGATGGTTATTCGCCGAGATTCATCGCACCTGAGCACCGCGTCGCTGCGTAGACTTTGGCGACTTCCATCACCCGAGTGATGCCATGCGCGACACCTCAACCGCCCAAGCCGCAAGCCCGGTCGAGAGTCAAGGCATCGAGTTCCTTCGTATGCCCTCGGTGCCCCCTGAGACGGACGGGGCTCGGTCGCTCGACGATTTACCGGCTGATCTCGGAACGGAAGTTTCCGTCACCCGTGAAGCTGGCAGGTCACGCCGTCGGGTGGCGCCGAGCTCGAGCGCTTCGCGCACGAGCGGGGCGGCAATGGAGCGCTCGTCCGGAAAGACCTGGGAGACGATCGTCCTCGCGCATTGCTTCCCATCTGTTTGATGATGCCGCTCGAGGCGTTGTTGGAGAGCGTGACGATCTGTGCATTCGATCCCGCCGCCCGAAACGCTTTGGCGCCATCGGCCAAGGTCGATCCGGAGCAAATAAAGAGGGTGGCCTGAGCATCTGACTGCTTGACCTTCGGAGCGATTGCTGTGAAGTCTGGCTTGAAGCGATCAAACTTTTCGTCGAGCACGGGCTTTTGGCTCACGTCAGCGAAGCTCCGGGCAGCGCCGACGAATGCGTCCGCGGCGAACGAGTCATCGGCCCGCACGACTGCGATTCGCCGGACTCCCACCTGAGCCAGATGCTGGATCACTCGCTCCGCTTCCCGCTGATAACTGGATCGGACGTTGAAGACAAAGGGATTCACGGGTTGATACAACAGCATCGCACCTGTCGAAGGTGCAATCAGAGGCAGCTTGAATTCGGCAAGAATCGGAAGCATCGCTTGCGTGTTATTCCCAGCCTTGATTTGTCCAGATCAGCGTCTGCCGGAAAGCCAGAGTGACGACTTTGCCCCTCACGTTTGTGACTACTTTGCGGAAGACCCACATTTCCTTCGGTCTACGCCAGCCGGCGCAAAAGCCTCGTCCCTCACCGATCACGACGACCGCCCGGACCGACGCGTCCTCGGCGATGCCGCGAAACTTGACCAGGAGGCGTTGCACGGTTTCCAGCCGCAGGCTGTTCAGGAAGACCGGCCGGCTGAGGGTCAGCATGGCAACAGCGCCGTGACGAGAAAGCTGGATGTCCTCGTCCATCGGCAACCTCTCGTTGTGCGTACCGTCAGGAACCGCCCGGCCGGCGTGATCATTCTGACATTAATGCCATAACATTAGGAGACCGCCCGGGGACGCACCCCGCCACCGGCGGATTCATCAAAGGGATGCCGTTGATCGAATCACTGCGTGCACTGCTGTGCCCCGAGTCTCTCGTCATCGTCGGCGCTTCGGCCGACCCGAACAAGGTCAATGGCCGGCCCATTCGCAACCTGCTGCGTGACGGCTACGCCGGCCGGGTCTACCTGGTCAATCCGAAGTACTCGGACATCATGGGATTCCCCTGCTTTCCCGATGTCGCTTCGCTGCCCGAGGTGCCGGAGCTCGGCGTGGTCGGCGTCGCGGCCGAAGGGGCAAGCGAAGTGGTGGCGGCGCTCGGGCGAAAGGGCGTCAAGACTGCGATCGTCTGGAGCGCCGGATTTGCCGAGATGGGAGCCGCCGGTCGCGATCTCGAGGACAAGCTGACGGCCACCGCAAGGGCTCACGGCATGCGTCTTTGCGGCCCCAACACGCTCGGCCTGACCAACGCCTTTGCGCGCATGCCTCTCACCTTCAGCCAGTATGCCGACACGCCGCTGCAGCCCGGGCCGGTCGCGTTCGTCAGCCAGTCGGGCGCCTTCGGAACCGCGGTGGCGACGGCGGCCCGCAGCCGCGGCATCGGTCTCGGCTATTTCGTCAGCACTGGCAATCAAGCCGACATCAGTGTCGCGACGGTGATCGACGCGGTGCTCGACGACTCGCGCATCGCTGTCGTGGTCGCCTACCTGGAAGGCCTGCGCGACGGCCACGAGTTCGTCCTGGCGGCAAGAAAGGCGATGGCCCTCGGCAAGCCCCTGGTCGTGGTCAAGGTGGGCCGGCACGCTGCGGGCTCGCGTGCGGCGAACTCCCACACCGGCTCGCTCGCGGGAGATGACGCGGTATTCGACAGCGTCATGCGCCAGCACGGCGTCCTGCGCGCTGATAACGAAGCGCATGCACTGGACCTCACCGCGGCACTGATCAATTGCTCCGTCGCAGAAGCCGATGGCGTGGGTCTCATCACCGTCTCGGGGGGTGCCGGCGCCATGATGGCCGACATGGCGGAAGAGCTGGGCCTGTCGGTCCCCGTGCTGGGGTCCGACACTCAGTCACGGTTGGCCGGGCTGCTTCGCGGCTTCGCCTCGACCGGCAATCCGGTCGACGTCACCGGCCAGAGCATCGAGGATGTCACCATCCTGAGCCGCAGCCTCGACCTCCTCATGGAGGATCCGACGGTCGCGATCTGCGTGATGTGGGTCCAGCTGCTTCACGGCAAGGCAGAGCAACTCGCGAACCTGCTGATCGATTGCAAGCGAAAGACAACCAAGCCTTTCGTCCTCTGCTGGCTGAATTCGCCGGCAGCGACGGTCAGGCGCCTGCGCGAGGCAGGCATTTGCGTGGCCGACAGCACGCTGGGCGGCATTCAAGCCGCCGCCGGCCTGATCGAATACGGGCGCGCCCGCAAGCGCCTGGCGTCGCGGGAGACCGTGTCCGCCGCTGCACCGCGCGCCCCCCGGCGGAGCATCACGGCGACGGAAAACGTGGCCTCGATGGTTGCTGCCCGACTGCTTGCGGACGGCGGCCTGACCGTGGCAGCGGCGCGCCTCGCGACTTCAGCAGAGGCGGCCGCAGACGCCGCGCTGGGCCTGGGTTTCCCGGTTGCCGTGAAAATCGAATCGGCGGACCTGCCTCACAAGACGGAAGCCGGCGGGGTGTGCCTGAACCTCGCCGATGCCGGTGCCGTGAAGCAAGCGTATTCGCGCGTCCTTGCCGCGGCGAAAGCGTACAAGCCCTCGGCGCGGATCGATGGCGTCCTAGTTCAAGCGATGGAGCCGGCCGCGACCGAGCTGGTGTTGGGCCTGCACCGAGACCCGGCATTCGGGCCGGTCCTCATGGTCGGGCTCGGGGGCATCTTCATCGAAGCGCTGAAGGACGTCGTCTTCGCCGTGCCGCCAGTCAGTCTCGCTGATGCCCACGCCATGATCGGTCGCCTGCGCTGCCAGACCGTGCTCGATGGGATCCGCGGCCAGCGTCCTGTCGACCGGGAGTCGCTCGCCCGTGCCCTGTGCGCCTTGTCGGACCTGGCTCTGCGGCATCCCGAGATCGTCGAGCTCGACCTGAACCCGGTATTCGGCAGCTCGGGACGCACCGTCGCCGTCGACTGGCTCATGGTGAGGGATGCTCATGCCTAGTCTTGCCGCCTCGATCCCGCCCGCCCGCAGCGCCCGCGGCGATGCCATTCGCAACCGCCTTCTCGATGCCGCGGAAAAGCTGTTCGCCGAACGCGGCATCGACGCCGTGTCGCTCAACAGCATCGCCCGCTACGCCAACCAACTCAACAGCTCGGTGATGCAGTACCACTTCGGCTCCAAGACCGGGCTGATAGACGCGATCCTCGAGCGCCGGATGGAAGACCTGAACCGGCGCCGCAACGAGCTGATCGCCGACATCGATACCTCGGACCGTACGACGGCCCTGCACAAGGTCGCCGAGGCCATGGTCCTGCCCTTCGCCGAGCATCTGTTCATCGAGGGCGGCAGCAGCTACCTGCGCTTCACCGCGCAGGTCTCTTTCAACGCCGACAAGAGCGTGTTCGAGATGGCCCGCGGCAAGCATGACAGCGCGGTGCGCAAGATCTCGGCGCTGGTGCAGGAGATCCTCTCCGACATGAAGCCTGACCTGGTCCGGCACCGGCTCGCCTTGGTGACGAACCTGGTCCTCTTCGGCGTCGGCGAGCGCGAGAAACTGCGCATGGCGGGCAAGCACTCGGGCGTCGCCCGGCTTCACACCGACGACTTCATCAGGGACCTGATCGAGATCATCGTCGCGGCGCTTGGCGCACCCGAGGCCGCCTCGCGCTAGCACGGATTTCCTCGATCCTCGTCTCATTTCGCGGGTTCTACCGCCTCACCAAGGCCGGGAGGACGGAGCGTCCCTTCGTTGACAGTGCCGCGACTCGCCGATATCATAATGTGAATACATTAATTCGATCGGCGTCGCCATGGATAAATTGAAGCGGCAGTTCACGGTGGAAATCAACGAGGCCCGCTGCCGCTCCTGCGCCGTCTGCTGGGACGCCCAGGTGTGCGAGCCGCAGGTCCTGAGCTGGCAGCCCCCGTTCAACAAGGCCATCGTGGTCGACATCGACGCCTGCACGGGTTGCCGCCATTGCGAGTGGCTGTGTCCCGACTGGGCGATCGTCGTCCGGGACGTGGCACCGACTCTCATGAGCCAGGCGGGTGCAGCAGCGAGCGGCTTGGAAGCGGCGCCATGACGCGCCGGCTGCTGTTCGGCAACGAGGCGTTCTGCGAAGGAGCGATCGCCGCCGGCGTTCGCTTCTATGCCGGCTATCCCATCACGCCGGCGACCGAGATCGCGGAAACGATGTCGCGTCGCATGCCCCAGGTCGGCGGCACCTACGTGCAGATGGAGGACGAGCTGGGCGCAGCCGCCGCGCTGATGGGTGCCTCGGCGGCCGGCGTCAAGTCGGTGACCGCCAGCTCGGGGCCCGGCATAGCCCTGATCCAGAACGAGATCGGCCAGGCCATCGCCGCCGAGTGCCCGATGGTCATCATCAACGTGCAGCGGGCCGGGCCCGGCATCGGCAACGCGACACGGTCGGGACAGATGGAGTTCATGCAGGCCCGCTACGGCACCAACGGCGAAGCGCCGGCGGTCGCCCTCGCACCCTCCACCGTCGAAGAGGCGTTCTGGCTCACGATCAAGGCAGTCAATCTTTCCGAGATGCTGCGCACCGTGGTCATCGTGCTCGGCGATGGCCTGCTCGGACTGCAGCGAGCCGTCGTCGACCTGCCCGACGACTACGCGAGCATCGAGACGATCGACCGCCCTCGCCCCCGCGGCCCGCCGTCCGAGTGGCGCGGCAACTACGCGGCCCACGAGCTCGACGAGGTGCCGCCGATGGCCGACTTCGGCTCGCCCTACAAGAGTGTCGTGAGCACGGTAGGACTGTTCAAGCGCGGCGGCGGCGACTCGACGGTCGAGGGCCTGGATCAGGACGACCAGGAATTCACCGTGCGCCGCCTGCATCAGAAGATCCTCTCGCGCCAGAAGGAGATCACGCTCACCGAGCAGCAGATGACCGAGGACGCCGAGGTCGTCTTCGTCGCCTACGGCACGCAAGCCCTGTCTGCCATCGAAGCCGCCCGGCAGGCCCGCGAGCAGGGCATCCGGGCCGGCTTCCTGCGGCTGATCACGGTCTGGCCGTTCCCGTCCGACATCGTGCGCGCCGCCTGCGCGAAAGCGCGCCTGGTGGTCGTGCCGGAGATGAATCTCGGCCAAGCCCAGCTCATGGTCGCGCACGCGCTGGCCAACACGACAACCCGGGTCGTCGGTGTCAATCACGTCGACAGCAACTTCATCACTCCTGACGAGATCATCGCCAAGGCCAAGGAGCACCTGCAATGAATACGGTCGCCGACGTCCAAGACGTGCCCGCGGCGCGCAAGCGCAAGCAGATCGACACGCCGATGGACGAGATGATCCGCGTCTACGCGGACGTGCCGGACAAGAGCTTCCGCTACTGCCCGGGCTGTGGCCTGGGGATGGCGCAGAGCGCGATCATGCGGGCCTTCGATCGCCTCGGACTCGACCCTTCGAAGGTGGCCACGGCGGGCGGCAGCGGCTGCTACTCGCCGATGGCGCACTACCTCAAGTCGAACCACATCCACGGCTCGCACGGCCGCGCCTGCGCGTACGCGACCGGCCTGAAGCTGGCTCGTCCGGAGCTCACCGTGCTCACCCTGCAGGGCGACGGCGATTGCCTGTCCATCGGTGGCAACCATTTCATCCACGCGGCGCGACGCAACATCGACATCACGGTGATCTGCTTCAACAACTTCGGTTTCGGCGACACCGGCGGGCAGTTCGGGCCGACGACCCCGAAAGGGAGCATCACCGAAACGTCGAACGCGGGCATGCCCGAGGCTGCCTTCGATGCGTGCAAGCTGGCGATCGGTGCCGGTGCGACCTTTGTTGCCCGCAGCACGGTCGCCCACCCGGCGCATCTCACCAAGATGATTGCCGACGCCATCTCCTGGAAGGGCTTTTCCTTCGTCGAGGTCCTGCAGAACTGCCACGTCTTCTGGGGCAAGCGCAATGGCATGCCGCAGGCCATGGACATGCTCAACTTCTTCAAGAAGAACTCGGTGCGCAACGCCGACACCCCGGAAGAGGAGTGGTTCGACATCCCCACGTACGCCGTCGACGAGAAGAACGTCAAGTTCGTTCTCGGCGTCCTGCACAGGGAAGCGAGGTCGGAGTTCGGCGAGGACTACGCGAAACTGCGCGCGCGCGCCATGGCCGAGGTGCAGCCCGAGGCGGTGTCGTGAGCACCGAGATCCGCATTGCCGGGGTGGGTAGCCAGGGGCTGGTGACGGCGAGCATCATCCTGGCCGAAGCGCTCGGGATCGTTCGCGACTTCGAGGTGATCCAGACGCAGTTCTACGCCAGCAACATCCAGGGCGGATCGTCCTGCGGCGACGTCATCTTCGGACGCGAGAAGATCATCTTCCCCTGGGTGATGAAGCCGGACTTCCTGGTGGCGCTGGCCCAGGATGGCATCCGCACCCACGGCGCAGCCATGCGGCCGGGCAGCACCGTGCTCGCCGACGAATTGATGGTCAGCGATCTCTCCATGCTGGCTCCGGGCGTCGACATTTACCGCGCACCCTTGACCGAGCTCGCCGACAGCCTGGGCGTGCGCAAGTGCACCAACATCGTGGCGCTCGGTGCCCTGGCTCGATTGACGGGTCTGCTGACGCTCGAGCAGATCGCCGCGGCCGTGCAATCCCGGGCGCCCGGGCGTCCGGAAATCAACAAGCAGGCGGTCAGGCTTGGGTACGAGGCGAAGCTGAAGACCGGTGCCGCGCGGGCGGCCGAGCCAGCCTTCGGCTGAGCGAGGACTTCTCGCCGCCGGCAGGTCGCGGATTTCTCGGGTCAAGATCCGCTGATGGCCGCCGCAATCGCCTTTCCGCCATGCCTGGTGCCGGCTGGCGCGAACGAGTTGCGTGCCGACGTCAGGGCTTTCATCGCGCAGGAAAAGGCGCCCGGTACTCACTACACGGAGTCGTCCCGGGAATTCAGCCGCAAGCTTGGCGCTCGCGGATGGATCGGCATGACTTGGCCGAAGCGATGGGGCGGCGCCGACCGGACGTCGCTCGAGCGCTATGTCGTGGTCGAAGAGCTCATCGCCGCCGGCGCGCCGATCTTCTATCACTGGGTCGCCGATCGTCAGAGCGGCCCCCTCCTCCTTCGCTTCGGCACCGATGAGCAGCGAGACCGGTTCCTGCCTGCGATTGCGCGCGGCGAATGCGGATTCGCGATCGGCCTGAGCGAGCCGAACGCAGGGTCCGACCTGGCGGCGATCACGACGCGTGCCGTTCGCATCGACAAAGGATGGCGCATCACAGGCACGAAGATCTGGACGAGCAATGCGCAAGTCGCGGAATTCATGATCGTGCTGTGCCGGACGTCGCCCCGAGGGAACGACCGGCGCCATGGCTTCTCACAGTTCATCGTCGACCTAGGTTCCTCGGGCGTCCGCGTCAACCCGATCAAGAACATGGCCGGCCAGCGCGAATTCAACGAAGTCGTGCTGGAAGAAGTCTTCGTCCCGGACAAGCTCCTGCTCGGTCCCGTGGACCAGGGCTGGGGACAGCTCATCAGCGAGCTCGCCTTCGAGCGCAGCGGGCCCGATCGCTTTCTGAGTGCGCTTCAGCTGTGCCGAAGCTTCATCGAGGAAGTGGGCGACGCACCCACGGAAGCGGAGGCTGTTCTGATCGGCCGGATGGCCACGCATCTCTGGACACTCCGCCACATGTCGGCATCGGTTGCCGGGATGCTGCAGCACAAGTCGCCGGAACTGGAAGCGGCGATCGTCAAGGACCTCGGCACCCGTTTCGAGCAACAGATCGTCGAATCCTGTCGTTCACTGCGTCCCGCGCCGGCGCGCGGATCCGCCTATGCCGATGCGTTGATCGACGCCCAGCTCTACATGCCGCGCGTGACGATCCAGGGTGGCACGCCGCAGATTCTGCGCAATGCGATGGCGCGCGAGCTGGGCCTACGATGAGCAACTACTGCGATACCTCAGCCGGGCATGCGCCCCAGGCTGAATGCTGCCCAATCAGAAAGGCGTCGTGAGCGAGACGCGGACATTGCTGCGCGACACGGCCGAGCGGCTGTTCGACGCACACTGTACGCAAGACCTTCGCGTTCGCGCCGAGGCGGGCGAGTGGCCGGCAGCATTGTGGCGGCTGGTCGCCGACGTCGGCCTGGATCTCGCCGCCGTGCCAGAGGCATTGGGTGGCTCGGAGGCTTCGCTGTCGGACGCGGCGGTGGTCATGCGCATGGCCGGTCGGCATGCCGTTCCTCTGCCGCTGGTCGAGACGCTGGTCGGCAACTGGCTGCTGGCACAGGGGGGGCAACGGCCTCTCGAAGGCCCGCTGGCATTGGTTGCAGTCGGAGGCGATCCAACGCTGATGCTGTCGCGCAGAGGATTCAACTGGGTCGTCACGGGTAGCGCGAAGCATGTCCCCTGGGCACATCTGGCGACGCGGGTCGTCGCGGTCGCCCAGGATGGCGGGGGACGACAGGCGGTCGTTCAGCTGCCCGTGCAAGACTGCGCGCTGCACCTGTCGAGCAATCAGGCGGGCGAGCCGCGCGACAACGTCGTCTTCGACGCGGTGCGCATCGACAGCGATGTCTTCGCGCTGCCTGGGCGCCACGACTTCGCGACGATGCTATTGCAGATCGGGGCGCTCGCCCGCTGTCAGCAGATGGCGGGAGCCATGGAGTGGATTCTCGAGCGCTGCTGTGCCTATGCCGGCGAGCGGGTCCAGTTTGGCAAGCCGATCGGCGGCTTCCAGGCGTTGCAGCACATGGTGGCCGTCATGGCGACGCAGGTCAGCGCCGCCTCGGTCGCGGCCGACGCCGCCATGGAGGCTTTCTCGAACGGCCACGCCAACCCTGCCGCCGGCTACGCGAAGGCGCGGGTCGGCGAGGCAGCAGGCGAGGTGGCCGCTATGGCGCACCAGCTGCACGGTGCCATGGGCTACAGCCACGAATATCCGCTGCATTGGCGCTCGCGGCGCTTGTGGGCATGGCGCGATGAGTTCGGCAGCGAGCGATTCTGGAACCTGCGCGCCGGAAAGATGCTCGCAAAGCGTGGCGCGGCGAACTTCTGGAGCGACCTGGCGACATGACGCGGGCGAGTGAACAGAACAGGTCGCGATTCTTGATAGGTACAGGAGACAACGAAATGAAATCACTGCGTCGAAGAGAGCTGCTTGTCCTGGCCGCCACGGGTCTGACCACCTCCGGTGTGTCGTCCTGGGCCGAAGGCGACTATCCCAACCGGCCGATCAGACTGGTCATCCCATTTGCACCTGCAGGCCCGACCGACATCTTCGGACGGCTGTTCGGCGCGAAGCTGTCCGACACCCTCGGGCAACCCGTCGTGCCCGACAACCGCGCCGGCGCCGGCAGCGCCATCGGCATGGACATCGTCGCCAAGGCCGCACCCGATGGTTACACGCTCGCCTTCGGCACTGGCTCCATTCCAACCGGTGCGGCCATGACCAAGCTGCCCTACGACCCACGCAAGGACATCGATCCCATCGCCCTGTTGGGCATCGTGCCGCTCGTGCTCCTGGCCGCTCCCAACATGCCCAACAACTTGCCGGGCCTGATCGAGCTGATCAAGAAGAATCCGGGCAAGTACAGTTTCGGCTCGGCCGGCAACGGAACCACGACCCACCTCGCCGGCGAGATGCTCAAGCAGAAGGCCGGTCTGGACGTCGTACACGTCCCGTACCGCGGCTCGGGCCCCGCATTGCAGGACACGATGGCGGGACGTCAGGCCTTCCTGTTCGAGACGATCACGGCGTCGAAGGCGCTGTTCACCTCCGGCAAGCTGCAACTGCTGGCAATCGGGACCAAGAAACGCATCGCCCTGATGCCTGATGTGCCGACCCTGGCCGAAGGCGGTGTGATGGGCATGAGCGCGACGACCTGGAACATGCTGTTCGCGCCAGCGAATACGCCGCGAACCATCATCGACCGTCTCAACAAGGCATCGAACCAGATCCTGGCCCAGCCCGCATTCGTCAGGCAGTTAGCGGATCTGGCGACAGAGGCGGTTTCCGACTCGACGCCGGAGAGTGCGCGCGCCTTCCTCCTGGGAGAAATGAACTCCTGGGCCGAGGTCGTCAAGCTCGCTGGAATCAAGCCCGAATAATGACGATGCCGTGACGCGTTGCGTCGCGGCCGTGGTCACTGATCGACGAAAGCGCGCTCGACAACAAAGTCGCCCGGAGTCGTTGTGCTGCCTTCGGCATATCCGCGGTCGCTCAGCAACTCTCGCAGGACGCGCAGCATGTCGGGACCTCCGCAGAGCATGAATCGATCCTCCGTGGGTGTGGGCGGCGGCAGCCCGAGATCGTCGAAGACCTTGCCCTCGGCAAGCAGTTGCGTTACGCGGGCGGTCGTCGGAAATGCCTCACGTGTCACCGTGGGGCCGATCGCAATCAGGTGCAGACGCTTTGCCGGCAGCAGGTAGTCGACGAGTAGGGTGCCGGTCGAGGTCCTAGGTCAGCCCGCGCTGGCGCGAG
>PLZH01000119.1 GCA_003152055.1 Burkholderiales bacterium
GCTAGGGCCTGCGGCGCCCCGACGGCGAATCCTCCCGTAGCGTTGCAGGCCCTGGCCGGCATCGCTCGCGGCGGCCAGAGCCGCCCGGGCGGCGCGCCCTCAAAATGGGCGCATGGAGTCGAGCGAGCCCTTCCTTTCGCCTGGACGACGCTTCGTAGCGCGGCGTGGCGTGCGGCGCGCATGCGTCGTCTTCATTGTGCTCGGCCTGGTCTGGAGCGCGGCGTGGTTCTACGTGCCGCCCATCGTCGCGAGCGAGGCCGAAAAGGCCGTCGCGCAAAAGCTCGGCCGTCGCCTGACGCTCGGCCACGTCGCCTTCAATCCGTGGACGCTCGAGCTGACGATCGACGACCTCGCTCTCGCCGGTGCGAACGATGGTGCGCCGGCGCAGGTACAGGTCAAGCGCATCCATGCCGATGCGTCGATCAGCTCCCTGTTCCGTTTCGCGCCGGTGATAGACAGCCTCGATATCGAGGCGCCGATGCTGCGCCTCACCCGCCTCGGCGACGGCCGCTACGACATCGACGACGTGTTGCGCCGCCTCGCTGCCGCGCCCGCCGACCAGGGCGACGCTGCGCCGGCACGCTTCGCCGTGCACAACATCGTGGTGCGCGCGGGCGCGGTCGATTTCGCCGACACGCCGGTGCACGCGACGCACCTCATTCGCGACCTCGAGCTCGGCGTTCCCTTCCTCAGCACGCTGCCGTCCGAGCGCGAGGTGAAGGTCGAGCCGCATCTCGCGTTCGCGCTCGACGGCAGCCGTTTCGATTCGGCCGCCGCGGCGACGCCCTGGTACAAGCGCGGCGAGGGCGAAGCCAAGCTTCACCTCGACCGCTTCGACATCGCGCCCTATTTCGTCTACCTGCCGCAGGGCTTGCCGGCGCGGCCCCAGTCGGCGCTCGTCAGCGCCGACCTGCTGCTCGCGTTCGAGCGGCGCCCCAGGCTCGCGTTGCGCATCAGCGGCACGGTCGAAGTCGACGCCATCAAGGTCGTCGACGCCGCGTCGCAGGAGTTGCTGCAGGCCGGCAGCGTCAAGGTGGCGATCGACGATTTGCGGCCACTCGAATCCGTGCTGCGTCTTTCCCGCATCGACGTCGTCGCGCCGCACGTCCTGGCCGTTCGCAACGCCGCCGGCCGAGTCAATCTCCTGCTGGCCGCGGGCGACTCGGCGGGCGAGACGGTGCCGGTCGTCCGCGTGCCCCTGCCGACGACCGCAGCGAGCGCGGCACAGGACATCGCACCGAAAGTTGCCAGCGCGCCGAGCCCCGGTGCGAGCGGCGCGCCGGCCAACGCTGCGGCGCCGCGCTGGAAAGCGACACTCGCCGCACTCTCGATCCGTGCCGGCCAGCTCGACTGGCGCGATGCGACGACAGCGCCGCCGGCGGCGCTCGCCCTGACCGATTTTTCGCTCGATGCGCAAGCGATCGGCTGGCCTCTCGATGCGCCTGTCGTCTTCAAAGGCGAAGGCGTTCTGGGTACTGCGAGGGAGCATGGCAAGCTCGCCTTCTCGGGCCAGGGCAACGCGGCAGGGGCCGCCGTGCAGATCGAGCTCGACGCGTTGCCGCTCGCCGCGGCGCAAGCCTATTTGCGCGGCGTGCTCGCGCCGGCGCTGGTGGGCGACCTGAGCGCCGATCTCGGCATCGAATGGCGGCCCGAGGCGACCGGGCCGCAGTTCAAGGTCGATGCCAGGCGCGTCGTGCTTGCCTCGCTTGCACTCGGCGACGCCAAGGCGCCGGAGGTCGCGGCCGAGCAGATCGAGATGCTCGTTGCGCACGTCGACACCGCCGCTCGCTCGGCGACGATCGGCCGGCTCGCGTTGCGCGCGCCGCGACTGCGCGTCGATCGCGATGCCGCCGGCCACTGGAACTTCGATCGCTGGCCGTCCGGCGCCGCTTCGGCTTCNNCGCCCGCTATCGCCGGCGGGTGGAAGCTGGCGCTCGGCGATCTGGCCATCGAGCAAGGCCGCGCCGGCCTCACCGATCGCTCGCTCGGCGAACCCGTGGCGCTCAACGTCTCCGATCTCGCTGTGCAAGTCCGCGGCTGGGCTCTCGATGCTTCGAGCGCGGCGCCTTTTAGGATCACCGCGCACCTCGCCGTGCCGGCCGGCCCGACGGGCAACGCCGTGAGCAGCGGCGTCGTCGGCAGCGTCGACGTGCGCGGCGAATTGAAGACCTTCGCCGATGGCCTTCCGGCCAGCGCGAAGGCGAAGCTGCTGCTCAAGGACCTGCCGCTGCATCTCATCGATCCCTACCTCGACGCCTTCCTCGATATCGACGTGCAGAAGGCGCAAACGAGCTTCAAGGGCGATGTTGCGTGGGAGCGCCGCAGGGCCGGCCCGAGCCTGCGCCTGCGCGGCGATGCGACGATCGACGACTTTCGCGCCGCGAGCGTGACGAGCGATCGCGGCGCGCCGCGGCATGCCCTGGCGATGCTGCGCGACGCGTCGTCGTCGCGGCAGCTGCTCAACTGGAAGTCGCTGTCGATGCGCGGCATCGACGTGACGTTGGCCCCTGGCACGGCGCCGCGCGTGGCCATTGCCGAGACGGCGCTCAGCGATTTCTTTGCCCGCATCGTGCTCGACGAGAACGGACGGCTCAACCTGCAGGACGTCGCCCGACGTCCGGCGCGCGACTCGCCGCCCGCGGCCGCGGCGAGCGCCGCCGTCGTCGCTTCCGCATCGTCCGGGCCGGCGGCGATCTTCGAGTTCGGGCCGATCGCCGTCGTCAACGGACGCGTCAACTACAACGATCGCTTCGTCAAGCCGAACTACACCGCCGACCTCAGCGAGCTGAACGGCCGGTTGGGCGCCTTCTCGTCGCAGCCTGCATCGGCCGGCGCGCCGCCGCAGCTCGCCGATCTCGAGCTGCGCGGTCGTGCCGAAGGCACGGCTTCGCTGGAGATCACCGGCAAAGTGAATCCGCTGGCCAAGCCGCTGGCGCTCGATCTTCGCGCCAAGGTACGCGATCTCGAGCTGCCGCCGCTTTCGCCCTACGCGATCAAGTACTCGGGCTACGGCATCGAGCGAGGCAAGATGAGCGTCGACCTCGCCTACCTCGTCAAGCCCGACGGTCAGCTCACGGCGAGCAACAAGATCGTGCTGAATCAGCTCGCGTTCGGCGACAGGGTCGAGGGCTCGACGGCCAGCCTGCCGGTCAAGCTCGCCATCGCCCTGCTCGCCGACCGGCACGGCGTCATCGATCTCGACCTGCCGGTCGGCGGCTCGATCAACGACCCGCAGTTCTCGCTCGGCGGCGTCATCTGGAAGTTGATCACGAACCTCGTCCTCAAGGCAGTGACGGCGCCGTTCAATCTTCTCGCGTCGGCATTCGGCGGCAGCGGCAGCGAGCTGTCGAGCGTCGAGTTCGCGCCCGGCACGGCGGTGCTCGGGCCGGCCGCGAAGGAGCGTCTCGACAAGGTCGCCAAGGCGCTCGTCGAGCGGCCGGCCCTGAGCCTCACCGTCACCGGCGAGAGCCGGCTCGAGAGCGAAAAAGAGGCGTGGAAGCGCGATCGCCTGCAGCAGATCGTTCGCTCGGAGAAACGCCGCCAGGCGATCGCCGGCGGTGCCAGCCCCAGCGCCGAAGTCACGCTCGACGCTGCGGAATATCCGGCGCTGCTGAAGGAGGTCTACCGCCGCGCCGACATCGTCAAGCCGAAGAACATCGTCGGCCTGCCCAAGGACTTGCCGACGGACGAGATGCAAGCGCTGCTGCTCGCCAGCATCACCGTCGCCGACGATGCGATGCAGCAGCTCGCGGTGCGTCGCGCCGTCGCCGTCCGCGACTACCTGGCGACCCAGGACCTGCCGACAAGCCGCCTTTTCCTCGGTGCGCCGAAGACGGCGCCGGACGATGCGGCATGGACGCCGCGCGCCGATCTCAAGCTCGCCATCGAATAGCCGGCGCCGCGGGCTTTAGCCATGCGCCGGCGCCAGCCGGGCACGCACCGCGGCACTCGATGAATCGACCACGAAGACGAGCAGGAACATGGCGATGAGCAGCGTCGCGGCCTGGGCCTGCTGGAAGATGGAAAGGTGGAAGTAAAGCAACTGGCCGAGACCGCCGGCGCCGACGAAGCCCAGCACGGCCGCCATGCGGATGTTCATTTCGAGCCGATAGAGCGCGTAGGCGACGCCTTGTGTCATGACGAGGGGTAGCGTCGCATACGCGAATGCGGCGATGCGGCCGCTCCCGGCGTCGCGCAGCGCCCGCTCGGGAGCCGCCGGCACGTTCTCCAGGCTCTCGGCATAGAGCCGGCCGAGCACCCCGGTCGTGTGCAGGGCCAGCGCGAGCGTGCCGGCGAACGGCCCGAGGCCGGCGGCGATGACCATCAGTGCGGCCCAGACAAGCTCGGGGACGCTGCGCAGGAAGTTGAGAAGCAGGCGCGCGGCCAGCCGGGCCGCGAGGCCGAATCGCCCGGCGGCCGGCAGCGCCAGCAGGCCGCCGCCCACCATCGCGAGCAGGGTGCCGACCGCGGCGACGGCGAAGGTCTGCAAGGCACCCCAGGCCGCCTTGGCCAGAAAGGCCGGCGACAGATCGGGCGGGAAGAACTCGCGCACGAACCTGGCCATGAGGCGGATCGATTCGCCGCTGAAGAGCTGGCGATAGTCGACGGCGAGATAGGCGAAGCTCGCCACGACGGCAGCCAGCAACGCGAGGGCGAGCGCCATGCATGCGAAGCAGGGGCCGGTGTCGTTGCGCTTTTCGTCGCGCCACGCGGCCGTCGTCATGCCAGCACCTTGCGGACGACGACGCTGATCGCGTCGGCGAGGATGACGAGCGCCAGGAAGGTGAGCAGGATCGTGCTCGCCTCGCCGCCGTTGAGCATCTTCATCGACTGATCCATCAGCTGGCCCAGGCCGCCGGCGCCGACGAAGCCCATCACCACCGAGGCGCGCACCGCACATTCCCAGCGATAGACGGTGTACGAGGCGAGCTCCTGCGCCGTGCCGGGAACGAGCGCGTAGAAGAGCGCACCGAGGCGGCCGCTGCCGGCCTCGAGCAGGGCTCGTGCGGGACGCGTGTCGCCCGATTCGAGGATCTCGGTGTAGACCTTGCCGAGCATGCCGCCGTACGTCACCGCGAGGGCGAGCACGCCGGCGCCGGGGCCGAGACCGAGGGCGCGAACGAACACCAGCGCCCACACCACCTCGGGCACCGAACGCAGGGCCGTGAGGACGCCGCGCACGACGGTCCGCGCGGCGGCGCCGCGTATCCCGCCGGGGCCGGGCCCGATGCGCGCGACCGCGAGCGAGCGTGTCGCGAGCACCGCCAGCGGCGCGGCGATGACGAAAGCGAGCGAGATGCCCGCCGTCGCGATGGCCAGCGTCTCGAGCGTCGCCTTGCCGAGCAGGGCCAGGAAATCGGCTGCGGTCGACGGCGGCAAAAAGCCGGCGAGAAAGTTCGCCATCACCTGCAGGTTGTCGCTGCCGAAGAGCGCCCACGGATGGAATTCGGCGAGCGCGAGCAGCGGCCACAGGACCACGAGGCCCAGCACGAGCGCGGTCAGCCGGCCTCGTGCTGCCGGGTCGCGCGCCGCGACCGTGGTCGTGGCAAGGGGGTGGGCGGCCGTGCTCACGGAGGTCGCGTCACTGACAGCCCGGCCGCTTCAGCATCAGGACGTTGCCGGCGCGCATGTCGTCGTCGCCCTCTTCGACGCCTTGCGTCGGCAGCGTGCGACCTTCGGTCGCATAGAGCTCGTGCAGCATCGCACTCGTGACGGCCGCAGTCGGTCGATCGAAGACGACCTCGCCGTTCTTCATGCCGACGAGTCGCGGAAACCACTTCAGGGCGAGATCGACTGCGTGCAGCGAAGCGACGAGCGTCGCGCGGTTCGCTTCGCTCGCGGCGACCAGGGCGCCGACGGCTTCGTCGGCGAGCGCCGGATCGAGGGCCGAGACCGGCTCGTCGGCGAGGATGAGGTCGGGCCGCTGATACAACACGCGGGCGATGCCGACGCGCTGCAGCTGGCCGCCCGAGAGGCGATCGCAACGGTCGAAGACGCGATCGGCAAGATCGAGAGGCGCCAGCGCCGAGCGCGCGCCTGCGATGTCGCCGGGTACGACGAGCGAGGCCAGCGCCTTCCACGTCGGCCAGGTGCCGAGCCGACCGGCGAGCACCGCCGTGACGACGCGCAGCCGTGGTGGAATCGGCGGGCTCTGATGGACGACGCCGATGCGGGAGCGCAGGCGCCGCAGCTCGCTTGCGGACAAGCGCCACGGGTCGACGCCCGCGATGGCGACGCGGCCCTCGGTCGGCCGTAGCGATGTGCCGAGAACGCGCACGAGGGTCGTCTTGCCGGCGCCCGAAGGGCCGATCACCGCCGTGCGCTCGCCCTGGTTCAGCGCGAGCGAGACGGTGCGCAGGGCTCGATGCCCGTTCGCGTGAACGAGGCCTACCGCGTCGAGCTGCAAGCTCATGCCCGAGACGCCTCGGCCGAGGCCTACTTGATGAGCCCGGCTGAGCGCGCGGCGGCCTCGATGCCGTCGTAATTCGAGTTCTGGGTCGGGACGAACTTCGAGGTGCGCTGGAGATCCATGATTTCCTTCATCTCCGGCTTGCTCGGGTCGAGCGCGAGAAAGGCGTCGGTGAGCTTTTTCGTCAGTGCCGGATCGAGCCCCGGTCGCACCGTCCAGTTGTAGTCGAAGTAGGGCGGCGTCACGGCGAGCACGCGCACTTTTGCCGCGTTCGCGTTGTGGCTCTCGACGAGCTTGTCCATGACCGACGCGTTGAGCACGCCGGCTTCGGCGCGGCCGGCGGCCACGAACGCGAGCGTCGCGTCGTGCGCACCGGAGAACGCCACCGACTTGAAGTCCCGCTCGGGGTCGATGCCGGCCTTCAGGAGGTAGTAGCGCGGCATGAGGCTGCCCGAGGTCGAAGATGGCGCGCCGAAGGCGAAGGTCTTGCCCTTCAGATCGGCGAGCGTCTTCGCCGTGCTGTTCAGCGGCACGATGAAACGGCTCGTGAACTTCGCGTCTTCGGCGCGCTGCACGATGGGGACGACGCCGCCGTTCGTGCGCAGGCGCGCCTGCACATAGGTGAAGCCGCCGAGCCAGGCGAGATCGAGCTTGTTCGTGGCCAGGCCTTCGACAACCGCGGCGTAATCGGTCACGGGAATGAATTCGACGTCGAGTCCGGTCGCCTTCTTCAGGTAGTCGCCGAGCGGCTTGAATTTGCGCTGCAGCTCGGTCGGCGCCTCGTCGGGAATGGCCGACACGCGCAGCACGCCGGGAGATTGCGCGAAGGCGGCGTGGCCCGAGGCCAGGCCGAGGACGAGCGCCGAGGCGGCGAAGAGCGAGCGAGGGATCGACATGTGAATTCCTGGGCTTCAGTATGCAAGGGCGGCGGTCCGAAACCCGGCGAAGACGTCGGTGCGCTCGGGCGTGAAGAAGTTTCGGTAGCTTGGATGATGCAGGCGCGCGTGCGTGGCGAACGATCCGCCGCGCAACTCGCGATGATCGCCGAACCACGGCTGCGAGTAGTCGTGGTACGGCCCGGCGCGAAAGCCCGGGTAGGGCAGGAAGGGATCGGCGGTCCACTCCCAGACGCTGCGGCCCCAGTGCGACCGCGGATCGCGCGCTGCGTATTCCCACTCGGCGGCGCTCGGCAAGCGCCGCCGGGACCAGCGGCAGTAGGCTTCGGCCTCCCAGGCATTGACGTGGATGACCGGCGCATCGAGTTCGAGCGGTGTCCAGCGATCGAACCAGCGCGCTTCCCAGGCACCGTCATTGCCGCGGCGCCAGCGCTCGGGATGCGCGTTCGATCTGCCGCTGCGCCACGCGCCGGCCGGGCCCGGCCAGAAACCGGGATCGCCGTAGCCGCCGGCCTCGACGAAGCGGAGAAAGCGGCCGGCGCTGACCGGCGAAGCATCGATTTCGAACGGCGCGAGGCGCACCGCCGCCGCCGGCTGCTCGTTGTCGAACGAAAAGCCGGCGGCGTTGCTGCTCCGCCCGATTTCGATGCCACCGCCCCCGATTCGCAAGGGCTCGCCGTCATGCGCCGGCGGCATCGATTCGAGTCCCGCGGGCGCCGGCCAGGCCAACGCGGCGCGCAGCCATGCGAAGGCTTCGCCATGCATGTCTTCGTGGAAGAGCACGAGGCGGTGAAAGTAGTGGGCTGCATCGTCGCCCCCGGCCGCCGGGATCGCGTCGATGCACGCTTCGAGCTGTGCCTCGAGCGTCGCGACAAGCGCTTTGCGCGAAGGAAGCGGCGTGTCCCAGCGCGCGGCGTGGCCCAGGCGTGCGGAATCGAAGACGTCGTCGGGGCCGGCGATGCATGCGGGCCCGGTCGCGTCGACGACGCCGTCGTCGCGAAGCGTGTGCGGCCCGCGCAGGATCCAGAATTCCGCGAACCAGGCGAGATGCCCGAGCTCCCACGCGACCGGGTTGATGCCGCGCTGCTGCGGCACGCGCCAGGCGTCGTCGTCCGCGTCCATCACGCGGGCGAGCGTGGTCGCACGGCTCTCGCGCAACGCGTCGGCGAGGGCGCGACCGGCGAGGCGGCGGGCGTCAGATGTCGGCATGTGATCGAACCACGCATGGCATCATCGATCGATGCCCGACGCCCCGCCGCCGATGCCCCGCGTGTGCATCGTCTCGCCAGCGCTGGCGGCGTCCAACAACGGCAACTGGCAGACGGCCTCGCGCTGGCAGCGTTTTCTGGCGCCCGTGTGCGCCGCCGAAATCCGCGCCGCGTGGCAAGGTGACGACGATGGCGAGGTGCTGATCGCGCTGCACGCGCGACGATCCGCAGATTCGATCGAGCGCTTTCGCGAGCGTTGGCCGGACGGCCCGATCGCGCTCGTGCTGACCGGCACCGATCTTTACCGGGATCTGGACAGCGACGCGCGGGCTCGACATTCGTTGGAGTGTGCCAGCGCGATCGTCGTTCTTCATGAGCGCGGCGCCGACGGGCTCGATGCGGCAAGCCGCGTCCGGTCGCGCGTCATCGTCCAGTCGGCGTCGGCGCTCTTCGTTCAGCGCTCGCCCGGCGATGCCGATTTCGTCGCGGTCGGTCACCTGCGTCCGGAAAAGGATCCGCAGACGCTGTGGGCCGCGGCGCGCTTGTTGGCTGCAGACGCCCGGCCAGCGACGATTGCGCACATCGGCGGCGCCCTCGACGCAGCGCTCGGCGATGCGGCCCGCGCGGCGATGGCGTCGTGCCCGGCCTATCGATGGCTTGGCGCACTGCCGCACGCCAGGACGCGTCGCGCGATCGCCGGCGCGCTCGCGCTCGTTCACCCGAGCCGGATCGAGGGCGGTGCCAACGTCGTCATCGAAGCGGTGCGCTCGCGCGTGCCGGTGCTGGCAAGCCGAATCGATGGCAATCGCGGCCTGCTCGGCGCCGACTACGACGGCTACTTTCCCGCGGGCGATGCGGCGTCGCTCGCCGCCCTGATGCGCCGCTTCGTTCGCGACGCCGCGTTTGCCTCGCATCTCGCGGCGCAATGCGCCCGTCGCGAACCGCTCTTTCGACCGGCGGCCGAGCGCCGCGCCGTTCGCGCTCTGGTGTCAGATCTCTTGGCAGCCGTGCCGCTTTGACGCTGAGACAATCGTCGCTTTCGACCTTCAGCGAGCTCGCATGACTGCCGACACCGCCCCGACCGCCTGCGCGCTGCCCGGCGCCGAGCTGCGCCTCACGAGCTTCTCGCACGGCGGCGGCTGCGGCTGCAAGATCGCGCCGGGCGTTCTTTCGCAGATCCTTCGTTCGAGCGTCGGCGGCATCGTGCCGAAGGAATTGCTCGTCGGCATCGAGACCGCCGACGACGCCGCGGTCTACCAGCTCAACGACGAGCAGGCGCTCATCGCGACGACCGATTTCTTCATGCCGATCGTCGACGATCCCTTCGACTTCGGCCGCATCGCCGCGACCAACGCCATCAGCGACGTCTATGCGATGGGCGGCAAGCCGATCATGGCCCTCGCGCTGGTCGCGATGCCGATCGACAAGCTCACGATCGAGCAGATCGGGCAGGTGATCCGCGGTGGCGAATCGGTGTGCCGCGAAGCGGGCATTCCGATCGCCGGCGGCCACACGATCGATTCGGTCGAGCCCATTTACGGCCTCGTCGTCATGGGCCTCGTGCATCCGAAGAAGGTCCGGCGCAACGCCGATGCGAAGGCCGGCGACGTGCTCGTACTCGGCAAGCCTATCGGTGTCGGCGTGCTCTCGGCCGCGCTGAAGAAGAACGCGCTCGACGCGGCCGGCTATCGCTGCCTGATCGACACGACGACGCGGCTCAACACGCCGGGCATCGAGCTGGCCGACATGCCTGCCGTACACGCCATCACCGACGTTACCGGTTTCGGACTCGCGGGTCACGCGCTCGAAATGGCGCGGGGCGCCGGCCTGCACGTCGAGATCGAGTGGTCGAAGGTGCCTCTGCTGCAAGGCGTGGCCGGGATGGCGCGCGATGGTTTCGTCACCGGCGCTTCGGGTCGGAACTGGGGCGGCTACGGCGCCGAGGTCGAGCTCGATCCGGGTCTGCCCGCCGTCGCACGCGATCTGCTCACCGACCCGCAGACCTCCGGCGGCCTGCTCGTGAGCTGCGATGCGTCGGCGGCCGCGGAAGTCATCGGCATCTTTCGTGCGCAAGGCTTCGATGCGGCGACCGTGATCGGGGCCGTCAGGCGCGGCCCTGCGGCGCTGCGCGTCGTCGCCTGATCGGCTCTCAGGCCGCGGCGAAAAGCATCGGTTCCGCGGTGGGCTCGGCGCGGGTTTCGAATCGTCGCTCACCATCTGCCAGCAATTCGGCCAGGGCCGGCGAACCGACGCCGTCGCGCGCATTCGCGCGCTCGGCGATCTCTGAGGCGAGCGCCCGCATCTGCCGCGTCGAATGGCGGATGCGCTCGCGAAACGCGGCGTCGTCGAGGGTGTCGTTGAGGCTCTTGTTGAGATCGCTGAACCAGGGCAATTCGGCCTGGTCGAGCATCGATGGCGGGTTCATCCGTTTCGCGGCCGGGCGCGCCGCCGACCAGCGCCGCAGCAGCGCCTGCACCTCGACGTTGAGCGCCTGGCAATGCGCCAGCTCGTTTCGCAGGTCGGAGAACGCCGCGAGGTCGGCGATGCGGCGCTGGAAAAAGAACTGGGCGAGCACGCCCCAGTAGTAGGTGTAGTCCCAGATGACCTTGACCGGCAGGACCTCGGGGTCGCCGAAGATCGCGTACTGGTCGGCGTAGAGGGCGAGCATGCTTTCGTAGAACGAGTGGAAGATCTGGTCGAAGATCTTCGCGTACGCATCGAGTGGCCGGCCGGCGCGGTCGCGCGCGACGAGTTCGGTGATATAGGTGTTGGCGATGGCGATGAAGTCGCTGCCCGGCGAATAGAACGGGTCGAGGAAGAGCCCGGCCTCGCCGGTGATCGCCCAGCGCTGGCCCGAGAACAGCTGCTTGCAGCCGTACGAGAAGTGGCGAAAGAACGCGAAGTCGAGGAGCTGCTCGCGCTTGCCGTCGAGCTCGTCGAAGACGCGCGGCTGGTGCTCGCGCAGCCACTCCATCGCCTTGTCGAAGGTGTTCATCGTCTCGAGCGGATGCAGCTTCGCGTCGGCGACGATGCCGACCGAGTGCGAGCCCGACGACAGCGGAATGAGCCAGACCCAGTAGCCGGCGCCGACCAGGTGGTTGGTCGAGAGCCACCGTGCCTGCGGATCGCAGCGCCCACGCCAGGCCGGGTCGCTCGACCAGTCGTCGATGGTGATCCGGTCCTTCATGCGGAACCACACCGCGTTGGCGTCGTGCCCGTTCGGCTCGGCGAGCTCGAGCTTTTTCTTGATGAGGCCGGCGCGGCCACAGGCGTCGACGAGCCAGCGCGCCTTCACTTCGCGCGTCTCGTTTCCCGCGCGGTAGACGGCGCGATGCGGCTCGCCGCCTTGGCTCAGCTCGATGTCGACGACGACGGCTCCATCGACGAAGGCGATGCCGCGCCGCGCCGCTTCTTCGGCAAGAAAGTTCTCGAAGATGCCGCGGTCGATCTGGTAGCTCGGCACGGCGAGGTAGCGGCTGGCCCCGATCTCGGTGACGGCGTCGATGTCGCGCCGGCCTTCCGAGCTGAAGAAGCGAAAGCCGAATTTCTTGAGCTGGCGCGCCTCAAGATGCGGCTTCAGCCCGAGCACCTGGGCGAAGTAGTTGGCACCGATCTCGACCGTCGACTCGCCGACCTTGTGCGCCGCTTCCGGCACCGGATGCTTGCGGCGTTCGAGAACGAGGATGTCGAGATCGGCGAAGGATTGCTTCAGTTGCAGGGCCAGGGTGAGCCCGGCCAGGCCGCCGCCGACGAGGACGACGTCGTGCCGCGCCTGCGCCTGTGGCGCGTTGCTGAATCGATGCGGATTCGACATTGCGCGATGATGCCCGTTTGCCGTGAAAGCCTCAGGCCGCGGGCCGCGGCGCGAGGCGAAGCGCGAGCGAACGAGACAGCTGCAGCTCGAGTGGGTCGCTCGAGGCGAAGGCCAGCGCTTCGACGAAAGGCAGCACGTCAGCCATGGCGTTGTGGCGCAGGGTTCGGGCCGCGTCGGAACGGAGCGGCACGGCCGCTGCAGCGCCGGCGACGAGCGTCAAGTCGAAAGCAGCCTGGGTGCGCTGCCCGCGCTCCGGCGCCAGTACGAAGGCGGCGGCGAGCAGGCCATCGCTTTTCGTCACCGTCGCCAGCGCTCCCACCGATTGCACGTCGAACGCGACGAGCAGGACCGGGCCGCCATCGGCCAGGCATTGCGTCGCCGCTTCAAGAAACCCGGCGGCGAAGCTGTGCTCGAACGCCGTCAGCGCTGTGCTTGCCGCCATGCAGCCGGTGCCTATCGTCCAGTAGCCGGCCGATGCGTTGTGCACCGAGTTGTGAAAGCGCGTCGGCGAGATCAGCTCCGGCTGGCTCGCCAGGATCGTGCACATGTAGTCGTTGACCGCCAGATCGCCGTGCGCCGAGGTGAAGACCGAGGGCAGGTTCGAAGGCTCGCAGCCCGACTCGCGCACCGCTGCCGCCGCGACCGCGAGTGCGAGGGCGACGCTGTCGGGCGCGCGGCGGCGCTCGGCCGGCGCCAGGATCTCGGGCGCCGGGCGCTTCGCCGGAGGATCGGCGAGGCCGCCTTCGCCGCGAATCGCGGCGCGCGCGATCGGCCAGCCGGGCAGCGTCGGCGACCAGAAGGCGACGCCGTCGACGAAGACGCGCAGCGTCGTCATGGTCGCGGCTCCGCGCCGCGGCCGAAGACCAGCACGCAGTTGTTGCCGCCGAAGCCGAACGAGTTGCTGAGCGCGAGTCGGACCTCGCCCCACGCCGGCTCGATACGGATCTGCGGGCCGCAAGCGGCATCGAGCGTGCGCGTGTTGACGGTCCCCGGCATGAAGCCGGTCTCGATCGCGAGCAGGCTCGCCGCCGCTTCGACGATGCCCGCAGCGCCGAGGGTGTGGCCGGTGAAGCCCTTGGTCGAGCTCGCGTGCGTTCGCGCCGGGAAGCGCCGCGCGACGAGCGCCGCCTCGACCTCGTCGTTCTTCGCGCTCGCCGTGCCGTGCAGGTTGATGTGATCGATCTCGCTCGCGTCGGCGCCGGCGCGGGCCAGCGCAGCGTCGAGCGCGCGCTCGGCGCCGAGGCCTTCGGGGTGCGGCGTCGACATGTGATGGGCGTCGCTCGACTCGCCGTAACCGAGCAGCTGCGGCGCTTCGCGATTCGCCGGGGCAGCGCGCTCGAGCAGGGCAAAGCCCGCCGCTTCGCCGATGCTGATGCCGTCGCGCCCGGCATCGAACGGCCGGCAGGCGGTGGGCGAGACGAGCTGCAAGGCGTTGAAGCCCCACAGCACGCTGCCGCAAAGCGTATCGACGCCGCCGACGATGGCCGCATCGACGAGGCCGAGGCGCAGCATGCGCTCGGCGGCGGCAAAGACCTTGGCACTCGACGAGCAAGCGGTCGAGATTGTCACGCACGGCCCTTCGAGGCCGAGTGCCTCGTGCACGAAGCTGGCGAGCGAGTGCGGCATGTGCACGAGCGGATTGCGGTTGTGCGCCGGAAAGCGACCCTCGGCGTCGAGCTCGCGGTAGGCGTCTTCGGTGGCGCCGATGCTCGACGTCGACGTGCCGAGAACGAGGGCGACGCGTGCCGCGCCGTAGCGCTCGCGGGCGGCAAGGGCGGCGTCGATGAAGCCGTCGGCGACGAGGCCCATCCAGGCGAGCCGGTTGTTGCGGCAGTCCCAGCTCGCCAGCGCCTTCGGCAAGGGCGCCGATTCGAGGCCGGCGACGCGGCCGATCCAGGTCGCCAGCGGCGCCGGGCCGAAATCATTGGCGCGAAGCGCGCTTTGCCCGGCGCGCATCGCCGCGAGCAGGGCTTCGTTGCCCGGGCCGGCCGCGGTCGTCGTCGTGTAGGCAGTGATCGGGGTCGGGGCGATGCGCTGCATCACGGGGGCTTTGTGGCAAGAATCCGGTCGATTATCAAGGCTGAATCCAGCCGGGCGCTGCTCGCGTATCTGCCCGGTTGCGCCTTGGCAAACGAGAGACCACGATGATTTCACGCGGCAGCAACCTGGCGATCGGCTGGGTCGAGCAGGGCCTGGTTCCGGATCGCGTCGTTCGGCTCGGCATCCGCAGGCTGCTCAAGGAGCGGCTCGTCGAGATCGGCGACGGCGACGCCGAAGCTTCGGCGCGGATTGCCGACGATTTCGTCGCGTCGCTCGCTTCTTCGGCCGTGGCGCTGTCGACCGAAAAGGCCAACGAGCAGCACTACGAGGTGCCGGCGGAATTCTTTGCGCGGGTGCTCGGGCCGAACCGCAAGTACAGCTGCTGCGAGTGGAACGACGCGACGAAGACGCTGGCCGACGCCGAGGCGGCGGCGCTGGCCACGACCTGCGAGCGCGCACAGCTGGCCGACGGCCAACGCATTCTCGAGCTCGGCTGCGGCTGGGGATCGCTGACGCTGTGGATCGCGAAGCGCTATCCGGCGAGCACGATCACCGCGCTCTCGAACTCGCGCTCGCAGCGCGCCTTCATCGAAGACGAGGCGGCGCGGCGCGGCCTCACGAACGTGCGCGTCATCACCGACGACTTCAACACCTTCGGGATCGACGGGACCTTCGATCGCATCGTCTCGGTCGAGATGTTCGAGCACCTGCGCAACTGGCCGGAAGCGTTTCGCCGCGTCGCCGGCTGGCTCGTTCCCGGCGGCCGATTCTTCATGCACGTCTTCGCGCATCGCTCGACGCCCTACGCTTTCGTCGACCGCGACGCGAGCGACTGGATGAGCCGCCATTTCTTCTGCGGCGGCATGATGCCCAGCGACGATCTCGCCCTACGCTTCCAGGACGAGCTGAAGCTCGTCCGCCGCTGGCGCTGGAGCGGCCGCCACTACGCGCAGACCTCGGAAGCCTGGCTCGCCAACATGGACGCGAACCGGGCGGCGCTCCGGCCGCTTTTCGAATCGGTCTACGGTACCGGGAGCGCATCGGCCTGGTGGATGCGCTGGCGGCTTTTCTTCATGTCCTGCGCCGAGCTCTTCGCCTATGAAGGCGGCGAGTGCTGGCGCGTCTCGCACTATCTCTTCGAGCCCCGCCGCACCGGCGACGTGTCGGCGTGATAACGGCTTTCGTTCAAGCCGCTCTTCTCGGCCTCGGAGCCGCGCTCGGCCTGGCCCTCCTCACCTGGATCGCGAGCCTCGTGCAGCGCGACGTGAGTCTCGTCGACCGCGTCTGGTCGCTGCTCGTCGCCGCGCCCGCAGCCGCCTACGCCTGGGCGCTGCCGCCCGGAGGCGACACGCGATTCACGGTCATGGCCGTCGTGCTCGGGCTCTGGGCGATCCGCCTCGCCGCTTACGTGACGTGGCGCAACTGGGGCCACGGCGAAGACCGCCGCTACCAGGCGATCCGCGCCCGCAACGAGCCGGGCTTTGCGCTGAAGAGCGTCTATCTCATCTTCGTCCTGCAGGGTGTTCTCGCCTGGCTGATCGCCACCCCGTTCCTCGCGGCGCTGGCGCATCCGGTGCCGTGGATCGCGTTCGATACCATCGGTGCCGCCATCGGCCTTTTCGGCTTTGCCTTCGAGGCGATCGGCGACCAGCAACTGGCCTCATTCAAGGCCGATCCGGCGCATCGCGGCAAGGTGATGGATCGTGGCCTCTGGCGCTACACGCGGCACCCCAACTATTTCGGCGAGTCCTGCGTCTGGTGGGGCCTGTTTCTCATGGCGCTGCCGGCCGGCGGCTGGTGGAGCATCGTCTCGCCGCTCCTCATGACCGGGCTCCTGCTCAAGGGTTCGGGCGTCGCGCTGCTCGAGAAGGACATCGGCGAGCGGCGCCCCGAATATCGCGACTACATCCGGCGTACCAACGCCTTCTTTCCCGGGCCGCCGAAGAAACCCTCGCGGGCCTGAATCGGGGC
>PLZH01000214.1 GCA_003152055.1 Burkholderiales bacterium
ATCGACGGGAACAGCATGCCGTCGAGGCAGTCGAGGCGCCCGGTCAGGCCCAGTTCGATGGTCGAGCGCGGGATGCGACAGATGTAGCTCTGGTAGTAGGCGTCGCCCTGAATCACCTCGAGCTGGTCGCCGCCGCCGAGGATGCCCACCGACAGCATGCCCGCCGCGTGGATCAGCTCGCGCGGCACGTACACCGGCATGTAGCCGATCACCTTGCGGCCGGGCACGGCCGCCTTCCATTGCTTGACGGAATTGAAGTCGAGGTCGTCGAAGAGCGCTTGGCAGCGCTCGACGATGGCGGCGACGGGTGAGATCGGCAGGTGGTTCATCAACGGTGCTCCCACTGTGGCTTGCGCTTGGCAAGGAACGCTGTCAGGCCTTCATTGGCGTCACGGGTGTTCATCAGCCGTTCGAGGTAGAGTTTTTCGACCTCGCCCAGGCGTTGCCGGACGTCGCGGATCATTGCGCCACGCGCCGCGGCGACGGCACACGCGAGTGCGGCGGCGCTCTTGGTGGCCAGGTGCTGCTCGAAGTACGTCAGTGCCGCGATCTGCGGATCGTCGAACACGGTTTGAACCAGGCCGATCGCCTTGGCCTCCGCGGCTGCGATCGAGCGCCCCGAGAAGAGCAGGTCTTCCGCCGCCGGCTGATTGACCCGGTACGGCAACAGGACGGATGCCGCCGGCGCAAATACGCCGAGCATCATCTCGGGCTGGCCGAACTGCGCGTCGGGCGCGGCAAAGATCGGGCCTCCGGCGAGCGCGACCTCGAGGCCGCCGCCGAGGCACTGGCCGCGAACGGCGACGAGGATCGGCACCGGAAATTCGAGCATCCGGATGATCAGCGAGTGCAGCGACGCGAGCATCGCCGCGCAACTCGCGGGCAGATGTTCCTCGACGCTGGCGCCGAAGCTGAAGTGCGGGCCCTCGGCATCGAGCAGCACGCCGCGCAGGGTCGTCTGCGTGCGCCAGGCGACCAGCGCGCCGTCCAGGGCGGCGATCATCTGCGCATCGACGATGTTCGCCTTCGGGCGGTTCAGGCGCAGCCGCAGCAGCGCGCCGTCATGTTCGAGCCAGTCCTTCAGCGGCGACACGCTCAGCCCCTGGCCTTGTTCTTCGGCTGGATCGAGTCGTGCAGCGGGCCGACCCAGCTCTCGCCGGCGGCCAGCTTCTGGCGCAGCAGCACGAAGTCGGCTTCGCGGTCGTCCTTCGTGCCTTCGTTGAAGGCCGTGAAGCCGGCGCGCCCTTCGGTCATCATGTTCAACGCCAGCCAGGCGCGCGAGTCTTCCTTGTTGCGGTTCCACGCCTCGAGCTTGGGCTTGCGCAGTTCCTCCAGCGTGCGGGTGGTGCAATCGGGAAAGGTCAGCAGGATCTTGGCGCACAGCTCCTCGACCTTGGCGTCGAGCAGCGACAGGTCGACGCTGCCACTGGCCAGCAAAGCCTTGGCCTCCTTGGCCGCGCCGCCCGTCCTGGGCTCGCCGTACACGTTGCGGCCGAATTCGTCGACCATGCGCTGCGTCTCGACCAGCGGGTTGGCGACGAACTTGCCGTTCACCTTGAGCGCGGGGACGAGGTCGCTGATGACACCCATCTGGTAGGCCTTGTGCGCCGAGAACGGCTCGCACAGCACGCAGGCAGCCATCGCGCGTTCGGCGCCGACCATCAGCGGCAGGAAGTCGGTGGCACCGCCGATCGGAGCGGAACCGTGCTTGGGGCCGGCCTGGCCGAAGCGAGCCAGGTCCTGCGCGACGGAGAAGTCGCAGGCCATGCCAATTTCCTGGCCGCCGCCGATCCGCATGCCGTTGACACGGCAGATCACCGGCTTGTCGCAGGCGAGGATCGCCGACACCATGTCGTTGAAGAGGCGCATGTACTGACGGTATTCCTGCGGGTGGCCGGCGTAGTACTCGGCGTACTCCTTGGTATTGCCGCCGGTGCAGAACGCCTTGTCGCCGGCGCCCGTGAAGACTACGCAGTTGACGTCGCGCGCGTTCGATGCGGCACGAAACGCCAGAATCGTACCCTTGACCATGTCGGTCGTGTACGAGTTGTACTGGGTCGCGTTGTCGAGCGTGATCCAGGCGTTGTAGAGGCCGGGCACGGTCGCGCCATCGGGCGTCTTCGCCGGGCGTTTCTCGTAGCGGATTCCAGGCTTGGAGATGTCGTCGACGAGGTCGTGGTTCTTGAAGTCGCGCAGGGCGGAGATCTTGTCGGGGGCGTTCATCGGGGCTCCTTGGTTAGGCCGGGACCAGCACGGCACGTTTCTTGATCTCGCGGTGATGCACCGCCGAGAACACGCGATTGATGTCGTCGAGCGGGTGGGCTTCGACGAACGGCTTGATCTGCACCTTGGCATCGAGCACGAGGTCGAGTGCGGCGGGGTAGGCCTCGGGCGGGCAGCCCCAGTTGCCGATCGCACGCGCGTCGAACGCCATCAGGTTCGACAGTCGCAGCTCGATCTTGTCCATCGTGAAGCCGACCACCGACAGCGTCGCACCATGCACGAGCAGGCTGTACGCGGTCAACTGCCCGGGGGCACTGCCCGAACATTCGAAGATGAACCATTCGGTACTGCGCAGACCGTTCTTCCTGGCGAAGTCGAACACCGCGGCCTTGATCGACTTGGCGTCGAGCGAGCGGCTGTTCAGCGTGAGCGCGGCGCCGTGCTGCGCGATCGATGTCAGCTTGGCATCGTCGACGTCGATCGCGACCACGCTTGCGCCAAAAGCGCGGGCGACTTGCACGCAATAGCCGCCGACACCACCCGCACCGACCACGATGGCGAGACTGCCCGCAGTGACGCCCGCGCGACGCACTGCCTGATAGGGCGTGGTCAATGCATCGGCGACGATGGAGACGTCGGCCAGCGTGAGGCCGGCGCGCGCCAGGCGCGCTTCATCGACCTCGCACAGGCCGCGGCCCGGCACCACGATGTGGCTGGCGAAGCCGCCCTGGATGTCGTTGCCCGGCATCTTCTGCTGGCGACAGATGGTGCCCAGGCCGCGCCGGCAGAGATCGCATTCGCCGCACGGCAGCACGGCCGGCACGATGACCGCCTTGCCTTGCCAGCGCTCGGCGCCCGCGCCGCAGGCCACGACCCGGCCGCTGACCTCGTGGCCGAGGGCGAGCGGCAGCGGATGGTTGGTTCGCACTCCGTCATAGAAATAGCCGAGGTCGGTGTGGCAGACGCCGCAGCCGGCGATGGCGACGACGACCTCGCCGGGACCCGGCGCCGCATCGAACGCGGCGCGTTCGAGCGGGGTGTCGACTGCTGTCATCAGCCAGCGGTGGGCTTCGATGCTCATCGGATTCATTCCTTCGTTCCGGATCTCTCTGCGTCTTGCCGTTTCGCTCGTTGCGGGCCGTTCCTGGAAAAGCTTGACCGGACCGTCCGCCACCTCTGATTGTTGTATTATGGTACCGAAATACCAGTTTTGTCGATTATCGGCCAGGCAACACGCGCAGAACTTGATCTGCATCAGACGTGAGATGCTGACCAGCCCGTTTACTTGACACATCCGACGTGAAGGAGCCAAGCGTGCCTGTCCTCGAAATCACTCAAGCGCGCACCGACCCGGGCGGCGCTGCCGGCGCCCCGGCGCGTAGCGTAACCGCGGGTACGTCCGTGTCCGTCGCCATCGCGGGCAGCGGCGGGAACGGGGTCATGACTGCGGGCGCGATGCTGCTCGACGCGGCCGCGCGCGCTGGTCTGTACGGGCTCATGGTGCGCACCAGCGGGCCGCAGATCCGGGGCGGCGAGGCCGCGGCGCTGCTGCGGCTGGCGCGCCGGCCGATGGACGCGCTGGACGACACGTTCGATCTGCTGCTGGCGATGGACTGGCAAAACGTCCATCGCTTCGCCGACGAGATTCCGCTGCGCGCGACCAGCATGGTGATCGGCGACGCCGACGAGGGCGCGGCCCCCGAGGTCTTCGCCAGCAGCGGCGCGCGCTGTGTGGCGCTGCCGCTGAAGAAGATGGCCAAGGCCATTCCCGGAAGCTGGACCAACATGCTGGCACTCGGCTTGGCGGGCGGGCTCGCCGGCATTCCTGCTCAGGCACTCGAGGCCGCGTTGCGCGGTTCCTGGAAGCGCGCCGACGCCGGACTGCAAGCCAACCTGGCGGCGCTGCACGCGGGCATCGCCGAGGCGGCCGGCATGGCAGGCATCGCCCGCCTCGATCCCGGCGCGGCGGCCAGCGGCCCGCGCTGGCTCATCAGCGGCAACGAAGCCGCCGGCTACGGTGCGATCCGCGGCGGCATCCGTTTCGTCGCCGCCTATCCGATCACGCCGGCCACCGAACTGCTCGAGTGGATGGCGCCGGCGCTGGCCAAAGTCGGCGGCTCGCTGTTGCAGGCGGAAGACGAACTCGCCTCCGTCAACATGATCATCGGCGCCTCGTATGGCGGNNATCGGTCTGGCGGTCAGCTCCGAAGTTCCGATCGTGGTGGTCGACGTGATGCGCGGCGGCCCCTCCACCGGCATTCCCGCCAAGAGCGAGCAGAGCGACCTGTCGTTCGCGGTGAGCGGCTTGCACGGCGACGCGCCGCGTCTGGTGCTGGCTCCGACCTCGATCGCCGACTGCCTGGCGACGACGCAGTGGGCGGTCCAACTCGCCGAGGCGTTGCAGGCGCCCGCCATCGTTCTTTCGGACCAGTTCATGGGCCAGTCGCGCGCGATCATCGACCGGCCAGCCGATGCCGGCTTCGTCGCCGCACGCCTGACGGCCGCGGCGAACACCCCCGACTACAAGCGCTATCGCGACACCGTGTCGGGCGTCTCGCCGATGGCCATTCCCGGCACGCCCGGCGTCGTTTACACCGCTGACGGGCTCGAACATACCGAAGCCGGCATCCCGAGCAGCCAGCCGCGCGATCACCGCATCCAGCTCGACAAGCGCGAGCGCAAGCTCGCCCAATACGACTACGGCCGCTGGTGGGCGGACATCGAAGGCGACGCCGAGGCCGCCGTGATCACCTTCGGCTCGGTCACCGGCGCCGTGCGCGAGGCCGTCGCCCGCGCCGCGGCCCAGGGCATCCACGTGAAGCTGATCGCGCTGCGCCTGCTTGCACCGGCGCAGCCTTTGCGGCTCGCCGAGGCCTTGGCCGGCGTGAGGCGCGTGCTTGTCGTTGAGCAGAACCACGGCGCGCAGCTGTACCGCTACCTGCGCGCCATGTACGACCTGCCGGGCCGGCCTGCCAGCTTCCACCGTCCCGGCCCGCTGCCGCTGCGGCCCGCTGAACTGACGAGTGCGATCGTCGAATGGCAGCGCGCCCACAGCCCCGAAAAGGAAATCGCATGAACGACGTCGCTACACCTACGGCCGTGCTCACCGCGGCGAACTACAAGTCGGGCTACAAGCCGATCTGGTGCCCCGGCTGCGGTGATTTCACCGTGCTGAGCGCGATCACCAAGGCGCTCGCGTCCCTGCAGCTGCCCCCGCATGAGGTCGCGGTCGTTTCCGGCATCGGCTGTTCGTCACGCATTCCCGCCTACACCACCTGCTATGGCTTCCACGGCGTGCACGGTCGCGCACTCGCAGCAGCCACCGGCCTGAAGGTGGCGCGCCCCGAGCTGACCGTGCTCGTCACCGGTGGCGACGGCGACGGCTACTCGATCGGCGGCAACCACTTCATGCATGCCTGCCGGCGCAATGTCGATCTGACCTACATCGTGATGGACAACCACGTCTACGGCATGACCAAGGGCCAGGCCTCGCCGACGACCGAACCCGACTGGGACAACAAGCTGTCGCCCGGCGGCACCGGCGTCCGCTCGTTCCACCCGCTGGTGATCGCGCTGGCGTCGGGGGCCAGCTTCGTCGCCCGCGCATTCTCCGGCGATCCGAACGGCATGGCGGACATCGTCGCGCAGGGCATGCGCCACCCGGGCTTCTCGTTCATCGAGGTCCTGAGTCCTTGCGTCACCTTTCGGCCCGAGCAGCGCGAATGGAAGAACCATGTGCATGCGGCGCCGGTGGGGCCGACCGACGATGCGGCCCGCGCCGCGCGCCGCATCATGACCGATGACGGCTTCAACATCGGCGTCCTTTACGCGGGCGACCGCGCGCCTTACCCGGCCAATCCCGGCACGGCGACGCGGGAGCTGGCCGACTTCGAAGCGGAGTTCGAGCTGTGAGCGCCGGTCCGCGGACGCTGTCTGAATTCATGGCGCAGGCGCTGGCGATGGAGCGCGAGGCGGTGGAGCGCTATACCGAATTCGCCGACGCGATGGAAATGCACAACAACCGCGACGTCGCGGCGCTGTTTCGCACCATGGCGCAGTACGAAGGCAAGCATGCGAGCCAGATCATGGACCAGATGGGTTGGACACACGCCCCCGACCCACCCGCCGGCGGGTTCGGCTGGCCGGACCCCGAGGCGCCCGAGACCGCTCCTTTCGACGCGGTGCACTACCTGATGCAGCCTTGGCACGCGCTGCAACTGGCGCTCGCATCGGAGCAGCGCGCCGAAGCCTTCTTCGGCGAACTGGCGCAGGCAACGACCAGCGAATCGGTGCGCCGCGCCGCGCTCGAGTTGCAGGCCGAGGAACACGAACACGTCGAGCTGGTGCGGGCCTGGCTCGAGAAGGTGCCGATGCCCGACGGCGACTGGGCCACCGACCCCGATCCGCCGCGCTATCTGGACTGAAGGGGCAACTTCGATGCAGGTACTTCTTCCCCCCGGTTGGGCCACTCCGGTCGGCTACGCCAACGGCATCGCAGTGGATGCCGGGCGCGTCGTGTTCATCGCCGGCCAGGTCGGCTGGAACGCGCAGCAGCAGTTCGAGTCGGCGGACATCGCGCCGCAGTTCGAGCAGGCGCTAAAGAACGTGCTCGCGGTGCTCGCGCTGGCCGGCGGCGAGGCCAGGCACATCTGCCGCATGACCGCCTACTGCTGCGACAAGCCGGCGTACCTCGCCGCGCGCCGCGCGCTCGGTGCGATCTGGCGCCAGCAGATGGGCCAGCACTACCCGGCAATGAGCATGATCTTCGTCAGCGACCTGCTCGACAGCCCGGGCAAGATCGAGTTGGAAGCCACGGCGGTCTTGCCCACGCCCTGAGCCACTGCAGCCGGCAGCAAGGCAGCACCCGGTGCGGCTTACCCGATGGCCGTTGCCGCGAGGCTCCCGGGGGCCGGGCTATCCTTTGCGCGACTCGAACCACTGCGAAAGGGGCCGACGATGGATCTCGAACTTCGCGACAAGCGCGCGCTCGTCACCGGCGGCAGCCGCGGCATCGGCAAGGCCATTGCCCGCGCCCTGGCGCAAGAAGGCATGGACGTTGCGATCTTGGCGCGCAACCGGCAGCAGCTCGAATCGACAGCCGCGGAGCTGGCTCGCGAATCGGGTCGAAAAGTCGTGGCCGTCGCCGCCGACACGACCGATGACGCTCAGGTCGGCCGGGCCGTCGCCGAGGCGGTGCAAGCCCTCGGCGGTGGCATCGACGTGCTCGTCAATGCCGCCGCCGAGCCCGCCGGCTACGCGACGCCGCCGCAACTCGGCGAGATCACCGGTGCCTTCTTCCAGCGTGAGCTGGACACGAAGGTCATGGGCTATATCCGTTGCGCTCGCGAAGTCGCCGCGCACATGCGGGCGCAACGCTGGGGGCGCATCGTCAACATCAGTGGCCTCGCCGCACGCCAGACCGGCAACACTGTGGGCAGCATGCGCAACGTCGCTGTTGCGGCCATGACCAAGAACCTCGCCGACGAGCTCGGCCCCGCCGGCATCAACGTGACGGTCGTGCATCCTGGCCTCACGCGCACCGAGCGCACGGCGTCGCTGCTCGAGTCCCAGGCCAAGGCGCAAGGCGTCGCGGCGCATGTTGTCGAGCAACGAATGGCCGAGGCGAATTCCATCAGGCATCTCGTCGACGCGTTCGAGGTCGCCCACGTGGTGGCCTTTCTTGCCTCGCCGAAGTCGATCGCCATCAACGGCGAGGCGATCGCCGTGGGCGGAGGCGCGCCGCGAAGCATCTACTACTGATATGAGCCAGCCGCCAACTCTTCGTGCTATCGAGTAGGG
>PLZH01000098.1 GCA_003152055.1 Burkholderiales bacterium
CAGGCAGCAGGCGGAGCGCATCCGCGCGCGGATGCCTCGGGAGCGGTCAACCGGTCCGCGCAGCGTTGAAAGCAGGGGCATCGCGTCACGCAACGCCTGAAAAGGGCCGTCAAGACAGGATCAAGAACCTCGTCGCTGATCGCTCTCGCGCATTCGGCTGACGTGAGTGAGCACCTCAGGTGCGGAAGGTCTTAGCCGCCGCTCCCACGGCGTTCAACGCTTCTGCCAACGCCTTGGCGTCTGCCTCGTCCAGCTGCAGCGGGGTCGACTTTGCGGGGTCGAAGTAGTACGAGGCACCGGCCTGGTTGACGTCATGGTGCAACCGGCATACATGCCAGACGTACCCTGTCTCCGTCGCGCGCCAGGGGCGGGCTCTGGACGCCGCGCATACGAGCTTGACGCGGCGTCCGCTTGGCAGCGTTACTTCGTCACCGACGGATAGGGGCGTCCACACGCTCTCATGATGCCCGCCACGAAAGCTGAGTCTGCCGCGATCATCGGCCGGGACAGCCCGCCTGTCCGTCGCACCCCGCGCCGGCCGTCGCCGCCGCCCGGGCAACGCCGTAATCCGGCTGCTGAAACGGCCCGGCGGCATGGATTAGAAGTTGGACGCGGAGCTCGCGAAGGTTTCGCGCGAACGCCGGCGAGTGTCGGTCGCGAGATGCGTGCCTTTCGTTGGCGGATTGAGCTCACGGGCAAACGACTCGCCACGGGCCAGATGGCGTCCGCCGATCAGCAACTCGATCGCCGGATCCGTCGCGAGGGCACGGCAGACGCGCGCTCCGAAATTGCCCTAGCCACCAAGCACGAACGTCTTCATCGACTGGCCCCTTCTTCGGCCCTCTCATCAAAGCGCCGACACGCCAGAGGCTTGACTCCCCGGCGACCATATGAGTGTGGTGCGCTCGAAGTTCTAGTACTTGTGGGCGCCGGCAGGGTCGGCTTCACCCAGGATCGAACTCACACTACCGGCCACAACCCGACCTTCTTGACTGGCTCCTATGGGACAGCCCGTCGATTCCGGGCGCACTGCCCCTGACTGGACTGTTTATCTCCCCTAAGTTGGCATTCCCCGGGTCATATGACCTTGACTTCTCGGACCGCCCAGTGTGGACTAGGCTGGGCATTGAGCTTCTCCTTGAGTCGATAAGAGTTGCCGCGGATGTTGAGCGTGACGGCATGGTGCAGCAGCCGATCGAGGATGGCTATTGCGATGATCCGGTCGCCGAACACTCTTCTCCTCAAGTAGCGGTGCCATCGACGTCGAAATCGCCTGCGTCCTCGAAGTCGAACGGCAAAGCGTGCCAACTTGCACGCAAGCTTGTGCATGACGCCCGCCCCGGCGAGTTCGAGGCAGAGCGCGGCGCTCGACTCGAACGTATGTGCTCTACTACGTCATCGATCTTCGGATCGTTTCCCAAGGGTGCCATGCGATTCAGCGCTTTCATCGAAAGCGAGCTCGACGAGATCGTCATCGAATGGGGCGCTTTCGCCAGAACGATGCTTCCCTCGGCCAAGACGATGTCCGAGCTGGCGCTGCGCAACCACGGTCGCGACATCCTCCTGGCCATCGCCAAGGACATGGAGACGAGCCAGTCGGAAGACCAACGGTCCGCGAAGTCGAAGGGTGCCGAGTCAGCTCTGGGCGCGCCAGAGACCGCCGCGGCCACGCACGGTGCGTTGCGGCAGTTGGCCGGCTTCGATTTGTTGCAGCTGGTCGGTGAGTTTCGGGCCATGCGGGCAAGCGTTCTGGCGCTTTGGCGTCGCCGCCAGGGCGACGATCAAGGCGCACGAGCGATCGAAGAGATTGCCCGCTTCAACGAGGGCATCGACCAAGCTCTCGCCGAATCGGTCGAAAGATATTCCGCGGGAGTGGAAGCCTCCCGGGACATGTTCCTGGCGGTGCTGGGACACGACCTGAGGGGCCCGTTGTCCGGCATCAATATGTCAAACAAGTTGCTCTCGATGCCCGGACTCTCCGAGGAGGCCAAGCTGAAGGCCGGCTTGCGGATCGGACGCGCCTCCCAGGCAATGAACCACTTGATCACGGATCTTCTCGAGTTCACGCGCACTCGGCTCGGCTCCGGAATCCCGATCGAGCGGTCGGAGTGCGACGTGCGCAAGGTCTGCGAAGAAGCGCTCGAGGTCGTGCGCGCGAGCCATCCGGAACGAGAGTTCGTGCAGCAATTTACGGGTCGTCTGGATGCCCATGCTGACGCGCCGCGACTGCATCAGGCTCTGTCGAACCTGCTCATCAATGCCGTCCAGCACGGCGATCGACACTCACCGATCTTCTTCAGCGCCACCGGAGACGAGCACGCCATCGTGTTGAGGGTCACCAACGCCGGCAAGCCCATTCCAGCCAACGCCCTGCAGATAATTTTCGAGCCACTGGTGCAGGCACCAAACACCACTGAAGAACCTTACGAGCGCTCCAAGACAAGCTTGGGACTCGGTCTCTTTATCGTTCGCGAAATCGTGCGCGGCCACGTGGGTGAGGTCACTGTTCAATCGTCAACCGAAGTGGGGACTGTGTTCACGATCACGCTGCCGCGGGAGACAGAAAAAGTCGAAACGCCTCAATGAGATTTACCGTTATCGGTTCAACGACAAGCACATCGTGACCGGAACCGTTACAGGGCGCTCCGGAAGATCTCTGAGGCGTCGTAGCCCCGGTCACGTTGCCTTGGACATGCCCAAAAACATACTCTTGCAGTGCACATCGTGTGTACCTTATTTGCAAACGATGTCATTTTTGTCACAAGTGCATGCGAGAAAACATTTGTGAATCAATCACATAGCGCTTGGCGTTTGTGCGTTGCCCCGATGATTGACTGGACGGACCGCCACTGCCGATATTTCCATCGGCTACTCACGAGGCGGGCGCGCCTATACACCGAGATGGTGACCACGGGCGCCCTGCTGCACGGCGACGCACCGCGCCATCTCGATTTCGACAGCGAAGAGCGACCGCTTGCGCTGCAGCTCGGCGGCAGCGACGCGGCGGCTCTCGCCGCGTGTGCACGGCTCGGTGAGCGTTGGGGCTACGACGAGATCAACCTCAACTGCGGCTGCCCGAGCGAGCGGGTCCAGCGCGGCGCGTTCGGCGCCTGTCTCATGGCCGAGCCCGAGCTGGTCGCCGATGGCGTCAAGGCGATGCGCGACGCCGTTTCCATTCCGGTGACCGTGAAACATCGCATCGGCATCGATCGCCTCCAGCACTACGGATTCGTGCGCGATTTCGTCGGCACCGTCAGCGAGCGGGGCGGTTGCGAGGTCTTCATCGTCCATGCCCGCAATGCCTGGCTGCATGGCCTGAGCCCGAAGGAAAACCGGGAGGTGCCGCCGTTGTGCTACGAGACGGTCCACCGCCTGAAGCATGACTTTCCGCGTCTCAGCTTCGTCCTCAATGGCGGCATTGCGCGTGGCGACGAGATCGAGGCGCAGCTCGGCCACGTCGACGGCGTCATGATCGGCCGCGCCGCGTATCAGGATCCGTTCGCGATGACGTCGTGGGACGCGCGCTTCCTCGGCGGCGCCGTGCCGAGCATCGATCGCGATGCCGCCGAGGACAAGATGGTCCGATACATGGAGGGCGTGGCCGCCGCGGGAGAGCCGTGGACGCATGTGTCTCGACACATGCTTGGCCTGCGCAACGGCATTCCTGGAGCGCGTCGCTGGCGCCAGGTATGGTCGGACCATCGTCTGCACGCGCTATCGCCGCGCGAGGTGTCTCGTCGCGCGCGCGACGCGATGGCGACCGTGGTCCAGTTCGACGCAGCCGAAGCTTGAAGGAGGATTCATGATTCACGCGATGAACCACTTCACGGTGCTTGCCGAAGACCTCGACCGCACGCTCGACTTCTATGTCGGCATGCTCGGCCTCGAGCCGGGACCTCGCCCGGACCTCGGCTTTCCCGGTGCCTGGCTCTACGCTTCGGGCCAAGCGGTACTGCACATCATCGCCGGCCGGACGATGCCCGAGCCGCGCGGTGGCGTTCTCGATCACATGGCGTTCTCAGCCAGCGGGCTAGCCGACGTCAAGGCTCGATTCGACGCCCAGGGCATCGCCTATACCTTGCGCCGACAGGCGGGGGCGCGCACTTGGCAGCTCTTCTGCCACGATCCGAGCGGAGCCCGCGTCGAGCTCGACTTCGATGCCGCCGAAATGACCTGACCGAGTCGTCAAGAGACAAGAGCGATGGCCAACCGCAGAACGATCGTCGACGATGCGCTCCACGAGTACCTTGTCGAGCACACCGTGCGCGAACATCCGGCGCAAACGGCACTGCGCGAAGCGACGCGAACGCAGCCGCAGGCCGGCATGCAGATCGGGCCCGAGCAGGCCCAGTTCCTGGCCCTGCTCGTGCGCCTGATGGGCGCGCGCCGCGCCATCGAGGTCGGCGTCTTCACCGGCTACAGCGCGCTGTCGGTCGCGCTCGCCCTGCCTGACGACGGTTACCTGCTCGCCTGCGACGTGAGCGATGCCTACACGCGCGTCGGCCGGCCGTTCTGGGAACAGGCCGGCATCGCGCACAAGATCGATCTGCGCTTGGCGCCCGCCATCGAGACGCTCGACGCGAGCCTCGCCGCCGGCGACGCGGGCCGCTTCGACTTCGCCTTCATCGATGCCGACAAGAGCAATTACGACGCTTACTACGAACGCTGTCTCGCCTTGCTGCGGCCGGGCGGGCTGATCGCGATCGACAACGTGCTCTGGGGGGGTGCCGTGGCGCGGCCGGCGAGCGACGCCGACACGATCGCCCTGCAGGCGCTCAACGCCAAGCTGCACGCCGATGTGCGCGTCGACGTCGCGATGGTGCCGATCGGCGATGGCGTGACCCTGGCGCGCAAGCGCTAGGCTAGGCCGAGGCGCGCCGGCTCAGGTCGGCGGCGCCGGCCAGTCCTTCGTGCCGGCGCGCGCCGGCCCGGGAAAAGTCGCGAGGACGACGCCGGCGAGCGCGAGCGCGAAGGCCGCGGTCTGCGCCACGCTGAATGTCTCGCCGAATACGAGCACGCCGACGGCCGCCGCGCTGATCGGGAGGAAGACCGTGAAGACGCCGGCCGACGACGCGGCGACGTGCTTCAGGCCGGTCATCCACAGCCAGACCGTGAGCACGCTTGCGGCGATCGCGTAGACGAGAAGCAGCACCCACGATGAGGTCGGAATGAAGGCATAGGCGAAGCTCGGCAGCTGCCAGATCGCGAACGGCGTGACCAGCGCCAAGCCCCAGACGTTGATGAGGGCGCTGATCCGCTTCGGCCCGATCGTTGCAGAGAGCTTCTTGCCGATGACGACGTAGAGCGCCTCGCAGGTGGCGGCGCCGAACAGGAGAAGGCTTCCGAGCAGCGAGCCGCTCGCCAGCTCTCCCTCTGCGTCGCGCGCCATCGAGACGAGCGCAATGCCGGCGATGGCGCAGGCGATGCCGGCAGCGACGCGCGGGTGAACGCGTTCGCCCAGCATCAGCCACGAGAGGACGGCGACGACGGCCGGGATCGCCGCCATGATCACGCCCGCCGCGAGCGCCGAGCTGTTCGCGATACCGAAGAGCATGCAGATTGAGAACAGGAAGTTGCCGAAGAAAGACTCGAGAAAGAGCAGGCCCTGGGTGCGCCGGTCGAGCCTTGCTTCGCCCGCGGGCCGGCGAAGCCACGGCAGCATCGCGACCGCGGCGATGGCGAAACGCAACCAGGCGAGGATGAAGATCGGAAAGACGATGACCAGCGCCTTCGAGAATCCGACGTAGGCGCCGACGATGGCCATCGCCGCGGCGAGCGCAAGATAGGAGAGCCACGGGATCGACTTCATGGGGTGATGGCCCGATTGGCGGCGGCGATGTCTTCGGCTCGCCGCCGTTCGCCCCGCGCAATGACGAAGCTCGCAACGGCGACGCCGATGGCGACGACGCCGATGATGATCGTTGCCACCGCATTGACGCTCGGATTGAGGCCGAGGCGTGCGCGCGAGAAGATGACGAGCGGCATCGTCGTCGCGCCCGGGCCGGAAAGAAAGGCCGAGAGCACGACGTCGTCGAGCGACAGCGTGAAGGTGAGGAGGAAGGCCGAGAGCAGTGCGTGGCCGATCATCGGCAACGTGACGAGCCAGAACACCTGCCACGGCTGCGCCCCGAGATCCATCGCCGCCTCCTCGAGCTGCGGGTTGAGCGTCTGCAGGCGGGCGCGGACGACGACGGTCGCGTAGGCCATGCCGAGAAGCAGGTGGCCGAGCCAGATCGTGAGCATGCCGCGCTCGGGAAAGCCGATGCCGAAGACGGCTTCGGTCGCGCGCTGCAGCGAGACGAGCATGAGCAGCAGCGACAGGCCGATGATGACTTCGGGCATGACGAGCGGCGCCGCGACCATGCCGGCGAACAGAGTGCTGCCGAAAAAGCGCCGGTAGCGCGTCATCGCGAAGGCGGCGAGCGTGCCGAGGACGATCGCCGCGCAGGCGGTCGAGAAGGCGATCTTTAGCGAGAGGGCGAGGCCGGCGAGCAGTTCCTCGTCGGAGGCGAGCGCGGCGTACCACTTCAAGGTGAAGCCACGCCAGAGGTTGGCGACCGGCGAATCGTTGAACGAGTAGACGACGAGGGCGACGATCGGCACGTAGAGAAAGGCGTAGCCGAGGCCGAGCCAGGCTCGCGCGAAAGCGCGGTTGAACGACGCGGCATTCATGCGTTTCGTCGCTCGGTCGCTTCGGCCTGGTAGCGGCTGAAGATCGCGACGGGCACGATCACGAGAAGGATCATCGCCACCGCGACGGTGCAGGCCATCGGCCAGTCGTTGTTGCTGAAGAACTCGTCCCATAGCGTGCGGCCAATCATCTGCGTCTGAGGGCCGCCGAGAAGCTCGGGGATGACGTACTCGCCGACGCAGGGAATGAAGACGAGCATGGCGCCGGCGATGATGCCTGCGCGCGACAGCGGCACGGTCACGGTCCAGAACGCTGTCCACGCCGTCGCGCCCAGATCGGAGGCCGCCTCGAGAAGGTGCAGGTCCATCTTCGCGAGGTTCGAGTAGAGCGGCAGGATCATGAACGGCAGATAGGTGTAGGTCATGCCGAGCACGAGCGAGAACGGCGTGTTCATCAGCTGGCCCGGCCCGGAGATGAGGCCGGCGGCGGCAAGCACCTTGTCGAGGCCGAGCCGCTCGATCGCATCGGCCGCCAGGCCGTGCTCGGTGAGCAGTGCCTTCCAGGCGTAGACGCGCAGCAGGAAAGAGGTCCAGAACGGCAGCATCACGAGCATGAGCAGGGCCGGCTGCAGCGTTCGCCTGGCACGCGCCATGAAGTAGGCGAACGGATAACCGATGCCCAGGCAGAGTACGGTCGTGACCGCCGCGTACTTGAGGCTCGAGACGTAGGTCGTGAAGTAGAGATCGTCCTTCAGGAGCAGCACGTAGTTGCCGAACTTGAGGCTGAAGGCGATCGCGCCGTCTTTCCAGGTGACGATGTCGCTGATCGTCGTCGTCTCCATTTCGGAGACGCTGATCTTGGCAACGACGAGAAAGGGCAGGAGAAAGAAGACGAGCAGCCACGCGTAGGGAATGCCGATCACGGCGCTGCGGCCGCGAAGCCATCCGAAGCCGGTGACACGCTTCATTGCGTGAGGACCACCGGCGAAAGCGGCGCCCAGCCCGCCCAGGCCTTGTCGTCCCAGGTGAGGGCGCCGCCGGTCTGCCGCTCCGTATTGCTCTGGCTCACCTTGAGGATGCGGCCGCCGTCGAGTTGCAGGTGGTAGACCGTGAAGCTGCCAAAGTAGGCGAGATCCTTGATTCTGCCGTGGACACGGTTGAACGATGCCTCCGGCGCGTCTTTGTCGTGGGGCGGCGGCTCGCGACTGAGGCGGATCTTCTCTGGTCGCAGCGCCACCGTCACCTTCATGCCGAGCGTGCCCGTAATGCCGTGACCGATCCAGTGCTGGCAATCGCCGCAATCCACGACGACGTGGTCGGCTTCGTTCTCGACGACCGTTCCGTCAATCAGGTTGACGTTGCCGATGAAGTCGGCGACGAAGCGGCTCGATGGCGTTTCGTAGATTTCCGCCGGCGCTCCGACCTGCAAGAAGCGACCGGCACTCATCACCGCGATGCGCGAGGCCATCGTCATCGCTTCTTCCTGGTCGTGCGTGACCATGACGCAGGTGACACCGACCTCGTGAATGATGTTGGCAAGCTCGATCTGCGTTTCTTCGCGCAGCTTGCGGTCAAGCGCGCCGAGAGGCTCGTCGAGAAGCAGCAGTTGCGGCTTCTTTGCGAGGCTGCGAGCCAGCGCGACGCGTTGCTGCTGGCCGCCCGAGAGCTGGTGCGGTTTGCGCTTGGCATAGGCGCTGAGCTGCACGAGCTTGAGCATCGCCTCGACGCGCGCCGCGATCTCGGCCCTGGGCAGGCCGTCGCGCTTCAGGCCGAAGGCGATGTTGTCGGTCGCCGAAAGATGCGGAAAGAGCGCGTAGCTCTGGAACATCATGTTCATCGGCCGCTCGTAGGGCGGCAAGCCGGCGAGGTCGCGGCCGTCGAGCGTGATCGAGCCCGAGGTCGGCGTCTCGAAGCCGGCGAGCATGCGCAGGAGCGTCGTCTTGCCGCAGCCCGAGGATCCGAGCAGGGCGAAGACCTCGCCCTTGGCGATGTCGATTGACACGTCGTCGACGGCACGATGGCCGTCGAAGTCCTTGACGATGTGGAGGATCTTCAGGAAGGCTGGGGCGCTCATCGGGCAGCGGGTCGACGCCTACGGCGGCGAACAAACCGGCGATTGTCCAACACCTCCAGCCGGCGCGGCCTGCCGCGCCGGCGAGGTCGAAACGGGAGCCCGCTTCGACCGAGAACAAAGATCAGGCGACGGTCTTCAGCACGTCGGCGATCGTGCTGATCGCCTGGTCGATGTGCGCGTCTTCGACGATGAGCGGCGGCGAGAGGGCGATGATGTCGCCGGTCGTGCGGATCAGCACGCCGCGCTCGAAGCAGGTGCGAAAGACGTCGAAGGCACGCTTGCCCGGCGCCTCGGCGACCGACTCGAGCTCGATCGCACCGACCAGGCCGATGTTGCGCACGTCGATGACGTGCGGCGATTCGTCGAGCGAGTGAAGAGCGTGCTCGAAGCTCGGTGCCATCTTCGCGCCACGCGTGAGCAAGCCTTCGTCGGCGTAGGTCTCGAGAGTGCCGAGCGAGGCGGCGCAAGCCAGCGGATGGGCCGAGTATGTGTAGCCGTGCGGGAACTCGACTACGTGCTCCGGGCCCTGCATGAAGACGTCGTGGATGGCGCCCTTGGCGAATACCGCGCCCATCGGCACGCAGCCGTTGGTGATGCCCTTGGCCGCCGTCATCAGGTCGGGTGTCACGCCGAAATAGTCGGCGGCGAAGGGCGTGCCGAGGCGACCGAAACCGGTGATCACTTCATCGAAAATGAGCAGGATGCCGTGTTTGTCACAGATCGCGCGCAGGCGCTCGAGGTAACCCTTCGGCGGGATCAGCACGCCCGTCGAGCCGGCCACCGGCTCGACGATCACGGCGGCGATGGTCGAAGCATCGTGCAGCGTGACGATGCGCTCGAGGTCTTCGGCGAGCTCGGCGCCGTGCGCGGGCAGGCCGCGCGCGAAGGCGTTCTTCTTAAGGTCGTGCGTGTGGCGCAGATGATCGACTCCGCCCAGCATCGGGCCGAAGGTCTTGCGGTTTCCGGCGATGCCGCCGACCGAGATGCCGCCGAAGTTGACGCCGTGATAACCGCGCTCGCGCCCGATCAGCCGGGTGCGCTGGCCTTCGCCACGCGCCCGGTGGTAGGCGATCGCCATCTTCAGCGCCGTCTCGACGGCTTCCGAGCCGGAGTTGGTGTAGAAGACCTTATCGAGGCCTTTTGGCGCCAGCGCGACCAGCTTGGTCGCGAGCTCGAAAGACTTCGGATGGGCCATGTTGAAGCCGGGCGCGAAGTCCATCTCTTCGGCCTGCTCGGCGATGGCACGGACGATCTTCGGACGTGCATGCCCGGCGTTGACGCACCACAGCCCGGCGACGGCATCGAGCACCTGGCGCCCTTCGGGCGTCCAGTAATGCATGCCCTTGGCCTTGGCGAGCAGGCGCGGCGCGCTCTTGAACTGGCGGCTGGCGGTGAACGGCATCCAGAACGCGTCGAGGTCGAGCGGTCCTGACGCGCTCAAAGGCGCAGACGTTGGCGCTGCGGCGGGGTTGGGATCCTTGTGCATCGAAAGTCTCCAGATGAGCGCCGGGTCGCGCACGGCGAATTATTGAGTCTAGAAGAAGTTTGCGGACAGCCGCGCTTTCACATTAGAAAATCGGAATGTCACGATGTGAAAACGAGGTGTGCTGCAGTGCCGCAAAATTTCTCATGGTGGGGAACGACATTCCACGATACAGAATGACATCTGCAAGTTATTGCTGCCAATGGATATTTTCATTTCGTGAAACTGATTTCTCCGAGGCTTGGCTGCCGGCAGATTGCCTTAGTCTGAGGCCAGTCGCCGATTTGATAGTCGAACCAACCCGCACGGAGGATCTCAATGCAAACCCCCAGCCGCGAACAGCAAGTCGATGCCTTGGCCACGGAGTGGGCCGGCAACCCACGCTGGAAGGGCGTCAAGCGCTCTTACAGTGCCGCCGATGTCGTTCGTCTGCGCGGCTCGGTGCCGATCGAGCATACGCTGGCCCGACGCGGCGCGCAAAAGCTCTGGAACCTCGTCAACACCGAGCCTTTCGTCGCCACGCTCGGCGCACTCACCGGCAACCAGGCGATGCAGCAGGTCAAGGCCGGCCTGAAGGCGATCTATCTCTCGGGCTGGCAGGTCGCGGGCGACGCCAACATCGCCGGAGAGATGTATCCGGACCAGTCGCTGTATCCGGTGAACTCGGTGCCGGTGGTCGTCAAGCGCATCAATAACACCTTCACGCGCGCCGACCAGATCCAGTGGGCCGAGGGCAAGAACGAGATCGACTATTTCGCGCCCATCGTCGCTGACGCCGAGGCCGGCTTTGGTGGCGTCCTCAATGCCTTCGAGCTCATGAAGTCGATGATCGAGGCCGGTGCCTCGGGTGTTCACTTTGAGGATCAGCTCGCATCGGTCAAGAAATGCGGCCACATGGGCGGCAAGGTGCTGGTGCCGACGCGCGAGGCGACGGCCAAGCTCACCGCCGCGCGTCTGGCCGCCGACGTCATGGGAACGCCGACCCTGGTTATCGCTCGAACCGACGCCGAAGCCGCCGATCTCGTGACGAGCGACGTGGACGACAACGACAAGCCGTTCCTTACCGGCGAGAGGACTATCGAAGGGTTCTATCGCACCAGGCCCGGCCTCGAGCAAGCCGTCTCGCGCGGCCTTGCCTACGCCGACTACGCCGACATGGTCTGGTGCGAGACCGGCAAGCCAGATCTTTCCTACGCGAAGGCTTTTGCCGAGGCGATCCACCGGAAGTTCCCCGGCAAGCTGCTCGCCTACAACTGCTCGCCAAGCTTCAATTGGAAGAAGAACCTCGACGATGCGACCATTGCCAAGTTTCAGCGCGAGCTCGGCGCCATGGGCTACAAGTTCCAGTTCATCACACTGGCCGGCTTCCACAGTCTCAATTACTCGATGTTCCACTTGGCGCACGGCTATGCGCGGAACAGCATGAGCGCCTTCGTCGAGATGCAGGAGGCCGAGTTCGCGGCCGCAGAAAAGGGCTTCACTGCGGTCAAGCACCAGCGCGAGGTCGGTACCGGCTACTTCGATGCGGTGACGACGACAATCGAGCGCGATGCCTCGACCGCCGCTCTCAGGGGCTCGACCGAAGACGAGCAGTTCTTCGACCGCAAGCACGCCTGAGACGAGTCGAGGACCCGCTTAACTGCCGGGCTTGCTGCCCGGTGCTCAGCCGCGAGCGCCGGTCAACGAACCCGTGTCGCGCTGCGGGCGGGTCAAAGCGAAGGCTTTGACCCGCCGCCCCTGTTTCAGGTAATGTCGCACGCGCTGATGCCTGCGCGAGAGCGAAGCGCCGGCCGCACGACATGTCTGACGATATCGCCACGCTCCGCCGCATCCTTGCATCGAGTCGCACGATTGCCGTCGTCGGGCTCTCGGCCGAATGGCATCGGCCGAGCTTCTTTGCCGCGAAATACATGCAGGAGCATGGCTATCGCATCGTGCCGGTCAACCCGCGCTACACGGAAATCCTCGGTGAGCGCTGTCACGCGAGCCTCGAGACAATCGAGGTGCCGATCGACATCGTCGACGTCTTCCGCCGCACCGAGGACGTTCTACCGATCGCGGCGCAGGCCATCGCGATCGGCGCCAAGTGTCTCTGGCAGCAGATCGGCGTCAAGAACGTCGAGGCGGCACGGCTAGCCGAAGCCGCCGGCCTCGACGCGGTCATGGACCGCTGCGTCAAGATCGAGCACGCGCGTCTCTTCGGCGGCCTGCACTGGGCCGGCGTGAACACGGGCGTCGTCTCGGCGCGCCGGCAGGCCTGACCGCTCCATGGCCGATCACGTCTATCGCGCCGAGACCCTGGCCATCCATGCCGGCCAGATCCCCGATGCCGCGACGGGCGCGCGGGCGCTGCCGATCTACCAGACGACGAGTTTCGTCTTCGACAGTGCCGATCACGCGGCCAGCCTGTTCAACCTGCAGACCTTCGGCAACGTCTATTCGCGGATCTCCAACCCGACCGTCGCCGCCCTCGAGGAACGTGTTGCCGCGCTCGAGGCCGGCCGTGCCGCGCTCGCCTCGGCAAGCGGCATGGCGGCCGAAGCGATCGCCCTGCTGACGCTGCTGAACCAAGGCGACCACGTGGTCGCGGCGGGCGCGCTCTATGGCGGAACCGTCAGCATGCTGGCCGTCAACCTCGAACGGCTCGGCATCGCAACGACCTTCGTCGATGCGTCTTCGCCCGCGGCCTTCGCCGCGGCGATGCGGCCGACCACGCGCGCGGTCTTCGCCGAAAGCATCGGCAATCCAAGCCTCGCCGTTCTCGACATCGCCGCCGTCGCCGAAGTCGCGCATGCGCACGGCGTACCGCTCGTCGTCGACAACACGGTGCCTTCGCCCTTCCTCTGCAATCCGGTCCGCTTCGGCGCCGACATCGTCGTCCACTCGGCGACCAAATATCTCGCCGGCCACGGCACGACGCTCGGAGGCGTCATGGTCGAAGGCGGCCGCTTTCCATGGGACAACGGCAAGTTCCCGGGCATGAGTGAGCCTTCGCGTGGCTACCATGGCGTCAAGTTCCTCGAGACTTTCGGCGACTTCGCTTTCACCATGCGCGCGCGCATGGAAACCTTGCGCGTCTACGGAGCCGCGCTCTCGCCGATGAGCGCGTGGCAGATCCTGCAAGGCGTCGAGACGCTGCCGCTGCGCATGGAACGGCATTGCGCAAACGCGCTCGCGGTCGCCACGTTCCTGCGCTCGCACAGGCGGGTGCGCTGGGTCAACTACCCGGGCCTTGCCGACCACCCGCAGCACGCGCTCGTGGCCAAGCAGATGCGAGGCACCGGCGGCATTGCCGGGGCTTCAGGGCTGCTCGCCTTCGGCGTCGAGGGCGGCCTGCCGGCTGGCGTGAGATTCATCGAGGCGGCGCAGTTCATGAGCCATCTCGCCAACATCGGCGACACGCGAACGCTCATCATTCACCCGGCCTCGACGACGCACCGCCAGCTCGACGCGGCGCAGCAGATCGCCGCCGGCGTGCGGCCCGACATGATCCGCATCTCGGTCGGAATCGAGCACATCGACGACATCCTCTGGGACATCGATCAGGCGCTCGAGGCCGCCGCGTCCTGAGCTCGATCGATTCGCCGGGGCGCCGACCGCGGTGACTTTGCTGGCTGCCAGTACCTGGACGGCGCCGAGCGAAGACCGGCGCTTCAAGCTAGTCGGGCTGATCCTGCTCGCCAGCGCCGCGGCCGCATTCCTCTCGAATCACGCCGCGGCTCAATGGCCGCTCTCGGCCGACCGGTTCCTCGGCTTCGCTCTCGTCGCGCTGTTCGCCGTCAGCCTGCTGGCGGCCGGGCTCCTCGTCCTCGCTGCGGGTTGCGGCGCGGCGCGCACGTTTCACAACCCGGGTCGCCGGCGTGCGGTCGGGCTGCAGATTCTGCTTGCCAACGTGCTCGCGCCGGCCTTGCTCTACGGCCTCTTCGTCGACGACCCGCGAGTCGCCGCGGCAATCGCTTCGCGCGACTGGGACGTCGCCGCACCCGTCGTCGGCTACGCGCTGCTCTTCGCCGCCTGGCGGCTATGGCGCTGCAGCCGACGCTATGACGCCGTCAGCGCCGAGGAAGCGATGGCGCTCGACCAGCGGCCGCCCGTGCTCTACCTGCGCTTCTTCCACGACGACGATGCGCTCATCGACGACGGCGGATCGACGCTCGCGCCCGGGTCATGCAGGCCGTCAGCCCGCCTTCGCCGGAGCAGGAGATGTCCGACATCCTCGCTCGCATCGGCCCCGTCGTCGCGATCGGCAAGCCCAGCGAACCGGTGCCGCAGCTCGGCGCGGCGTGCCTCTACGTCTCGAACGACGAGTGGCAGCGCAAGGTTGTCGAGCTGATGGCGGCAGCGCGGCTTGTCGTCGTTCGCGTCGGCGCGTCGCCGGGCCTGCTGTGGGAGATCGAGCAGGCGCTTGCGAAGCTGCCTCGGCAACGCCTCGCGCTCGCCGTTCTCGGCGGCTCGGCGGTCGCGCCCGAGCTCGTCGCCCGAGCTCTGCGCCCGACTCGCTCCCGTGCTCGGGCATCGCCGGCGCGGCCTGTTCTATGCGCCGACCTTCCCGCTGGCCGTGCCGATACTTCTCTCGCTCTTCGAAGCCGTGCGCTTCGTCTGGGTCGATCGTGCCGAGTTCGAATCGCGGTTCGTCACGACGGAGCGCGCGTAATATCGCCGGACACGACGGGCACCGCGAGCATGAACATCTACGAGCAGGACCTCGGCCGCAATGCCGCCAATTTCGTCGCGCTCTCGCCGGTGAGCTTTGTCGAGCGCAGCGCCGAAGTGTTCAGCGATCTCGAGGCCGTCGTCCACGGCGCGCGCCGCTACAGCTGGCGCCAGACGCGCAACCGGTCGGCCCGGCTCGCGGCCGCGCTGGCCGCGTTCGGCGTCGGCCGCGGCACGACGGTAAGCGTGATGCTGCACAACACGCCCGAGATGGTGGAGGCGCACTACGCGGTGCCGGCGCTGAACGCCGTCCTCAACACCTTGAATACGCGTCTCGACGCGGCGCTGATCGCCTGGCAGATGAATCATTGCGAAGCGGCGGTGCTGCTCACCGACCGCGAGCTGGCGCCGACGGTTGCCGAGGCGCTGCGCATCCTGCGTGAGGAGCATGGCCGCACGCCTGTTGTCGTCGATGTTTGCGACTCCGAATTCGTCGGCTCGGGCGAACGTATCGGCGCGCACGAATACGAGGCGCTGCTCGCGTCGCACGCGCCGCTGGCGCGTCTCGCCGGCCCGCAGGACGAGTGGGATGCCATCGCCATCTCATACACCTCGGGAACGACGGGAGACCCGAAGGGTGTGGTCACGCATCACCGCGGCGCGTATCTGAACGCCGTCTGCAACGCCGCGACCTGGACGATGCCGCACTTTCCGCGCTATCTCTGGACGCTGCCGATGTTCCACTGCAACGGCTGGTGCTTTCCCTGGACGATCGCGCTGCTCGGCGGCACGCATATCTGCCTGCGCAAGGTCGAGGCGCAAGCGATCTTCGACGCGATGCGCAACGAACGCGTCGATCACTACTGCGCCGCACCGATCGTCCACAACCTGCTCATTGCCGCGCCGCAAGCGATGCGCGCCGGCATCGCGCAGAAGGTGAGGGCGATGGTCGCCGGCGCGGCGCCGCCGGCAGCGATGATCGAAGGCATGGCGCGCATCGGCTTCGACATCACCCACGTCTACGGGCTCACCGAGGTTTACGGGCCGGCTTCGGTCACCATCAAGCGCAACTCGTGGGCCGAGGAGTCGATCGCCGAGCAGACCCGGCTCAACGGCCGCCAGGGCGTGCGCTATGCGCTCGAGGAAGGCATGACGGTGATGAACGCGGCGTCGATGCGCGAGGTGCCGGCCGACGGCGAGACCATCGGCGAGATCATGTTCCGCGGCAACATCGTCATGACGGGGTACCTGAAGAATGCGAAGGCGACCGACGAGGCCTTCGCCGGCGGCTGGTTCCACACCGGCGATCTCGCCGTGATCGAGCCCGACCGCTACGTCAAGATCAAGGATCGCAGCAAGGACATCATCATCTCCGGAGGCGAGAACATCAGTTCGCTCGAAGTCGAGGACGCGCTCTATCGCCATGCCGCGGTGCTGGCCTGCGCGGTCGTCGCTCGTCCCGATCCGAAATGGGGCGAGACGCCGATCGCCTTCGTCGAGCTGAAGCCGGGAGCGCAGGTCGCGGCGAGCGAGCTCGTCGCCCACTGCAAGCAGCTCCTCGCCGGCTACAAGGTGCCGCGCGAGATCCGCTTCGAGGCGATCCCGAAGACATCGACCGGCAAGATCCAGAAGTTCCAGCTGCGCGAAAAGGCACGTCAGGCGGTGACCGACCAGGAGACACGATGAAGAACGAAACGACCTTGGGCGCGATGCCCTACGTGCGCAACGAGCGCGACGCGCGCGGCGTCATCACCCTCACGCTCGACCGCCCGGGATCGTTCAACGCGCTGAGCGCCGGCATGCTGGCTGCATTGCAGGGCGAGCTCGATCGAATTGCAGTTGACGAGTTGGCGCGAGCCGTCGTCATTGCCGCATCGGGCAAGGCCTTCTCGGCCGGCCACGACCTGAAGGAGATGCGCGCCGAGCCATCGCAGGCCTACTACGAGACACTGTTCGCGCAGTGCGCGCAGGTGATGCTTGCGCTGCAGCGCCTGCCGGTACCGGTGATCGCCAAGGTCCAGGGCATCGCCACCGCGGCCGGCTGCCAGCTGGTCGCCGCCTGCGACCTGGCCGTCGCCGCAAGTACGGCGCGCTTTGCCGTGAGCGGTGTCAACCTCGGCCTGTTCTGCTCGTCGCCGAGCGTCGCGCTGTCGCGCAATCTGTTGCGCAAGCCTGCGTTCGAAATGCTGGTCACGGGCGACTTCATATCTGCCGACGAAGCGAAGGCGAAGGGCCTCGTCAATCGGGTCGCCGCGCCGGAAGCGCTCGACGCCGAGGTGGAGTCGCTCCTCGCCGCAATCGTCGCGAAGCCGCGCGTCGCCATCGCCATGGGCAAGCAGCTCTTCTACCGCCAGCTCGAGCGTGGCATCGAGGCGGCCTACGAAGATGCCGGGCGAACCATGGCCTGCAACATGATGGACGAGGCCGCGCTAGAAGGCGTGCAGGCCTTCATCGACAAGCGCAAGCCCGCCTGGGCAGCGTAGCCTCGCCGCGCGGGTTCTCCCGCATCGCGTCGCGCACGCCGAGCGGCGTGCGTGGTTGTCCGGACAACCTTCGCTAATCCCGGATTGAGAGTTGCTTCTGCTTCCGGTATGGTTTTTTGCCGCGGCCAAGACCACAGCATGACCAACGCCAGAGGAGACACTATGAGAAAGACGATCGCCGGCATCATCGCCGGCTGTGCGCTGGCCTTCGCCGGCCAAGCGCTCGCCCAGGAAAGGCTCACCGTTTGGTGGGTCAAGGGCTTCTACAAGTCGGAAGACGACGCGCTCTTCGAAGCGATCAAGAAGTACGAGCACAAGAGCGGCGTCAAGGTCGAGCTTTCGCAGTACCCGATCCAGGACATGATCCCGAAGACGGTCGCTGCGCTCGATGCCGGGTCGCCACCCGACGTTGCCTACGCCGACGTCTACGACTTCCAGGTCACCGGCAAGTGGGCCTTCGACGGCAAGCTCGAGGACATCAGCGACGTCCTGGTGCCGATGAAGAGTCGCTTCCTGCCGAACACGCTCGAGACGACCTATCTCTGGGACGACAAGACGAAGCGGCGCGCCTACTACGCCTTTCCGCTCAAGCAACAGACGATGCACATCGAGATCTGGCTCGACATGCTGAACCAGGCGGGATTCAAGGAAAGCGACATTCCGACCAAGTGGAGCGACTACTGGTCGTTCTGGTGCGACAAGGTGCAGCCCGCGTCGCGGCAGAAGACCGGCCAGCGCATCTTCGGCATCGGCATGCCGATGGGTGTCGATTCGAGCGACTCGTTCTATTCGTTCCTGACCTTCATGGACGCGTACAACGTCAGATTGGTCGACGACAACGGCAAGCTCCTCGTCGATGACCCGAAGGTCAAGGCCGGCCTCGTCGGTGCGATGAAGGACTACGTCGAACCCTACCTCAAGGGTTGCACGCCGCCGTCGTCGACGAGCTGGAAGGACCCGGACAACAACGTCGCCTTCCACAACAAGACGACTGTGATGACGCACAACGCGACGATCTCGATCGCCGCCAAGTGGCTCGACGACGCCAACAACGATGCGCTCACCGCCCAGCAGCGTGCGGAGGCGAAGAAGAACTATTACGAGCTGATCCGCACGGCCGGATTCCCGAACAAGCCCGATGGCTCGAAGATGGTCTATCGCGCCGCCGTCAAGACGGGCGTCGTCTTCGAGGGCGCCAAGAACAAAGCGCGCGCCAAGGAGTTCGTCGCCTTCCTGCTGCAGGACGAAAACCTCACGCCTTACGTCGAAGGCGCCCTGGGGCGCTGGTACCCAGTGATGACGGCAGCGACCAAGAACGCCTTCTGGCAGGCCGACCCGCATCGCCGCTCGGTCTACAACCAGTTCGGCGCCGGAACGGTGACCTTCGAGTTCACGAAGAACTACAAGTTCACGATCATCAACAACGAGAACGTCTGGGCCAAGGCGATGAACCGGATCGTCAACGACCATGTCTCGGTCGACCAGGCGGTCACCGAAATGATTGCCCGCATCAAGGCCATCGCGGGATAGCCGCTTGAGGGCGCTGGCGCTGGAAGGTGCCGGCACGACGCAGCCCGTCGGGCCGGCAAGAAGGAAGCGCCTGTCGCCGTGGCAGGTGTGGGCGCTGATCCTGGTCGCGCCCTACGTCCTCGTTTTCGCCGTCTTCGTTCTCTACCCGGTCGGCTACGGGCTCTGGCTGGCGCGCCACCCGGCGAGCTACGGCAGGCTTTTCGCTGATCCGATCTTCGCGCGATCGGTGGTCAACACGCTGGTCTTCCTGATCGTCGGCATCAACCTGAAGATGGCCGTCGCACTGTTTCTTTCCGGCTTCTTCGTCCACACGCGCTGGTGGATCCGCTGGCTCTCGCTGCTGTTCATCCTGCCCTGGGCGGTGCCGTCGATCCCGACGATCCTGTCGTTTCGTTTCATGCTGAACCCGGAGTGGGGGATCATCAACACAACGATCTTTCGCCTTACCGGCGCGGACGGGCCGAACTGGCTCAACAACCCGGAGCTCGCGCTGTCTCTCGCGATCCTCGTCCACATCTGGAAATCGCTGCCGTTCTGGACGCTGATCCTCGTTGCCGGTCGCATGGGAATTCCGGGCGAGATGTATGAAGCCGCCTCCGTTGACGGCGCGACGCGCTGGCAGAAGTTCAAGTACATCACGTGGCCTTCGCTGCAAACGCTTTACCTGACGTCGACGATCCTGTCGATGATCTGGACGCTCGGCGACTTCAACAGCGTCTACCTGTTGACCGGCGGCCAGCCGGCCGATCAGACCCACGTCCTCGCGACCCTCGGCCTGCGCTATCTACGCCTCGACGAGGTCGATCTCTCGATGGCCTCGGTCGTCTGCGCGCTGCCTCTCGTGCTGCCGCTGGTCTGGTTCATGATGAAGCGGCTGTCGCGGTGAGGGGGGCACCATGAGCGCGCTGACGGTGCGCAAGGTCACCGGCGAGGCCAAGCTGCTCTTGATCGGCATTCCGGTCGCGATCTGGACGCTGCTGCCGATCTATCACCTGCTGCTCTTCGCGCTGTCGCCTCGAGGCGCCGCGGTCTCGGGCAAGCTCTGGCCCGACCATCCGACGCTGCAGAACTTCTCGATGGTCTTTCACGAGGAGCACCACTACCTGCGCGATTTCTGGCTGCAAATGTGGAACTCCGTGCTCATTGCGGTCGCGGTCGGCGCGATCACCCTCTTCATCGCCACCGCGGCCGCGTTCGCGATCAGCCGGCTGCGCGTCGCCGGCGGGCGCGCAATCATGAACCTCGCGCTGTTGACCTACTTCATTCCGGCGGCCTTTCTCGCCGTGCCCATGTACAAGACGATGAGCAGCTACGGGCTTCTCAACAGCCAGTGGTCTCTCATCCTGGCGATGGTGACGATCGCAACGCCGTATTCGATCTGGGTGCTGAAACAGGCCTCCGACAAGCTGCCATTCGAGCTCGACGAAGCTGCGCGTATCGACGGCGCCTCGCCGCTGCAGCTCTTTCGCCTCGTCTACCTGCCGCTCATGCTGCCGTCGCTGGTCGCCGTCGGCACCTATGCGCTGCTGCTCGCCTGGAACGAATATCTCTATGCATTCCTGCTCCTCTCCGACGACAGGAGCACGACGCTCGGCGTCGCCCTCGGCAGCTTTCTTTCCGCGGATGATTCGCCATGGGAGTTGCTCATGGCGACCGGTCTTCTCTATGCGTTGCCGCCGGCGGCGATCTACTACGCGTTCAAGCGCTACATGGTCGCGGGCCTCACGGCCGGCGCCGTGAAGAGCTGAAGAATGAAGAGCCCCCACGCTCACGTTCGTTCGCTGCCCACCGAGGCGGCGCAGGCCTGCCTTGCGGCGGCCCGGCGAGAGGCCTGACGTGGCATCGGTCTCGTTTTGCAATGTCGAAAAGACCTTCGGCGCGGTCAAGGTCATCCATGGCATCGGCTTCGACATCGCCGATGGCGAGTTCACGGTGCTGGTCGGCCCTTCGGGCTGCGGCAAGTCGACGCTGCTGCGCATGCTTGCCGGGCTCGAGGAGATCAGCGGCGGCACGATCGCCATCGACGGCCAGGTCGTCAACGACGTCGAGTCCAAGGACCGCGACATCGCCATGGTGTTCCAGAGCTATGCGCTCTATCCGCACATGACGGTGGCCGACAACATGGGCTTCAGCCTCAAGCTGCGCAAGGCCGACCCGAAGCTGACGGCCGAGCGGGTCGACCAGGCGGCGACGATTCTCAATCTCGGCCCGTACCTGCAGCGGTTCCCGCGCGAGCTGTCGGGCGGCCAGCGCCAGCGCGTCGCCATGGGTCGGGCGATCGTCCGCGACCCGAAGGTCTTTCTCTTCGACGAGCCGCTTTCGAACCTCGACGCCAAGCTGCGCGTCGCCATGCGCGCCGAAATCAAGGCATTGCACCAGCGCCTGAAGACGACGACGGTCTACGTCACCCACGACCAGGTTGAAGCGATGACGATGGCCGATCGCATCATCGTCATGCAGGACGGCCGCATCGAGCAGATCGGCACGCCGCTCGAACTCTACGACCGGCCTTCGAATCTCTTTGTCGCCCAGTTCATCGGCTCGCCGGCCATGAACGTCGTCGCGGGTACCTTGCGTCGCGGCGCCGATGCCGCCTGGGTCGAGGCCGAGGGCGGCGTGCGCTGGCCCCTGGCGGCATCGGCGCCGGGAAGCGATGGCCAGGCCGTGGCCTACGGCATTCGGCCCGAAGACCTCGATTTGCGCAGCGGCCCTGGCTCGGTGCCGGCAGAAGTCATCGTCGTCGAGCCGACCGGCGCGGCGACCGAGCTGCTCGTTCGCGCCGGCGACGCGCAGATCATCGTCGTCGTCCACGGCCGCACGGGCGCGCGCCCGGGTGAAGCGATCGCGCTCGAGGTCGACGCGGCGGCCGTTCATCTCTTCGACCCCGGGACCGGCGCGACGCTGGACGCCTGATGAAAAGCTTGCTTACCGATGTCACCGTGAACGTTGCCACGGTCGGCGGCTCTCGGACGCCAGCCGGCGCCCTACACCTCCCGCGACGCGAGCCGATCTCCTAGGCTTCGGATACCGCTCGGCGGGCGCGCATCTCGCGTCGCCGCGAAGCGGTCGCAGCGTTGCGGCCGACGGGCCGCCGGGAGGTCGTATGAAGCGTCTTGCTCTTGCTCTTGCCCTTGGGGCTTGCCTCCTCGCATTCCAAGGTTCCGGCATGGCTGCAGGCTCGATCTACTTCAGCGAGCCCTTGCCAGCAATGCAGAAGGTCTCGGCCGCTGCGGATTCGCGCGCCTATCGGCTCGACGCAGCACGCTCCATCTACGAGGCCTACGCGCCGCGCATCTACAAGGGCCGACTGCCGCCGCTGATCCACGCCGTGGTCGTCGTCGAAACGACCGTGGACGGCAGCGGGCGGCCGCGCGACGTTCACGTGGTGCGTGGTCCTTCGCACGCCCCTGACGTGACCGAGGCCGTGGTCCAGATGATCCGTCGCGTCAGCCTGCCGGCAACGGCCAACGCAGCGGGGTTCAAGTTCACCGAAATCTGGCTCGTCACCAAGGACGGGCGCTTTCAGCTCGACGCCTTGACTGAGGGGCAAAACTAGCTAGGCCCCCAGCCGGCTACATCGCGGCGGTCAAGCCGCCGTCGACGTAGAGGATCTGCCCGCAGATGTAGCTCGCGGCGTCGGACGCGAGAAAGACGGCAGCGCCGGCCAGCTCATCGCAATCGCCCCAGCGGCCGGCCGGCGTGCGCTTGCGCAGCCACGTGTCGAACTCGGCGTCGGCCGAGAGCGCCGCTGTCAGATCGGTCTTGAAGTAGCCCGGCGCGACAGCGTTGACGCGGATGCCGAAAGGCGCCAGCTCGACGGCGAGGCCGCGTGTCAGCATCGCTAGGCCACCCTTGCTGACGGCATAGGTCAACGTCGTCGGCCGCGCCAGCGTCGACATCACCGAGCAGGTGTTGATGATGGCGCCGCGCCGCTTGCGCTTCATACCGGGCACGACGGCGCGTGCGGCGTAGAACGCGGCGTCGAGATTAGTCGCCATCACCGCCCGCCAGTCGTCGTCGCCGAGGCTTTCGATCGCGCCGCGCCGAGTCATGCCGGCGTTGTTGACGAGGATGTCGACGCTGCCGAGGCGTGCCTCGAGCGTGGCGATCGCGTCGGTTACGGCGGCAGAGTCGGTGACGTCGAAGGCGGCGATCTCGGCGCGCAGTCCGGCGGCGACGAGACCGGCTGCCGCGGCTTCGAGGCGCGCAGTCGTCCGGCCGTTGAGCACGACTGTCGCGCCGGCCTCGGCGAGTCCGCGGGCCATCGCCAGGCCGAGCCCCGACCCGCCGCCTGTGACCAGAGCGAGCCGGCCGTCGAGGCCGAACCGTTCGAGCGCTCTCATCACGGCACCGGCGAGAGCAGGGGCCGACCAGCGAAATGCGCTTCGAGATTGCCGAAGGCGAGATCGGCCATGGCCCGGCGCGTCTGCCAGGTCGCGCTGCCGACGTGCGGCGTGAGGACGACGTTGTCGAGGCCAAGGAGTTCTGCCGGAACGTTCGGTTCGTTCTCGAACACGTCGAGCCCGGCCCCGGCGATCGTGCCGCTCGTGAGCGCCTCGACGAGCGCTGCCTCGTCGACGACCGAGCCCCGCGCGACGTTGACAAGATAGCCGTCCTTGCCCAACGCGCGAAGAACCTTCGCATCGATGAGCTTGCGCGTGCCGGCGCCGCCGGGCGTGATGACGACGAGGAAATCGACTTCGGCGGCGAGGGCAGCGGCGCTCGGGAAGTAGCGATAGCTGGCGCCCGGCTTCTCGCTTCTCGCCGTGTATGCGATCGACATGTCGAAGGCCTCGGCGCGCTTCGCGATCGCCATGCCGATGCGGCCGAGACCGACGATGCCGAGCCGTGCTCCGCTCACCTTGCGCGCCAGCGGCATCGGCCCGGCCGACCACTTGCCTTCGCGCACGTAGCGATCGGCCTGGGGGATGCGCCGCGCGACCGCTAGAACGAGGCCGAGCGCGAGATCGGCGACCTCGTCGTTGAGCACGTTGGGCGTGTTCGTGACGGCGATGCCGCGCTCGCGTGCCGCGGCGACGTCGATGCCGTCGTAGCCGACGCCGAAGACCGAAATCATCTCGAGCGCTGGCAACTGCGCCATCATCTCTCGGGTCACCTTCGATTCGCCGCTCGCCGCGATCGCGCGCACGCGCGGCGCGATCGCCGCGAACGCCGCCGGTTCGCCCTGATGCACACGGTCGTGAACATGAAACGCACCGTGCAAGGCTTCCATCATCGGCGGCCAGAGGCGGGCGACGACGAGGACGTCGGGCCGTTCGGCGGAATGCGCGGCGGCCGTGCCGGCAGCGGGTGAGGTCATCGCAACATCCTTCGCAATATTCAGTGCACGGCGGCGAACCGGTCGCCGCGCAGCCGCGCGGGGATCCGTTTCGTGTCGAAGAGGCGGATCTCGAGGCTCGTGCGATCGTGCTGCATTGCCGGCGCCACGTATGTATGGTGCAGCACACCGCCGCCAAACACCAGGCAGTCGCCGGGCGCCAAGACCGGTCGCTGGAAATCCGATTCGTGGTGAGCGGCGCGAATCGCCTCCTCGTTCAGCGCCTTCGGCGGCAGCATGTCCGGCGTTTCCAAGGCGATGAGTTCGAGTCCGGGCGCTGCGGCGCCGCAAGGCGTCAGCGCGATCCAGCAGGTCACCATCGCGAGCAAGCCGTTCGCTCGTGGCGGCATCGCCTCGCCGAGAAAGTCGAAGCCGAGGGCGCCGTCCTGGTGCCAGGCATGCGGCGCATGGCTGGGCGGATAGCGCGACGGCGCATATTGGCGGCGAATCCAGCACTGATCGATGTCGCAGGCGAGCGCGTTGCCGAGACGACTTCTGCAGAAGGCGCCGGCCTCGCCGCGCAGCAGCGCGGCCGCGATCACCGCCGCATCGAGGCAAGGAACCGCGGCCAGACGCAAGGACGAGCTGTGCACGTTGAACCTGTCATCGTCACTGCCCGCGCCACGGCACTGCCAGGCCGGATGCGTGTCGATCGCCTCGAGCCACGTCGCCGTGGTCGCCGCATCGATCGTGCCGCGAACGAGCGCCACCGGCGCGTCGACCATCACATGCCGACGTAGTTCGGCCCACCGCCGCCTTCGGGCGTGACCCAGACGATGTTCTGCGTCGGGTCCTTGATATCGCAGGTCTTGCAATGGACGCAGTTCTGCGCGTTGATCTGCAGCCGCTCGGTGCCACCGTCGTTCACGAACTCGTAGACGCCTGCCGGGCAGTAGCGGCTCTCGGGCCCGGCGAATTTCGCGAGGTTGATGTGCACCGGGACGCTCGGGTCTTTCAAGGTCAGGTGCGCCGGCTGGTTCTCGGCGTGGTTCGTGTTGCTGACGAAGACGCTCGAAAGGCGGTCGAACGTGATCTTCCCGTCAGGCTTCGGGTAGGCGATCTTCTCGCACTCGGCGGCCGGCCTGAGGTAGAGGTGATCCGCCTTGGCGCGATGCAGCGTCCACGGAGGCGCCTTGAAGCCGAGCTTGGGCAGCAGCCATTGCTCGATGCCCGTCATCAGGGTCGCCATCGCGCGGCCCTTCTTGAACCATTGCTTGAAGTTGCGCGCCTTGTCGAGCTCGGCGTGGAGCCAGCTCTTCTCGAAGGCCGCCGGATAGGCCGAAAGTTCATCGTGATGGCGGCCGGCGACGATGGCATCGAAGGCGGCTTCGGCCGCCAGCATGCCGGTCTTGAGCGCGCCATGGCTGCCCTTTATGCGGCTGGCGTTGAGATAGCCCGCTTCGCAGCCGACGAAGGCGCCGCCGGGGAACACCGTCTTCGGCAGGCTGAGAATGCCGCCGGCCGTGATGGCGCGGGCGCCGTAGCCGAGGCGCTTGGCGCCTTCGAGAGTCTGCCTGATCTCGGGGTGCAGTTTCCAGCGCTGGAATTCCTCGAAGGGACTCAGGTAGGGGTTGCTGTAGTCGAGACCGACGACGAAGCCCAGCTCGACCTGGTTATGGTCGAGGTGATAGAGAAACGAACCGCCGTAGGTCGCCGCATCGAGAGGCCAGCCGGCGGTGTGGATGACGAGCCCAGGCTGCGCCTTCGCCGGCTCGACTTCCCAGAGCTCCTTCAGGCCGATGCCGTAACTCTGCGGGTCCTTGCCCGCGTCGAGCTTGAAACGAGCGATGAGCTGGCGGCCGAGACTGCCGCGCGAGCCCTCGGCGAAGATCGTGTACTTGGCGTGCAGCTCCATGCCGAGCTGGAAGTCGGCAGTCGGCTCGCCGTTCTTGCCGATGCCGAGATTGCCGGTCGCCACGCCCTTGACGGCGCCGCCTTCGTCGTAGAGAACCTCAGCGGCGGGAAAGCCCGCGAAAATCTCGACGCCGAGCGCTTCGGCCTGCGCGGCCAGCCACTTCACGAGGTTGCCCAGGCTGATGACGTAGTTGCCGTGGTTCTTGAAGCAGTCGGGCAGGAAGAACGCCGGCGTCGCGCGAGCGCCGGTCTCGCTGAGGAAAAGGAAGCGGTCGGCCGTGACGAGCTGGTGGAGCGGCGCGCCGTCTTCCTTCCACTTCGGCAGCAGCTCGTCGATCGCGCGCGGATCCATGATCGCGCCGGAGAGGATGTGCGCGCCGGGCTCGGAGCCTTTCTCGAGAACGACGACGGAAATTTCCTTCGAGTGCTCCGTCGCAAGCTGCTTCAGGCGGATCGCCGTGGCCAGGCCGGCGGGGCCGGCGCCGACGACGGCGATGTCGTACTCCATCGCTTCGCGCGGCCCGTATCTGGCCAGGATCTCTTCGGAGGTCATCGTTGTTCTCTTGGCTACACTCGCCACCGATTCTACGAAAGCAGCCTGACCTCATGAGCTACACCATCGATCTGTCGGGCCGCGTCGCTCTTGTCACCGGCGCATCGAGCGGCCTCGGCGCCCAGTTCGCTCGGGTACTGGCCCGCGCCGGCGCCGGCGTCGCGCTCGCCGGGCGGCGCGTCGAGAGGCTAAAGAGCCTGCGCGCCGAGATCGAGGCCGAGGGTGGCGACGCGCACATCGTGCCGCTCGACGTCACCGATCACGACGGCATCAAGTCCGCGGTGGCGCACACCGAGACCGACGTCGGAACGATCGACATCCTGATCAACAATTCGGGCGTCGCTACGACGCAGAAGCTCGTCGACGTGACGCCGGAAGACTTCGACTACATCTTCGACGTCAACGTCCGCGGCGCCTTCTTCGTCGCCCAGGAAGTCGGCAAGCGCATGATCGCCCGCGCCCAGGGTGCGGCACCGGGTACGTTCACGGGCGGGCGCATCGTCAACATCGCATCGGTGGCGGGGCTGCGGGTGCTCGGACGCATCGGCGCCTACGCGATCAGCAAGGCCGCGGTGGTCCACATGACGAAGGCGATGGCGCTCGAATGGGGCCGCTTCGGCATCAACGTCAACGCGATCTGCCCCGGCTACATCGATACCGAGATCAACCATCACCAGTGGCAGACCGACTTCGGCCGGAAGTTCATCGAAAGCATGCCGCGCAAGCGCATCGGCAGCCCGGCAGATCTCGACGCCGTGCTCATGATGCTTTGCGCCAACGAGAGCCACTTCGTCAACGGCGCCGTGATCCAGGCCGATGACGGTTTCGGGCTCTGACGCGCGCGTGCATGCGAAGGTGAGGCCGCTCTCGCCACTCGAGACGCGCGTGCTCGGCGTGCTGGTCGAAAAGGCCCATACCGTTCCCGACAGCTATCCGCTCTCGCTCAACTCGTTGACGCTCGGCTGTAACCAGAAGACGGCGCGAGACCCGGTGATCTCGGTCGGCGAAGGCGAGGTGCAGACCGCCGTCGATGCGCTCAGGCTTCTTTCGCTCGCCTTCGAGTCGAGCGGCTCGCGCGTCGCGCGCTTCGAGCACAACATGGGCCGGGCGCTGGCGCTGCCTTCGCAATCGGTGGCGCTGCTCGCAGTGCTGATGCTGCGCGGCCCGCAAACCACTCCCGAGCTGCGCGCCAACAGCGAGAGGCTGCACCGCTTCGCCGATCTGTCGGCCGTCGAGGGCTTTCTCGAGGAGCTGGCGGCACGATCCGAAGACAAGGGCGGCCCGCTCGCCGTGAAGCTGCCGCGCGCGCCGGGCTCGCGCGAGGCGCGCTGGTCGCACCTGCTCTCGGGGCCGGTCGATACCTCGGCGCTTCCCGTCGCCAGCGACGGCGAGGTGTTCGTCGCCGCCGGAGAAATTGCGGCGCTGAAGGTGCGCCAGGCGAACGCCGAAGCCGAGATCGCGATACTTCGATCGCTTGTCGACCGTCTCTACGCCGAGCTCGGCGTTCCTCGGGTCTGAACCCCGGCCCGCCCGGCAACACCATGCGCTTCGAACTGCCCGACGCCAGGAAGCTCACCCTGGAGATGGTGATCCCGATCCGCTGGGGCGACATGGACGCAATGGGCCACGTCAACAACACGATCTATTTCCGCTACCTGGAGATCATCCGCATCGAATGGTTGCATCAGGTGGCGGGCGCGCCCGATGCGACGGGCGAAGGGCCAGTGATCGTCAACACTTTCTGCAACTTCCTTCGCCAGCTCAAGTATCCGGGCGACGTGCTGGCCAAGCACTACGTCGCCAACGCCGGGCGGACGAGCTTCGAGGCCTACGTCACCCTCGAGCGGACCGACGATCCCGGCGTGCTGTACGCGAGCGGCGGCGCGAAGACGGTGTGGGTGAACTATCGGCGGGAGAAGTCGGTGCCGCTGCCGGAGGCGATCCGGACGCTCATCGGCTGAGCTGCGGAGCAGGCAGCGCGCGACCCTCGGCGCGAGCGCTCCGCTGGGGCGGTTCCGGCGACACCGATTCGACGGCAAGCGGCACGGGAACGTAGTCGAATTCCGCGCGAGCCGCAAACGAAGCGTCGTTCGAGGCCATGGCCGGCCCCAGCGTGCAGAGGCCCAGATCTTTGGCGAAGCCGAGCATCGCGTCCAAGGCGCAGCCAAGTCGAAGATCTCGCGAAGCAAGCGCGACGAACTCCGCCCGAAAGCGCACGGCCTCGATGATGTCGCTTGCCAGATCGCAGAGCGGCGTGCCGGCGTCGACGTCGTCAAGCATCAGGCCAACGCGCTCAGCGTCCAGGCTCTCGACGTCGAGTTGTCTGAGCGTCGCCCGATCGACCGCGAGGCAGATGCGAGCCGCGACGCGTGCTTGATTGACGGCTTCGACAGCCCGTTGGATATCGTCGCCCTCGATCGGGCCGAGACGAATCACCAGAAATGCGGAGTCTGCAAGGTCCTCGGCCGTGATCGAGGCGAGGACGCCAGCCAGGGCCCGGGGAGCGCACGGGGCTGAAGCGATTTCCACCGCATGAATCGGCGGTGAGGCGAGCGACGACCAGCGACGCAGCGGCGGATAGGCCGTCATGTCCAACTCCTGGCGCCGGTATCAGCCGGACGTTTCGGATCAGGCGTGCTCGAATGCTTCGAAGACGCGCTCGTAGTCGATCTGGATGTCCGGATGCTCGGTGCGCGCCATGAAGTCGTAGAGACTGTGGCCCGCCGCGCGCCAGCGTCGATCGGCGTCCCGGATCGGCATCGCCAGGACGCTGTGCTGAACGTGATCAGCGTACGAGAGGGGGATGGTCCGGCCCTCGAGCACGTCGTCGAAAAGCATCGATCGGTAGATCGCGGCCACTGAGCGTCGCCCGGCAACCAGCGCGAAGTCCATACGACAGGCATGGCAGATCTCGTAGGCCGCCTTGACCAGAGCCACCATGACCATCCTGCCCGACGTTCCATTCTCGACACCCAGTCGCATGGCCTCGATCAGCCGTCGGCCTTTGTAGACCTCCGGAAGCTCCACTTCACCTTCGACACGCAGCGGCCCACTGAAGTTGGGCTGCAGTCGCATCGAGCCGACGACCCGTCGATCGATCTTGCGTTCCGCGATGAGGATCAGCACGTCGTCGCGGTGATCGTCGACTTCCGCGCGACGCAGGGCCTCACCCACAGGAGGGAGATGTCTTGAGTAGGCGGATGAACGTATTTCGACCGCTTTAGCCAGATCTTGAGCGTCGTCGACAAGACGGACGCGAAAAGGAAGCGATTCCCTTGATGTGACGACCGCCGAATAGGGCCGTTCAGGGACGATCAGGGTGCTGGGGGCCTTCACTTTCCTCCAGAGAAGTCGATAGCAGAAGGTCGGTCGAACTTGCCTTCGACGCGAGGATGCATGGGCCCCACGAGATTTCTGTTCAACTGGCGCCGGTTCGGCGTGCGCGCCTTCCGGGATCGTGAACTCGAGCACGAATTTCGGCATGTCTTCCGTTCGGCGGGCGTGCGCTTTTTCGAGATCGGCGCGGGCGTCACGGGACTCGCCTACCTCGCATTTTTCGTGATATATGCCGTCTCCGGTGGGGGGCACCCGCTTGCTCAGCCACAACCACTGCGCCTGGTGATGGTCGTGACCCTGCTCACGATCGCGGCTACTGCCCGCGTCGCCAAGCCGTTCGTCGCCCGCCACTATGAAGTGATATGTGCGTCGGTGCTGATGGTTGGAATCGTCTGTACTTCGATCATCGCGAGCCTGAATCAGCCGGACGAGTCGCCGTACTCACGCTACTGGGGCGTGTTCTCTTCGGCGGTGTTCGGCACTTGCATCATCTATGGCTTCACACGGCTGTCCACGGCAGCGACGGTCTTCATCGCCGTGTTCAACTCTTTGGTGGCCATCTGGTTTGCCAAGGACTACGGCGGCGATGCGAAGGTCATGCAGCGCCTCGTCGTCCATCTCGCCTGCATCAATTTCATCTGCTATGCACTGTACCGGCTCATCAGCGTTCGAGAGCGCAAGCTCTTCCTGCGTGGTAAGAGACAGCGCAGCATCGTCGAGCTCAAGCGCGCCCGAGACAGAGCGGAAGAGGCCAGCCGCGCGAAATCAGCCTTCCTTGCCAATATGAGCCACGAGATCCGCACGCCGATGAACGGCATCATCGGCTCGTTGGCACTGCTTGAGCGGACCGATTCCGAAGAGCGGCGACGTACGCTCATCGACGTCGCACGGCAGGCGGCGGATGGCCTGCTGCAGACCCTTAACGAGATCCTTGACTACGCTAAGCTCGACGCCAAGGGCGGCTCCCTGCACATCGCGCCGGTCGATGTCCGCCGCGTCTGCCAAATCGCGGTGCAGACCTTCCAGGCGAATGCCACTTCAAAGGGAATCAGCCTTCGCTTCGACTCGTCGGGCTACCCGGTCGATCTCGCGTTCGTCCATGGCGACGAGGAGAAACTGCGCCGCCTCGTCATGAACCTCGTCAGCAACGCGATCAAGTTCACCGCCATTGGCGGCGTCACGCTTCGCCTGCGCGGCGCGCGCACGCTCGAGGGCGTCAGGCTCGCGATCCGCGTCGCCGACACCGGCATCGGGATACCGGCCGACAAGGTTCCCATGCTCTTCGAGCCCTTCTTCCAAGTCGAGTCGGGCATGTCGAGAAGCTATGGCGGCACTGGCCTCGGCCTGGCGATCTCGCGTCAGCTCGCCGGGGCGATGGGCGGCGTAGTGCGCGTGAAGAGCGCGGTCGGGCGCGGCAGCGTGTTCACCGTCGGCCTGCTGCTGCAGGAGTGCTTGGACCGCGTCGAATCCGCAATCCAGGCGCCGATCATTCCACCGCTGGGTCTTGCCGCGGCCCGCGGCAAGACGGTCCTTCTGGTCGAGGACAACGCGGTCAATGCCTTCATCTCTGCCGCGTCACTCGAGAGCATGGGTGTGGCGTCGGTGCATGCCGGCGACGGAAGGGAGGCCGTCGACCTCTACCGCCAGTGCCGCTTCGACGCCGTGCTCATGGACTGCGAGATGCCGGTCATGGACGGTTTCGCCGCCACGCGCCTCATCCGCGAGTTCGAAGCCATGTCCGGCAAGCCGCGCACCCCTATCATCGCCCTCACGGCCAACGCCCTCACCGGGGACCGCGAGCACTGCCTCAAGCACGACATGGACGATTACCTGAGCAAACCTATCGAGCTGAGCCAACTCGGGGTTCTCGTCGCGAAGTGGCTGGGCGGCGACGAAGCGGCGGCCAACGCGCCGACCGATCCCGTCGTCGACATGCTCGATGCGATCGCGGCGCACGCCGCCTGATCGCAGCTCTCGCCGTCAAAGCAAGGCGTATGTCGTGGTCGCGTGGGCGGCCAGCTTGCCGTCGACGCGGAAGTCGACCTCGCCGTAACTCAGGCTCTTGCCGAGGCGCAGGACGCGGGCGACGATAGCCACGCTCGCGGTCTCTTTCGGAACCGGGCGCAGAAAGCTCGTCTGTAGCTGCACTGTCGTCATCGGTTTGAAGCCGCCGAGCCTGGCGATCATCGCCAGCAGCATGGCCGTATCGGCGGCCGACACGATTGCCTGCCCGCATAGGACGCCGCCGCCGTGCACCAGCCCGGGCGTGACCGGCAAGGGGAGTGTCACACTGTCTTCGCCGACAGCCTCGACGCGAAACCCGAGGTGCTTCACGTACTCGGCAGCGATCTCGTCGAGGGTAGATTGCAGCGACGCGGCGGCCAGCATCGCGGCGATTCTAAGAGCCGGGGCGGAGATAATCGCTAGCTTCGCCAGAAGGAACCCCATGAACAAGATCTTCCCGAGTGCCGCCGCGGCGCTCGCCGGTGTCGTCCACGACGGGCAGCTGTTGGCCGTCGGCGGCTTCGGCCTGTGCGGCATTCCCGAGGCGCTGATCGAGGCCCTGCGCGATTCACGCGTCAAGGATCTCACCGTGATCTCGAACAACGCCGGGGTCGACGGCTTTGGGCTCGGCATGCTGCTCGAGACACGCCAGATCAAGCGGATGATCTCGAGCTACGTCGGCGAGAACAAGGAATTCGAGCGCCAGTACCTGGCCGGCGAGCTCGAGCTCGAGTTCACGCCGCAAGGTACGCTGGCCGAAAAGCTGCGCGCCGGCGGTGCCGGCATTCCCGCCTTCTTCACGCGCACCGGCGTCGGCACGCTGGTCGCCGAGGGCAAGGAGACCCGCGAGTTCGATGGCCACGTCTACGTCATGGAGCGCTCGCTCGTGCCCGACGTCTCGCTGGTCAAGGCGCAGAAGGCGGACAAGAGCGGCAATCTCGTCTTCCGTCGCACCGCGCGCAATTTCAATCCGGCCGTTGCAATGGCCGGCAAGATCACGATCGTCGAAGTCGAGGAGATCGTCGAGACCGGCGCGATCGACCCCGACGCCGTGCACCTCCCCGGCATCTACGTGAATCGACTCGTTCTCAATGCGAAGCCGGAAAAGCGCATCGAGAAGCGCACCGTTCGCGCCGCCGTGCCGGCCGACATTGCGGCCCGCGAAGCGGTGGAAGCGATCGCCAAGGCAGCCGAAAGAGCGGGAGTCTGAGATGGCCTGGACGCACGACCAGATGGCGGCGCGCGCCGCCGAAGAGTTGAAGGACGGCTTCTACGTCAACCTCGGCATCGGCCTGCCGACGCTCGTCGCCAATCACGTCCGATCGGACATCGAGGTCTGGCTGCAGAGCGAAAACGGCATGCTCGGCATCGGCCCGTTCCCGACTGAAGACGAAGTCGACGCCGACCTCATCAACGCCGGCAAGCAGACAGTGACGACGATTCCGGGCTCGTCGATCTTCGGCTCGCACGACTCGTTCGCGATGATTCGCGGCGGCAAGATCAACCTTTCGATCCTCGGCGCCATGCAGGTGAGCGAGAAGGGCGACCTCGCCAACTGGATGATCC
>PLZH01000265.1 GCA_003152055.1 Burkholderiales bacterium
TTGCACTTCATATTTGAGGCCGCCTGCTCTTCAGTTTGCTCAGACCAGCGGCAAACAGTCGCGCCTGTGATCGCATCCCAGTCTTGATGGCGTCCCACGTCTGGCTCGGGAATGACGGTGGAAGCCGCGCTTCGACGCCTGCGAGTGCCGCTTCAACGTGATCGATCATTCCGAGCATGGCCTGCCAAACCGGCGGGCCGCCGTTCTTCGTCGCCAGTGCGTGCCAATGCCGGGTTTGAATGGCGTGGAGGCTGAAGTGCGCGCTCTTCGCGCGCAAGGCTATCGCAAGCCCTGCAGTGCGCCAGCGGAACTGGTTGGCTCCATCGCCGATGTACGGCCAGACGGAGATGACGTCGTAGAGCGGCGTCATCGCATAGGCGTCTCCTTGCTGCAGGAAGAGCGAGTAGTTCTTGGCGTGTCCGTCGGTCGCTGCCATCAACCAGAACGCCAGCTGGGTGAGCTGGAAGGCCAAGCGATCGACTTCTGCGTCAGCGCTGCCGGCCAGGAGCCGCAGGCACGCCTCCATCCCGGGTCCGCCATCCTTCTCGTATCTCTTCTTCGGTGGATATCCCAAGGCTTGGCAGAAGTCTTCCTGGGGCAGTCGCGCAATCCACCGCCCATCGTCCATCCAGGCGCGGTCGAAGCGCTCCACGATCAGAACCTTCTAGCCAGCGAACTCGGCCATCCGCGTGTTGGCCACCGGCAGGCCCAGTTGCCGAATGATCTGGGCACAGAGCCATTCGTTCTCGACGGAGTCAGACAGGTCGACGCGGCGTGATCCGCCGACAAGGCCCAACGGCAACTTGAAGATGTGTGTGGTCGGCGTCGCGCTGCGGGGCCGGCACCATCGATCGCCGACCCTGGTCAACGCGGTCTTCTCCTGCGCTCCCGCCAGCGAGATCCTGAACAGATCGTCATCGTCTGCGCCGATACCGAGCGCTGACGGCACAGCCTCCAGGAGTTTGCGGACCTCGACGCTGGTCAGGGGTTCACACTCGACGCGATTCCAACCGTCCGGCGCCATGCCCTCGGGCAGGCGCAGCTCCCGCAGCGGTGGGCCCACTTCCTCACTGACTATGGCCCGTTGCTAGCCGAGTGTTGATCGAACGCAGCCACCAACGCGCGCAGGATCTCAATCGGATCGGGAGGGCTGCTCGGGGGTGTCGCCGTCGACGCCGAAGCGCGATTTGTGCGCCTGCTGCTTGCCATCAAATCGGATCGCGCTCGCGCTTTGCGAGCGTGACTCGGGTCGGACAAACTCATGGCCTGCCTCTTGTGACGCTCCGACGAAGTCGACGGTATGAGGCGCAGCGCTTGAAGGTGATCTGCCCACCATTGCATCAGCTTGACACGTTCGGGCAGCCACTGCGCCCGGTTGTAAGCGCCTCTGACGCCATCCCGCTCTTCGTGCGACAACTGTTTCTCAATGACATCCGAGTTCCACCCGGCCTCGTTGGCACAGGTGGAAAACAGCGTCCGAAATCCATGCGCAGTGGCGATGCCCTTGTAGCCAAGACGCGCCAGCGCGCTGTTCAGGGTGTTGTCGCTTAGCGACTTACCAGGGTAGAACGGGGAGGGGAACACCAATTCCTGGCCGCCGCTTACGGACTTCATTCTTACAAGAACGGCGAGTGCTTGGGTCGACAGCGGCACCAGGTGCTCGGTTGCCATCTTCATTCGCTCGGCCGGAATTCGCCACAGTGGTCGGGAAGCGTCCATCTCTTTCCATCGAGCGCCCCGAAGTTCGCCAGGCCGGACTGCAGTGAGGATCAGCAACTCGAGCGCGGCTTTCGTGGACGGGTCGCCCTCGTAGGCATCGAGCTTGCGGAAGAACGCCGGCATGTCTCTCTCCGCGAGGGCCAGGCGATGACTCGTGCTTCGCGGCTTGAAGATCTCAGATGGCTTGAGCGGATAGGTAGGATCGACCTCGACCAGATCTTCGGAGAGCGAGTAGCGGTAGATCGAGCGCAGTCGTTGGAACACCCGTCCAGCCGTCTCTCCGGCGCCTTGCCTGTCGATCGTCTGTACGACTACCTTGACGTCGCGTGCTGTGACCTCCCGAATCGGGCGAGCGCCCAATGCCGGGAACACATGATTCTCGAGCGAGGCCGTGATGGCCTCCAGCGTGCCCGGCGTCCATGCCGAAGCACGGTGCGCCAGCCAGTCCCGCGATACCGCCTCGAGCGTATTCACCGCGGCTTGCTGCTTCGCCTGCTTGGCTTGCTGGCGAGCGGCGCTGGGGTCGGTTCCGGCAGTTAGCAACCGCCGCGCCTCGGCATGACGAGCCCGTGCGAGCGCCAGTGGGACCTCCGGATAGGTGCCAAATGAGAGCGACTTTTCCTTGCCGTCAAACCGGTACTTGAACCGCCACCACTTGCCGCCGCTCGGCCTGAGTTCGATGTAGAGACCGTCGCCATCGAAGATCCGTTTTGGCCTCTCAGGCAGCTTCAAGCTGCGCAGCTTCGAGTCGGTCAGGCCCATGGGGTAACTCTGAAAGGACGTGGGGGTAACAGCCCGAAATCTACTCCCAAAAGCTTCGGCTGTCCCGAAAAGTCCTTGAACCTTGTGAGACCTATTTCTTACGCTGACACCCGGCAAAAATGCTGATTTGAAGACCTTCTTGGATTTTCTGGGACGTCTTGAAAACCTGCCAAAAGTCCCGCCGACAGGAATCGAACCTGTATTTGCCGCTTAGGAGGCGGCCGTTCTATCCATTGAACTACGGCGAGCGGCTCGGCGCGGGCGCGCCGAGGGCAGGCAGTTTAAGACCTCGCGGATCGAGTGCGCGCGCGTCATACTGCGCGCATCGCTTCGCTGGTCGGACGGGCAAGCCATGGCAACTCTCGAAGGAACGCATACCCAGGGCGCCGGCGGGCGGCGCGTCGGCTATCACGTCGAGTACGAAGTCGTCGCCAACGTCATCCACTTCCAGGCCCGCTTCGAGGGCGGCTCCACGCACGAGGGCCAGTTCGATTTCGATGCCTCGAAGGTCGATGCGGCCGCCGCGGTCGATGCCTTCATGCAAAACCACATCAAGAAGGCAGACTGGGACGTCGCGCCCTGAGTCGCGGTCGTCGTTTCCTGGGCCGCTCATTTCCAGCGCAGCGTCCAGATCAGGTCGAGCGAGTTGTCGCCACCGGCCTGGGCGCGCACGGTGAGGCGCTGCGCGATCCGGTAGATGAGCTGCCAGCTGCCGGTGGTCGCGTTCAGGCCGCGCTCATAGCCGAGGTACCAGCGCTTCGAGATCTGTTTGCCGAGGCTGACGATCGTCTGCTTGACCTCGCCTTCGCTTTGCTGCCGCACCGAGATCGTGTCGAGGCCGATCGCGTGCGTCAGCCGGTCGGTGAGGCCCGGCCCTTCGCCCGAGAGTAGGGCGAGCGCGGCGCTCTGCAGCAGCGCCATGTCGTTGCTGCCGACGCCTGCGCTGGCCCGGCCGAGGACGAGCCAGCTGAGCTTGTCGATATCGGTCATGTCGGGCTCGGAGAAAAGGCGGATGCGTGGATTGAGCGCGGTGCCGGCGACGACGACGCCGACGCGCACGTCCAGGTTGGGCCGCGTCGCCTCGATATCGAGGCGCGGGTTCTCGATCGGGCCGGCGAAGGTGAGCACGCCGCGGTCGATGCCGAGCTTTTGCCCGTAGGCCTGATAGGTGCCGTCAACCGCTCTCAGCGTGCCTTCGACCGCGAGGCGACCCGCGGGCGAGGTGAGATGCAGCTCGCCGCGCAGGCCGGCGTCGAGGCCGCGGCCGCGCACGCGCAGCTTCTCGCCCATGCCGACGCGCAGGTCGAGCGCGATCTGGCGCGCCGTCGCCGGAGGGGCTGGCGGCGGCAGCGGGTTCGCGATGATCGTGCCCGCTGCGACAGCCGGCCGGCGAACCACTTCGACGTCGTCGCCGAGTGCAGGTGCATCGGAGCGAGTGAAGTCGATTAGGCCTTCGTCGATGCCGAAGTCGCCGTCGATGGCTAGCGATTTGGCATCGAGGCGCAGCGCCGCCTTGCCGCTGGCGACGATGCGCCGGTCGACGCGGCCGAGCAATTCGAACTTGTCGGCATTGAGCTCCAGGTGAGCGGCCGGCGCCGAGTCGAAGCTGGCATCGCCTTCGAGAGTGATGCTGCCGCTGCCGCCTTTCGCGCTGAAGTGCTCGATCCGCGCGGTGCTGCCTTGCAGCGCGATCGCGACGCTGCCGTCCGTGACGTTGACGCCTTGCAGGAAGTTGCGCACGCCCAGGTGCGAGCCTTCGACGTGGCCCGTGTATTCGGGCGCGCCGAAGCGACCGGCGATGCTCACGCCGGCATGCGCTTCGCCGTCGAGCCGCCATCCTGCCGGCAGCCATCGTCCCCAGGTGCCGAGGTTGGCGATTCGCAATTCGAGCACGCCCTGGATCGGCGTCGCGGCGGTGGGCCAGGCGGCGCTGCTGCTGGTTCGCGCCGTGACCGCACCCGAGGCGACGCCGAGGGTGCTGCCGGCCAGCGCCGTGGTGAAGTGCCAGACGCCGTCTTTCGCGGCGACGCCGACGCGCAGGTCGCTGAAGCCGAGATTCTGCGTTCCGTATTCGTCGGTGACGGTGAGGTCGCCGCGCGTGCGCTCGACGACGACGTCGGCCGTCACGGCCGGGGCGCTGCGCACGTCGATGCGCGCACCGACCGCGAGATCGCCGCCCCAGCCGAATCCGGGCTGCAGGGTGCGCAGCACCGGCGCGACCGGCAAGGGATCGATCACCGCTTGCACGTCGAGCTTCGCGCCGGCGCCGCGCGAATCGGCGGCTTGCCAGGCGATGCGGCTCCAGCGCAGCGTCGCGCCGAGCACCTCCGCCGTCGCCGGCTCGACGCTGGCGCGCAGCGGCCCGCCGCCCCAGAAGACCTTGCCGCGCAGCTCGTGTGCGAGTAGCCACGTGCGGCTCGGCGCAGCCGTGCCTTGCGCGACCAGCTCGTGCACCGTGCCGCTCCATCCCGCGGCGCGTTCACCGCCTGCGTCGACGAGACCGCCTTCGATATCGACGGCGAGCGCGCTGCGGCCGGCTGGTTCGGCGGCGCTTGCCGGTGCCGATGCTGAGCTCGCCGCTGCGGGAATGCCGGCGACGCGGCTAGCCGCGCCCTGCGTCGCGAAGGCGTCGGCCCACTCCGGCGGCAAGGCCTCGGAATCGACGCGCAGTTGTGCCGTGTGTGCCCGCGCCGTCCCGGCCACGCGGGCGCGAACGCGCTCGACGCTGCGGCCCGACATGCCGACGCCGTCCAGCGACAGCGTGCCGTCCATCGATGCGCCGGCGCCGCTGCCGAAGCGCCAGCGGCCTTCGACCAGGCGGACGCTGATCGCGTCATAGCGAAGCGCCGCGCCATGCAGCTCGCCTTCGCTCGTTACGTCGGGCCAGCGGCCTTCGACGCGGGCCGTCGCGGCAAGCGTGCCGGCCAGGACGGGCATCGATGTGGCGGCGCCAGGCGGTCGCACGAGCGTCGACAGTCGGCCGAGCTGTGGCGCGTCGACGGAAGCCTGCCACGTGTCGCGGCCACCGGTGGCGATGCGTCCCTGGGCGCGAATGCGGTTGCCGGCGGCGACGAGATCGAACGCGGGCTGCGCCACGCCATCGCCGTTCGCGAAGCTCGCGTTGCCTTCGAGCGGCACGCCCGCCAGGGCGCTGTCGGCGAGCGAGAGCGACGCCTTGCCGCGCGTCGCGGCGAGCAGGTCGAGCGCACCGGCTGTGGCCGACGCCGGCAGCGCGAGATCGAAGTCGCCCTTCGCGTTGAGCCGGTTCGTGCCGCGCGAGAGCACGGAGTCGGCAGCGCCATGCCACCACGGCGCTGGATCGAAATCGACGAGCGTCGCGCGCCCTGCGGCCTGCCACGGTGCGCTGGCAGCGGCGCGTGTCAGGCGCGCCGCCAGCGTCGCTTTGGCGCTGCCGAGACTCGCTTCGGCGGAGCGCACTTCGATGTCGCGTTCCGTGGCGCGCGCATCGAGGCGAAGGCGGGCAACGCGCGGCGGGGCCCGCGGCAGGCGGCGATCCGCGAGCTCGCCCGAGACGTCGGCGACGACTTCGATCGCACGCACATCGGGCGTCGTCGCACGAAAGCCCGTCCCGACGACCGACGCCTTGCCGGCGAGCGAGGTCTCCGGCGCGCGTGCGTCGAGCGCCGCAGGTCGCACCTGGTCGAGATCGAGATCGACCGTCCACCGATCGGCAGCCCAGCGGCCGCGCGCCGCGATGCGGCCGCCTTCCAGAGTCGCCGAGCCGAGGTCGGCAAAGAGCGTTTGCACCTCGAGCACGCTCGGGTCATCGGGGCGGGCGCGCAGCTCGGCTCGAAGCCGCTGCACCGGCAACAGGCCCTCGTTCCAGCGGCCGGCGCGTTCGTTGCGCAACTCGATGGAGACGACGGCCGGCTGCTCGATGCCGCTCGCCCTCAGGGTCGCCTGGCCGCTGAGCGCTGTCGCCGGTGCGGCGCTCGCGAAGGCGGAGAGATCGAGCGCTTGCGTGGACGCGCGCAGCTCGCCGAGCGGCCATGTGGCAAACGGTTGGACAACGGCACGCGCGTCGAGCGATTGCGCCGCGTGCGTGGCCGAAGGCGAGACGCGCGCCGTTGCCGTCAAGCTCAAGGCGGCCAACGGGCCGGTCGCGCTCGCTTTCGCTTGCCACGACGGCGTAGTGTCGGCGGATGCGAAGGCGAGCTGCGCGTCGAGCGCAAAAGGCGCATCGGCGACGATCGAGGCGCTGCCGGTCGCACTCGCGCGGTCATAGCCGGCCGCCAGGTCCTCGAAGCGATGCCGCGCGCCGCCTTCGGCGCCGAGGTGGATGCGGCCGCGCAGGGCGTGCAGCGTCGGCGCGTCTTCCCTGGCGCCGAAGCGCAGCTCGTCGACGCTCGCTTCGTGGATCTCGATCTCGACCGGCAGGCGCAGCGTTCGCGGCGGCGATGCCGGCTCGGCCACGGCCGGCGCGGGCTTGTCGCTACGCAGCAGAGTGACGCGATCGGCGTGCAGCGTGTCGATCCTCAGGTGCAGCCAGCGGCCATGGTCGCCGCGTGCCGCGTGGAGCGCGTGCCAGCGCGGCGCGTCGAGGCGCAGCACGCCGCTGCTGCCGGGCAGCGTGATGTCGATGCGCGCGGCCGCGAAGTCGCCGAGCAGCGAACCCTTCGGCGCGACGATCTTCAATTGCGGCAAGAGCGTCACCAGCCAGGCGCTGCCGGTCGCGTTGTGCAAAGCCCAGAAGAGCAGCGCGAGCAGCAGCCCGCCGAAGAGCACGATCGCCGCGAGACTCGCGCCCAGCCATCGCCGGACTCGGCGCGCCGAAGTCCGCCTCGGCGTGCCATCGGGCACTGCAGCGCGAGCAGCCGATTCGTCGACCATGGGCGATGCCATCAATACGCGATGCCCACGCTCACGTGGACGCGCAACTGGTGCACGTCCTGGCCGTAAGCGAGGTCGAAGCGCAAGGGCCCGACCGGGCTTCGATAGTGCAGGCCGACGCCATAGCCGAAGACCGGATGCATGTCGCTCCAGCGATCGGCGGCGTTGCCGGCATCGATGAAGACCGCGCCGAGCAAGGCGGGCAGCCGCTCGTTGACCGGATGTTCCATCTCGACGCTGCCCGTGAGCAGGACACGGCCGCCGACGACCGCGCCGTTCACCGTCGGCCCGAGCGTGCGGTAGCCATAGCCGCGCACCGAGTCGTCACCGCCGGCGCGAAAGAGCACGGTGTCGGGAACGGCGATCGCGCTCCTGACGAAGACCTCTCCGGCTTCGACGCGCGCATTCGCGAACCAGCCGCCGAACGGCCGGTACCAGTTGAAGCGCGAATAGGCGCGGACGAAGGGGCCGCGGCTGCTGAACTCGCCGTCGATGTCGGAGCGTGTTTGCGTGCCTCGGCCGTAGCCGACACCGCCTTGCAGCGAAAGCGCCGCGCCTTCGGTCGGCGCGAGGATGCTGTCGAGGTCGCGGCGCAGCCAGTTGTAGTTGACCGAGCCCGCATCTGCGTCATTAACGAGCGGCGCGCTCGAGACCCTGGCGTGCACGGCCTCGAGGTAGTAGAGGCGCTCGAATCGCGTCGTGTCCAGGGAGCGGCCGATGCGCGTCGTCCAGCTGTCGCGCGTTTCGTCGGCGGCAAGCAGCTGCTCGACGTTGGCGGCGGCGAGGTCGCGCCACCCGTCCTCGCGCGGATACGAGGTGAGCTCCGTGCCGAGCGATTTGAGATCGGGGCCGTAGGTCAGCGTGCTGTGCGCGATCCACGGCTGGCCGAAGACCTTGCGGTCGTAGTGCTCGAGCGAGACGCGCGGCCCGGTGTTGGCGCTGTAGCCGACGCCGAACGTCGCCTGGTGCTGGCTCAGCTCCTTGATCTTGACGAGGACCGGCGCCGCGTCGGGCGGCCCGGTCGCGTCGAGCTCGACTGACGCACCTTCGAACAGTCCGACCTTGGCCAGGCGCTCCTGGTAATCGAGCAACGTCTTCTCGGTGTAGACGTCGCCGCGAAAGAACGTGGCGAGCCGCCGCACCGCGGCCTCGTCGTAGCGACTGACGCCTTCGACGCGGATCGGCCCGAGGCGAAAGAGCGGGCCGCCGTCGATGGTCACATCGAGCACTGCCGTGCCGGCGGTCGCGTCGATCCTGGCGCCCGTATCGGCCCATGCCGCCGTCGGATAGCCGTCGGCGCGAAGCTCGCCGAGCGCCGCATTCTTCGCGCTGTTCCAGGCCGGCTGGCGGAACGGTTGCCCGGGCTTGAGCGTCCAGGTCTGGCGCAGCTTTTCGAGGCGGTCGGTCCAAGGCTCATCGCGCGTCGGTGTGCGCTCGGCGAGCGGCGCGCTCGCGGCGATGGCAACGCTGCTGACGATGACGAGCGGCCCGGGCACGACGCTGAGCACGAGTCGCGGCAAGCCAGCGTTACCGCTGCTTTGCGCGATCTTCACGTCGGCATTGAAATAGCCCTCGGTTTCGAGCAGGGTGCGCGCCTGCGCCGGAGCCGCGACCGCGAGCCGGTCGAGCTCCGGCCCGGCGATGGCTTCGGACGGCGGCGCTTTCTGGAAGCGGGCGAGATCGAGATATTCGAGGAGCAGCGCGCGCAAGGGCGCGGGCGCTTCGATCTCGAGATCATAGAGCTTCACTTCGGGCTCGCGCGGCTTCGCTGCGGCCTGCGCGTCTTCGTTTTTCGAGACCGACGGCAGGCTCGAACAAGCGCAAAGCAGCGCCGCCAGCAGCCCTATCGACAGCGCCCGCAGCGGCGCTTCATCCAACCTCATTTAACCAGCAGTCGCATGGCTCCTTCGAGCCCAGGCAAGGTGAGCGGAAACATGCGCTGGTTCATGAGCTGCTGGATCACCGAGATGCTCTGCCGGTAGCCCCAGACGCCTTGCGGCTCAGGGTTGATCCAGGCGAATTTCGGAAACGCGTTGGTGAGTCGCTGCAGCCATTCGGCACCCGGCTCCTCGTTGTTGTATTCGACGCTGCCGCCGGGCTGCAGGATCTCGTACGGGCTCATCGTCGCGTCGCCGACGAAGATCAGCTTGTAGTCCTTGTTGTATTTGCGAATGATGTCCCAGGTGCTGAACTTCTCGCTGTAGCGGCGCCGGTTGTTCTTCCACATGAAGTCGTAGACGCAGTTGTGGAAGTAATAGAACTCGAGGTGCTTGAACTCGGTCTTCGCGGCGGAAAAGAGCTCTTCGACGCGGTGGATGTGCTCATCCATCGTGCCACCCACGTCCATGAGCAGCAGCACCTTCACCTTGTTGTGCCGCTCGGGGACCATCTTGATGTCGAGCCAGCCGGCGTTCGAGGCCGTGGCGCGGATCGTGTCGTCGAGGTCGAGCTCTTCTTCCGAGCCTTCGCGCGCGAAGCGGCGCAGCCGGCGCAGCGCGACCTTGATGTTCCTCGTGCCGAGCTCGAGGTTGTCGTCGTAGTCCTTGAACTGGCGCTGGTCCCAGACCTTGACCGCGCTCTTGTTGCGGCTCTTGTCCTGGCCGATGCGGATGCCCTGCGGGTTGTAGCCGTAGGCGCCGAAGGGCGAAGTGCCGCCGGTGCCTATCATCTTGTTGCCGCCTTCGTGGCGCTTTTTCTGTTCCTCGAAGCGCTTCTTCAGCGTCTGCATCAGCTCGTCCCAGCCCATCTTCTCGATCGCCGCCTTCTCCTCGGGCGAGAGTTCGAGCTCGAACTTCTTCTGCAGCCACTCGAGCGGAATCTCCTGCGTGAAATCGGTGAGCAACTCGACGCCCTTGAAGTACGCGGCGAAGGCGCGATCGAACTTGTCGAACTGCGCCTCGTCCTTCACCAGCGACGTGCGGGCGAGGTAGTAGAAGCTGTCGACCGTCGGACCGCCGTCCTCGTCGTCGATCACGCCCGACTTGATTGCCTCGAGCAGCGTCAGGTACTCCTTGACCGAGACCTTGAGCTTGGCGGCGCGCAGTGTGAAGAAGAAGTTGATCAGCATGACGGCAGGCGCCCGACCACGCCTCTCCTCGGTGCAAGCATAGCGCCCAAGAGGTGGCTGGGCAGCGAGGGCGTAACCATATCGCTTGAATGACTTTGCCGCGCCCTCGCCTTCGCCGCGAGGCGGCATACTATTCGCCCCCGACGACCAAGGAACCACCATGTCCCTGCGGATCAACGACACCGCGCCCGATTTCCAAGCCGAGACCACGCAAGGGAAGATCCATTTCCACGAGTGGATCGGCGACAAGTGGGCGATTCTCTTCTCGCACCCGAAAGACTTCACTCCCGTGTGCACGACCGAGCTGGGCTACATGGCCAGGATCGAGCCCGAGTTCACCAAGCGCAACGCCAAGCTGATCGGCCTGTCGGCCGACCCGGTCGACAGGCATGCCTCGTGGTCCAAGGACATCGAGGAGACGCAGGGCGCGAAGGTGAAGTACCCGATGATCGCCGACCACGATCTGAAGGTCGCCAAGCTGTACAACATGCTGCCGGCCGACGAGGTCGCCGCCGACGGGCGCACCGCGGCCAACAACGCGACGGTTCGCTCGGTCTTCATCATCGGCCCCGACAAGAAGATCAAGCTGATGCTGACCTACCCGATGACCACCGGCCGTAACTTCGACGAGATCCTGCGCGTCCTCGATTCGATGCAGCTCACCGCGAAGCACCAGGTGGCGACGCCGGTGAACTGGAAGCATGGCGAGGACGTCATCATCGTCCCGTCCGTCTCCGACGAGGACGCGAAGAAGAAGTACCCCGAAGGCTTCAAGACCGTGAAACCCTATCTGCGCACGGTGAAGCAGCCGGTCTGAGGGCCTTCACGAAGAGATCGGGGGGACTTGTCGAATTGCGGGCTCGTCGTTCGACGTGTCGGCGAAGCCCGGCCCAAAAGCCTTCGGGCCGTCGGCTTCATCATCCAGCAGCAGGAGGAATCGACATGCGATTCATGATGCTCATGATCCCCAAGGGCTACGAGAGTGCGAAACCGGGAACGATGCCGGACGCGGCGGCCGTCGCGGCCATGATGAAGTACAACGAGCAGCTGCAGAAAGCGGGCGTCCTGCTCGCGCTCGACGGCTTGCACCCGCCCTCGATGGGCGCCCGCGTCACGTTCGAGGGCGGCCGGCCGAAGGTCACCGACGGTCCGTTCGCCGAGGCCAAGGAAGTGCTGGGCGGCTACTGGATGATCCAGGTTAGCTCGAGGCAAGAGGCGATCGAGTGGGCCAGGCGGTGCCCGGCATCGGGCAACGAGATCATCGAGATCCGGCAGGTCCAGGAGATGGCCGATTTCCCCGAAGACGTGCAGAAGGCAGCCACCGGCTTCGAGAACATGCAGGGCGGCAAGCGGCACTGTGCCTGAGGGCGGCGGCCTGGTCGCCGTGCCCGTGCCGGCGCGGGGAGCGGGAACGGGCTGAAGCTCGCCGAGAGCCAGTCTATCGCCAACACGGCTTGTCCGAAGTCAGGTCTCGGCGAAGGCGACCGGGCTCATGGTGTAGCGGTTGCGGCCGCGGTGCTTTGCTTCGTAGAGCGCCTCGTCGGCGCGGCGCAGCAGGCTCGCCGGGTCGTTTTCGCCGGCCGCGAGGAAGGCGAGGCCGACGCTGATCGAAACGCGGACGAGCGCGCCGCCGAGCTGCATCGGCGTGCGCAGCGCTTCGAGCAGCTTCGTCGCCACCGTCTCGGCATCGACGGGATCGCCGATGCCTTCGAGAATCACCGTGAACTCGTCGCCCGCGAGGCGGGCGACCGTGTCGACGCTGCGGACCGACGCGAGCAGACGCTCGGCGGCGATCTTCAGCAGCTCGTCGCCGGCCGCGTGGCCGTGGCTGTCGTTGACGCTCTTGAAGTGATCGACGTCGACGTAGAGCAGTGCCAGCGCCTTGCCGCTGCGCCGGGCCCGCTCGACGGCGCTGGCCAGCCGGTCGTTGAAGAGCGCGCGGTTGGGCAGGCCGGTCAGGACATCGAACTCGGCGCGCAGGCGCAGTCGCTCCTCGGCCGCCTTGTCCTTCGAGACATCGGCATCGGTGCCGACGAGGCGCAAGGCCCGACCCGCAGCGTCGCGTTCGACGACGCGGCCGCGGCTGCGGATCCAGACCCAGTGGCCATCGCGATGGCGGATGCGGAACTCGGCTTCGTAGAGCAGCGTCGCGCCGCGCACCGCGTCCTGCAGCCGCGCCAGCAACGGTGCCAGGTCGTCCGGATGGACGAAGCGGCGCAGGTCTTCGGGTTTCACTTCGGTTTCTTCGCTCGGGCCGCCGCGCAGCGTCGAGGCGCGGGCGCTGTAGTGGATGCGGTTGTTGGCGATGTCCCAGTCGAAGAGCGCCTGCCCCGAGCCTTCGAGGGCCAGGCTCAGCCGTTCGGCACCGCGCCGCGCCGCCGTGATGCGTTCCTGCAGGGCTTCGGCCATCCGGTTCAGGGTGTGCGCGAGGAGGCCGATCTCGGAGCCCGTGCGGACCTCGCTGCGGTGCTCGAAGCGGCCTTCGCCGAGGAGCTGCGCGTCGGCGCTCAGCTGGCGCAGCGGCCGGGTGATCCGGCCGGCAACCCAGGCGGCGATAAAAAGGCCGGCGGCGAGCATGCCGAGGCCGAGTGCCAGGCTCTCGCGCGCGTTGCCGTTCACCGAGGCGAGCGCCGTGTCGACCGGAATGCCGACGTAGACGAGCCACGGGATCGAACGCGAGCGGGCGAAGCCGAAGATGCGGTGCGTGCCATCGAGGCCGGTGTTCTCCGCGCTGCCGCGGCCCTCGACCATGCGGCGCATCAGGTCGACCTTATCGATTGGAGCCGGCTGGCCGATCCACTGCTCGGCGTCGAGCGAGCGGCTGAGGATGCGGCCCTGGGAGTCGACGAGCGCAACGACGGCGCCGGCCGGAAGCGTGCTGTCCGGATCGAGGAGCGCCGGCAGCGTCGTCAGGCGAGTCGCCACCGAGACGACGGCGATCGTCTGCGCCCGACGGACGACGCGCAAGGCGAAGACTGCCGTCCATTCACCGCCCTTGTGCCATCGAACCGGAGCCTCGGTCACGAGGCCCGGCTCACCGATCGCGGCGACGAAGAAGGCGCGGTCCGAGGCACTTGGTCGCGGGCCGGCGGGGAACGCTTCGGAAGAGCCGATGTTGCTGCCGTCGGCGGCCCAGAGCGACACGTCCTTCACGTTCGGCGGCAACTGCGCGACGAGCGCGCGCAGCGCCGCGTCGTTGCGCTCGGCATCGTTGCTCTCGATCGGCAGCGTGCCGGCGAGCGCGTTGAGCAGTTGCGTCACGTCGCCGAGATGATCGTCGAGGCGCGAGCCGGCGAGCGCCGCCACGAGGCGCATCTGCTGGCGCAAGTGCTCGCGGTCGTGGCTGGCCTGCCGCGCCGTGTTGAGCGCGATGTAGAGGACGAAGAGCGACCCCATCGCGAAAGTCACCAGAAGCAGGCGCGTCTGGATGCCGAAGCGTATGGGTGCCTTGCGCGGGGGCGAGGACAAGAAGAGATCCGTGGATTGCGGCTGGCTGCCGCGCCCGCGATGCTGACGCATGCGGCGCGTTCCCGGCCACCCGAACGGAGTGGCGTTCGTGGCGCAATTCGCGTTCGCGGCAGTCACAATTGCCTGGCGATGCCCCGATTCGATGCCAACTGCTCGATGCTCTTTGCCAAGGTGCCGTTTCTCGACCGCGTCGAGCGCGCCGTGAAGGCGGCATTTGCCGCCGTCGAGTTCCTGTTCCCCCATACGCGTTCGCCGGCGGCCGAGATCAAGGATCGCCTTGGCTACAGCGGCCACAGCGGCTGCGAATACCAGTCGCTCGGAACGACCAAAGCGGGGCTCGGCGGGTCTCGCGAAGCGATGAAGACGCCGCGCCCATGACCGACCTGCATTCGCCTCTCGAAGCGCCGCGCTTCTTGCGCTCGCTCTTCGACGCCGCGGTCGCCGCCGCGTTGCCGAGCGCCGGGTCGATTGCCCCGTTCCTGCCGCCGCCACCGAGCGGCCGCACGCTCGTTCTCGGTGCCGGCAAGGCCGGCGGCGCGATGGCCGCCGCGGTCGAATCGGCCTGGCCGGCGGGCGCCGCGATGAGCGGCCTCGTCGTCACGCGCTACGACTACGTGCCGCCGTCGTTCGCCGCGTTGCAGGCACGGCGCGCCACGCGCATCGAAGTCGTCGAGGCGGCGCATCCGGTGCCCGATGCGGCCGGTCGCCGTGCCGCGGAACGGATCGTCGCACTGGCGCGAGGCCTGGCGCCCGACGATCTCGTCCTCTGTCTGATTTCCGGCGGCGCCTCCTCGCTGCTCGCCTTGCCCGCGACCGGCGTGACGCTCGACGAGAAGCGCGCCATCAGCCGCGCCTTGCTGAACAGCGGCGCCGCGATCGACGAGATGAATTGCGTGCGCAAGCATCTCTCGGCGATCAAGGGCGGGCGCCTCGCCGCGATGTGCGCGCCGGCCCGCGTCGTCACCCTGCTCGTGAGCGACGTGCCGGGCGATTCGCCGGCGACGATCGGCAGCGGCCCGACGNNAACGTCGTGCACCTGATCGCCACGCCGCAGCAATCGCTAGAGGTCGCCGCAACGGCGGCGCGCGCTGCCGGAATCGACGCGCACATCCTCGGCGACGAGATCGAAGGCGAATCGCGCGAAGTCGGCAAGGTCCATGCGGCGATGGCGCGGCAGATCGGGCGCCGCGACCAGCCTTTCGCCCGGCCCTGCGTCGTGCTCTCGGGCGGCGAGACGACGGTGACGGTGCGGCCTGCATCAGGTGCGCCGGGGCGGGGCGGCCGTGCCACCGAGTTCCTGCTCGGTTGCGCCATCGCCCTGCAGGGCGAGCCAGGGGTTCACGTGCTCGCTGCCGATACCGACGGCATCGACGGCAGCGAAGATAACGCCGGCGCCATCGTCGCGCCCGATACGCTGGCTCGCGCGAAGGCGAAGGGCATCAAGCCGCGCGAGTTCCTCGAGCGCAACGACGCCTACGGCTTCTTCGATCTGCTCGGCGATCTCGTCGTCACCGGACCGACCTACACCAACGTCAACGACTTTCGAGCCATGTTGATCCGCTGATCGTCGCCGGGCGCATCGGCGTATGGCGAGGGCGGCGTTGCGGACGATGGTTGTCGAACGCCCGCGGCCGCCGATGGACGAACGCGACCGGCACGACAGCCACGGCATCGCCATCGCCGTCCGAGGCATCGCTCTGCCGTTCGAGCAGTGCCAGGCGCAGGCGCAGCAGATCCTCTTCGCTGGCGCGACGTTGCTGCGACTCGATGCTGCGCTGGATGCGCTCGCTCACCGCGTCGGCCTCGCGCCTGACATCGAGTGCGCGCTGCCGGGCCGCGACCGGGTCTTCGCGATCCACCTTCCAGGTGCGCTCGGTCACCGCCGTGGCCGAAGGCCGGTCGGTCAGCACCAGGCGGCCATCGGCTTCGCGCTGCTGGTAGATCTGCGCTGTCGTCGACGTGTCGGCGACGGCCGCGCCGTAGGCGGCGCCGATGACGAGGGCGACGAGGATCGGAGTAGGGCGGAAGTGCAACTGCATGATCGCTCCCGGCGGGCGGCTCGAGCCACGCCCCTGACTGTGCCACTGTTCGCGAACTCGCGCATCGGTGGCGGTGACAGCCCGGGCCGGCACCAAGCTTGGTAGGCTCATGGCCCGCTTCCTGCCGGGCCTTTTCGCATGACCGAAACCCACGTCTTTCGCGCCGATGCGCTGCTCGCCGCCGTTCGCGCCATCGTCGGCGCGGCCGGCTCTTCTCCGGCCGAGGCCGAGGCGGTCGCCACCAACCTCGTCGAGGCGAACCTGCGCGGCCACGATTCGCACGGCGTCGGCATGGTGCCGCGCTACATCGACGCCGTTCTCGAAGGCGGCCTCATGCTCAACGCGCACGTCGCCGTCCGCGCCGATTCGGGTGCGTTGCTCACGCTCGACGGCCAGAGCGGCTACGGCCAGGTGATCGGTGCCGAGGCGATGGCGCTCGGCATCGAGCGGGCGCAGCGGCACGGCGTCTGCGTCGTTGGCCTCGCGCATTCGCATCATCTCGGGCGCATCGGCCACTGGGCCGAGCAATGCGTCGATGCGGGGCTCGTCTCGATCCACTTCGTCAACGTGCTGGCGCGGCCGATCGTCGCGCCTTTCGGCGGCCGCGATGCACGCCTGGGCACCAATCCGTTCTGCGTCGGCATTCCGCGGCCGGGAGCGGAGCCCATCGTCCTCGATTTCGCGACGAGCAAGATCGCCCAGGGCAAGACGCGCGTTGCCTACAACAGGGGCGTGCCGGTCGAGCCGGGGACGATCATCGACAACCACGGCGATCCGACCACCGACCCGCGCTTTACCGTCATCGAGCCTTCCGGGGCGCTGCTGCCCTTCGGCGAGCACAAGGGCGCCGGGCTGGCGTTGATCTGCGAGCTGCTGGGCGCGGCGCTGGCCGGCGGCAAGACGGGCGGCCCGGTCGCCGACGGGCGCCGGCGCGTTCTCAACAGCATGTTCTCGATCCTCGTCGATCCCGAGCGTCTCGGCACTGCGGCCCATCTGGCGCGCGAGATGGAATCCTTCGTCGCCTGGACCACGGCGTCGCCGCCGATGGCCGGCGTCGACCGCGTCAAGACGCCGGGCGAGCCCGAGCGCGAGACGCGCGCAGCGCGCCTGGCCGCCGGCATTGCGGTCGATGCGGTGAGCTGGGGCGAGATCGTCGCGGCCGGTGTCAAGGTCGGCCTTGCTGCGCGTGGGGTCCAAGCGCTCGTGCGCTGACGCTGCTACGCTTGACAACCATCGGCGATGTGCAAACGATTCCCTCCGGTGCCGTTTCTTCGCGCCTTGTTCGCGCGGCCTGACCATGGCGCGCGCGGCGAGGCCATTGATCGCGTTCGCTACGCGCCCTGACCATGAACACCGGCTTGATCATCGCCATCGTCGTTGCTCTCGTGGCTGTCGGGCTGGCGTGGATCCTTCTCAAGGGCCGCACGCGCGGCGACGACCGGCCGGCGAGGCTCGCACCGCCGCCCGTCGATGCGCCGGTCGATCCGGCCGCGCCCGCCGTCGTCGTCGCGCCGCGCGTCGAAGCGGCGCCGGCGCCCGCCATCACGCAGGCACCTGTACCTCCGCCGGTTTCTGCACGGCCCGCGCCTGCCCCTACGGTCGCACAACAGGCGCCGCCGCGGCCGCCGGATCCGGTCACGGTGGCGCCGCTGCGGCCGCGTCCGCAGGCACCTGTGGTCGAGCGCGTTCTCGTTCTCGAGAACGTGGATGCGGGCGAATGGGAAGCGGCCCGGCCGCTGACGCTCTCGGCGGTGCAGAAGGCCGCGGTTGCCAGCGCGATGACGGTGGCGACCCGGGCGCGGCCCGGAGACAGCGCCGTGCATGCCGTTCGCTTCGACGCCGGCACGGCGATCCGGATCGCGCGCGGCGACGTCGATGTCATTCGATCCGTCGCAGCGGCCGGCGCCGCGTCGTCCCCGAAGAAGGCGCGCTGGCTCGATTCGGCGGCAGCGACCGCGTTGGTGGCGACGGCGCTCGCCGCGCTGGCGAGCGAGCGCTGGCTGGATGCGCTCGGCGACGAGATGCGCGATCTCAAGGCCAGCCTCGCGGCGTTGCCGCCGAAACTCGCGGCGCAGGGCGACGGACGGCTGAAGACGCTGGTCCAGGATCTTTCGCGCTTCGCCCGCGAGGCGCGCGACAACTACGTGTCGGTGATCGGCAAGTTCGCGTTTCGCGAGCGCGTCGGCGAAGGCTGCGAGCGAGCCGCGGCGGCGTGGCATGAGCTCGTCGCCGGCGCCGACGCGGCGCGCCAGCAGCTCGAGCTCGTCGCGAAGTCGCCGCGCTTCGGCGAAGTCCAGGTCGAACGGGCGCTCTCGCAATGGCGCGAGCTGCAGGAGCAGGAGCGCTTGCAGGAGATCGCGGCGCGCGTGCTCGCGGGCATGCACACGCTGCGCCTCGCCCTCGGCGATGCGGCGCCGGGCACGGCCGTCGATCCGCTCGCATCGGCGGCAGCCGCCTTGCGGGCCAGCCTCGATCAGGATCGCGATCTTTCGGCCCGGCTGGCCGCGTGCGAGAAAGGCGCCAAGGGCGATCCCTATGTCGGCAGGGCCGAGTTCGAGGCCAACCGCGCCGCCCTTCGCAAGCTGCTCGACAAGCCGATCGGCGAAGCGATGTCGTTGGCGATGAGCCGCCTGCGTACTGCCGCCGCGACCGAGCCGCTCGACGCCGGTGCGGGTGCGCCGAGCCGGCTCCTCGTGCAGAGCCCGCCGGGCGAGGGCGCCGGCTCGCTGCGCTGGAGCAGCGAGCCGCAGGCCGGCGGCTGACGCGCGCCGTGCCAGCCGGCGCGCGTCAGCGCGGAACGAGCTTGGCCCCGGTCAGCTGTTCCTGCGCTTCGACGAGCGACGGAACGAACTTCCTGCCGTGGCCGAGGGCGCTCGCAAGCACGAGCGACTGATGCACGGCCTCGCCGACGATGCACGGAACGGCGAGACCTTCGGCGAGGTGGGTGTAATAGCGGATGTCCTTGCGGGCGTTGTCGAGCTCGAACTTCAGGCCGGCGAGATCGCCGTTCAAGGTCTTCGCCATCGCCTGGAAGAGCCCCGAGTTGACGGCTCCCGCGGAGACAAGCTCGACGAGCTTCTTCGGGTCGATGCCGGCACGTGCGCCGACGGCGAAGGCCTCGGCCGTCGCCGTGCAGATCGCCTGGGCGATGAAGTTGTTGAGCAGCTTGATCGTGTGGCCGGCGCCCGGGCCGCCGACGTGGAAGACGTTCTCGGCGAAGGCGCGCAGGACGGGCTCGATGCGGGCGAAGGTCGCGTCGTCGGCGCCGACCATGACGTTGAGCTTGCCGAGCTCGGCCTCGACCGGCGTTCGCGCCAGCGGCGCATCGACCAGCGTCGCGCCGGCGGCGGCACAGGCCGCGCGCAGCTTGGCCGTCGAGTCGGGCTCGCTCGTCGAGCAGTCGACGATGGCGAGGCCGCGTCCGTCCTTCGCGCCGGCGAGCAGCCCATCAGCGCCGCCGATCGCGGCTTCGACCTGGGGCGAGCCGGTGACGCAGAGAAAGACGATCTCGCACTTGCTCGCCAGAGCAGCCGGTGTCGCGGCTTCGAGCGCACCGGCACCGAGCAGGTCGGCGACGCGCTCGCGATTTCGATGCACGGTGAAGCGCAAGGCGTGGCCTTTGGCCAGCAGGTTCTTCGCCATGCCGTGGCCCATCAATCCCGATGCGCCGATGAATCCGATCGATGCCATGTTGTCGTCTCCTCGCCGGTGAGCTGTTGATTGTGAAGGCCCGGGTGCGCGGCCGAGGCTGGAACGGCCGGCCGAACGCGGGCTGAAGCTCAGCCGGCGGCGCACAGCGCGCGCAGCCGCGCCGGGTCGATGTCGATGCCGATACCCGGCGACTCGCCGAGCCGCGCGCTGCCGTCGTGAACGGCGGCGAGGCTGGCGCTGAGCGACGTGCGCAGCGGATTGGCGTTGGCGTCGATCTCGAGCAAGCCATCGCCGCCCGCTGCGGCGAGAAGGTGCGCCGAGGCGAGCAGGCCGACGCCAGCGCCGAGGTAGTGCGGGCAATAGCGCAGGCCGGCGGCGCGGATCTTGTCGATCACCGGCCAGCAGCCGGAAATGCCACCCCACTTGGCGACGTCGGGCTGGACGACGGCAAGCGCACCGGCGCCGATGGCGGCGCTGAATGCGTCTTCGCCGATGAGGTTCTCGCCGCCGGCAAGCGGAATGCGGGTGGCGCCGTGCAGCAGGTGCCATTCCGCGACCGGCCGGTCGGCACGCAAGGGTTCCTCGAGCCAGCCGATGTCGAAGGCCGCGAGCTGCGGCGCGATTCGCCGCGCTTCTTCGAGCGACCAGGCCTGATTGGCATCGAGCATGAGGCGGGCGCCGCTGC
>PLZH01000059.1 GCA_003152055.1 Burkholderiales bacterium
GTGGCATCAGGCGGCGACTGAACGGCAGGCATCGCAGTCACCAGGGGAGTGGCCGAGCAGAAACTGCAACTGCCGCAATCAGGCGCCGCCGGGCCGCCGCCATCGTGATGCGGTGCGCTCGACCCGGCAACCGCGTGGTGATGCGCGCAGGGACCATCGTCGCCATGGCGCCGCGCCATCTGTACGAGGGCTGAGTCCCGGCTTTCCTGCGGGTACAGCATGGCTGCGGCGACGGTGCCCTGGATGGGCATCAGTACCGCGAGCACCAGAAGCCAGATTCGAAAGCGCTTCACAGGCCGTGACTATCAGACAAGACGGTTTCGAGGTTCCCGCCAAAGGGCGAGGTCCTTGATGAATCGCTTGCCGGACATTCAATCAGCGATTGCCGCGGAGCGTCGGGCTCGTTGCCGTCAGAGGGTGCCGGTCCGTCAACGGCCCGGCAGTATCGAGCTCGGTGATGAGCCCGAACAGCCGGCCGTATCGAATGCCTATGTTGGCATGCTCGCGCATCAGCATCTCGACGCGCGCCGACTCGCGTTGCTCAAGCGCTTCGAACACGAGCTGGTGATGGAGTTGCGCGACGCGCAGTTTCTGGTACTCCTTGCCCAGCGCACCCTTGTCGATGATGATCGAATCTGCCGAGGCGAACGGCAGGTGGTTGTTGCGCGCGATCGCATCGGCGATCACGCGGCTATCCGTCGCCTCAACAATCGTGTTGTGGAACGCGTCGTTGAGTCGACTCCAGGGCCCGATGTCATCGTCGGTCAGATGGCCCTTCGCAAGGAGCTTCTCGCCGTCTTCGAGACACTCCTGGAGCCGGGCCCGCACGGGGCCTGGCATGCCGTTGTCGGCCAGGCGCCGCGCGGCCAGGCCTTCGAGTACCCCACGGACTTCCACGGCACACAACACATCGGCCTCGGAGAACGCGCGCACGAGCACGCCGCGCTTGCCCGCCTTTTCCAGCAGGCCTTCCTGCTCGAGCGTCCGAAACGCCAGCCGCACCGGCGTGCGCGAGACGCCGAGCGCCTGGGCCACGGGGATCTCGGCCAAGCGCACTCCAGCGGGATAGCGGCCATCGATGATCAGCTTACGCAGAGTGGCGACGACACTGACCGATTCCGGGGATGCACGGTCGATGGCACTCAGGACAGGGGTCATCGAACGACTCCAACCAGATGCGGCTTCGGCGATGTCGTGGGCTCGACCAGGCGCCAAGTGCAGCGTGCTTTCGATCGGTTTGCCGTCATGCGGGCACCTGCGTACCGGCGATACCTTGCGACCAAACGCGCAGCGGCCGGCGCAGGGCCGAGCGGTCCTCGAAAGGCGAGGCCGGCAACGCCACGGCATCGAACGTTGCGCCCACGGCCAGCGTGGCATGGTCGGCACCGAAGTGGCGTCGCGGCGCCATCGTGGCGGCGGCCAGCACCGCGTGGATCGGCAATCCGGCTTCGGCGAAGCGGTCGATCTCCTCGAACACCGCGAAGCCATGCTCCACGCCCATGCTGCCGGCATCGGTGCCCACCAGAATCGTGACGCCCATCTCGTGCGCGAGCAGCAGGTGCTCGGCATGGCGATCGAGGATTCGGCGCAGGTTGCCCACCGTGTTGTCCGACCAGCCCACGGCCTGCGGTTGCGCCCACTGAAAATGCACCGGACAAAACGTGGGCGTCCAGGCGAGTTGCTTGTCGCGCATCAGCGCCAGGGTCTGTCGGTTCATAAAGAAGCCATGCTCGATCGCATCGACACCGGCCGCCACGGCGACGGCGAGCCCCTTTTCGCCGCTGCAGTGTGCGAACACCTTGAGGCCGCTGGCGTGCGCGGTCTCGACGACCATACGCGCCGCCTCCAGGTCAAATTGCGGCTCGTCGGTGACCCGACCTGCGTCGAAATCGATGATGCCGGTGAGGATGAGCTTGATCTCGTCGTTGGCCTCGGCCAGTGCGCGCACGGAGGTGCGGATGCTGACCTCGTCGCCCACATCGGCGGCCATGAAGGCGCCGTAGCGCTTGGCGCGCTTGACGCCCAGGCCACCCGAGCGCACTTGTGCCATGCCGCTGCCGGGCTGCTTCGCCTCCTCACGCACACGGTTGTTGATGCCATGGCGGTCGCCGGCATCGCGCACCAGCGTCACGCCACAGGCCAGGGCCTGGCGCGCGCTGCGCCGCCCAGCCTCGGTAAGCTCGTCGACGCCCTGTTTCAGATGCGCGGCGCGCACGGCCTGGTCGGTCGGCCTGCCGTCGAGGAACAGATGCACATGCGTATCCACCAGCCCCGGCATCAGGAAGGCGCTGCGCTCCACCCGCCAGCCCTGACCCTCGAGAAGCTGGCTATGATCGCCCCGGGCAATGCCGGCCAGGCGGCCATCGACCACCTTCAGTGTCGTCGGTCCGTCGTCATGGCGCTGCTCGCCGTTGAACCACTCGGTAGCGACGACGGCGAATCGAACGGCTTCGGATCCCATCACGTCACGCCCTGTAGAACTTGCGCACCGCGCGCAGCGCGTTGCTGCCGCTCTGCTCGAGGAAGTTGCGATAGGTCCGGAGCACGTAATGATCCTCGGGCAGCGGGGCGTAGCCGCGCCACGGTGTGCCCAGCACGGTGTCGAAGCCGCAGGGCACGGTCAGCGTCAAGAACGCGTTTTCGAGGCAGTGCTTCAGGTCCGAACCGTCCGCCGCCTTGGGCGGCAGTTGCTGGCCGACGTTGGACAAGCCACCCATCATGTGTACACCCTTGAGTTCGGGATCCTGGCCGATCAACTTGATGGCGTCGACCGTGCCGCGGTTCAGGCGCTCGGTGTCGGCAATGATGGCGCTGACCGACATGTCGATGAAGATGTCGTCGGCCGGCATGCCGTAGTCCTTCCTCAGGCGCAGCGCGCATCGGCGCGCGGTGGCGTAGATCTCTTCGGCCGTCTTGTTGGCCTTGGCGACGCCGTCTTCGACCCGCTCGCTGGCCATCAGGATGACCTTGAACCTGAAGCGGCCGTACAGGTCCATCAGGTCCCAGCGGTGCTCGGTGATCGAGTTGACGATGGGAATTTGTCCGCCGGCCTTGGCCGCGTCATAGCTTTGCAGGCAGATCTCCTGCACTTTGCGGCTCGGGAAGTCGAAAGACAGAGGCACCGTCACCACGTCCTGGATGGCGCGGATGACCGTGGCCATCCACTGCGGCTCGGTCAGCGCGCGGGCGCCGATGTTGACATTGAGATAGGCTGCGCCAGCCTCGGCCTGCTTGACGGCCAGGGTCTGGATGCCCGCGATGTCTTGGTTGTCGAACAACGCCTTGGTGCTCTTGAAGCCCGGGTTGATGCGCTCGCCGATGATGCGGATGTTGAAGTCTTGCGTGGTGCTCATGGGGCCTTTCAGTGGCCGAAGCCGATGTGATGCAGGAAGGTCTTCTGAAAATTGCTGCGCAGGCTGAGCTCGACATAGCGGCATTCAGTGGCCAGGCGCGCTGCCCGCTCGCGCCGCTCGCGCGAGGCCAGCATCCGCTGCACGCCCAGGCCCGCGGCGTTGCCGACCTGGGTGAAGCGCGCGCGCGGCAGATCGGGGAAAAGGCCGATGGCCACGCCGCTCTTGACGCTGAGGTAGGCACCGAAGGCGCCGGCAATCACGATGCGTTCGATCTGCGTCTCGTCGAGTTCAGCCTCGGCGGCAAGCTGCACGACGCCGCTGCGGATCGCCGACTTCGCGAGCTGCACCGCGCGCACGTCATGCTGGGTGAAGCGCACGGCGGGGATGTCCTGGGTCTCCTCGGCCAGCGTGATGGCCTTGATGCCATCGACCATGCCGATGGCCGGGCCGCTGCCGGTGATGCGGCCGCGCGCATCGACCCAGCCGGCACCGACGAATGCCGCCAGCGCATCGAGCACTCCCGAGCCACACAGGCCGACCGGTCGGCCGCCGCCGATGACCTGCAGATGCAGCCGTCCTTCGGCGCCGATGGCCACACGCTCGATGGCACCCTCGGCAGCGCGCATGCCGCTGCCGATGTGGCCGCCTTCGAGTGCCGGGCCCGATGGGCACGAGGCCGACCAGATCCGCCCCTGATGCACCAGGCTGATCTCCGTATTGGTGCCGATGTCCATGACCAGGCTGGTGCCGGGATGTGCCCACAGCGGCTCGGTGGCCAGCAGCGCGCTGACATGGTCGCCGCCGACGAAGCCTCCCACGCATGGGGCCAGATGCAGGTTGGCGCCGCGCGCGACCTGCACCCCGAGCTCACGTGCGGGCACGTCCAGTGGCTCGTTCATCGCCGCGACAAAGGGCGCGCGGCCCAGCTGCGCCACCGGCCAGCCCGCCAGCAGGTGCTGCATCGCGGTGTTGCCGCAGACCAGCACCTCGGCGATGTCGCCGACCTCGGCACCCACGGCACGGGCCAGGTCGTGCGCCAGCGAATTGATCGCATTGACTGCCGCCTGGCGCAGTGCTTCGGCCGTCGCAGGCTGCCCGATGGCGTGGTTGATTCTGCTGATCAGGTCCGCGCCCCAAGCCACCTGCGGGTTCTCCAGTCCCAGGCTGGCAAGACGCCGGCCCTGACGCCCTTGACCCAGGTCGATCAGGAAGGCTGCGGCATTGGTGGTGCCCAGATCCACCGCCAGGCCCAGCAGTGGCGCGCCCGGCCGCGCAAAGCCGATCAGGCGCGGTCCACCAGGCCGCAGCGCGAACCGCGCGCTGACCCGCCAGTCGTGCGCGCGCAGCAGGCCCGGCAACTCGGCCGCGGCGGCCCAGTCGATCGCGGTGGGTTGCAGTGCAGGCTGCTGCTCGCCGAGCACGCGACGCACACGGTCCGTGTCGCTGGCCAGGTCTTGCAGCGTGGCCGGCGGAACTTGCAGCGTCAGCTCGCGCACAGCCGGGTCGCAATCCAGCGTCACTGCGTCACCACCCGTGCTCACATCGGCGCGAACGATGGGCGCGAGCGAGCGTGGCGCGACTTCGACCGTGAGGTTCGAGCGCGGCTGCAGGCAGCAGGCGCGCAGCCATTTGCGATGCAAGCTCTCGCCCTCGCGGTGCACCTGGCCTTCGGTGACTCGCACGACGCAGCTGCCGCAGCTGCCGCGCCCGCCGCAGGCTCCGACAATGCGCAGCCCGGCGCGGCGCGCCGCGGCGAACACGGTTTCGTCCTCGCGGCACTCGATGCGGCGGTCCAACTCGGGGAACTGCAGCGTATGGGTACGCGGGCGGGTCTGGGTGGCGGAATGGCTGTGCGTGTCCATGGACCTTACCGGGCGTCCCGCGCGAAGGGGCAGCGCTCGCGCGAGTGGCAGTTGTCACAGCGCGACCATGTCTGCACCGGTAGCGCCAGACCGACGCCCTGCACGATGGAGGTGGACTTGGTGGGGCTCATCATCGAAGTGCGAGTGAGCGTCAGGCCGATCTCGACGGCACCGGCAAGGTCCAGCACGGTCTGCTGGGCCTCGAGGGCCAGGCCGGGGTCGCCGGCACGCAGCTCGCCGGCCACCGTCAGGCCCTGTTTGCGCGCAGCCGCCAGCATGCGGTCCTGGACGCGGCGCGAGACGGCGAACAGCAACTCGTTGCCGACGCTGTCGAGCGCCACGGCCAGCGAGACGCGCCGCCCGGCAAACAGCGCGCTGACCTGCCGCTCGAGCGAATCACCGAGGGTGGCCACGGCGCAGGCCACCGCGGTCAGCTGCCCCGAGGCCGGGACGAGCCACGGCGCCACCAGGTGCCGCCCTTCCAGGCACAGCCGGCCGATACGGCCGGGCTCGCCCTGCAGCGCCACGATGCGCCAGCAGGCACGCGCATGGGCGAGGCCGAGCTCGCCGACCATCGCCAGCGCCTGCTCGCGCAGTGCGACCAGCCTGTCGTGCCGCGCGATCTGCGGCGGCACACGGCTGCGCTCGACCTCTCGCAGCACGTCCACGTCATTGATGACCGGCATGGCCCGGGCCTTTTGTCGCGTCAGCCGGCGTAGCGGCGCGCGGCATCGAACATCGCGCGCACGTTGGCCAGCGGCGTCTCGTCAGGGATGCCGAAGGCGCCGTCGAGGATCAGCTTGCCGCCCTTGTTCCAGATCTCGTCGACCAGGTGCTTGACGGCTGCGTCCACATCGACCGGCGTGCCGGTGGTCAGCATCGAGGGCGAGAGGTTGCCGCGCAGCGCGACCACATCGCCCAGCACCCGGTGCGCAGTGACCAGGTCGGTCCGCTCGAACCAGTAGATGCACTTGCCCCGGGGCACGTCCTTGATCGTTTCAAGCCGCCTGGTGCAATCGGCCTCCCACAGCGGCATGGGGATCAGCCCGGCATCGATCATTCCCAGCATCATCTTGCGGAAGGGCGGCCACCAAAAGGTGTCGAACTGCTTGGGCGACATGAAGGCATCGGGCGCCCAGTGGATGGGGATCATCACGATCGGGTTGCCGGAGGCCTGGGCGGCGGCCACCGTCTGGCGGGTGAGGAAGACGCTGGCCTTGTCCAGCAGTTCCAGCAGCTTGTCCTTCTTGCGGAACAAGTCTTTCATCATGTTGGTGGCGCCGCGGAAGTAGTCGGCGATGAAGTCGTAGGGCGAGACCGCGTTGCCGCCGTTGATCAATGGATAGCCGAGCGAAGCCATGCGCTCGTTGAACGCGAGGTTGTGCTGAAAGAAGCGCTCGGACTCCTCGGCCGCGGCGACGAGCTTCTCGAACGACTCACGCACCGCCGGCCTGGCGAACGGCCGGATGCCGTTGACCAGGCGGAAGTAGTGCAGGCCCGGGAAGCTCGGCAACTGGTCGAAGCCCTCGAAGGCCTCGGCCACGCGCGGCAGGTACTTCTGGAGGTAGAAGCCGGTGGGGTCGAAGAGGAAGTCGTCGTACTCGTCAGCCCTCATGTACTCGCGATCGAGGTACTGGAAGGGCTGGTGATCGCCCACGCCGTGGCCCGGCCATTGCAATTGCTTGAAGCCGATGGCCTCCAGCGCGCGGCCCATGCCACTCATCATGACCAGCGGGCCGATCGCATCGGGGTCGAATTCGAGCACCGCGCGCTCACCGACCTCGCGGAGCTTTTCGCAGTCGTACATCAGCCGCTTGCAGCTGATGCCGCCGTACTTGGCCAGCCAGAAGGTCGCGTAGAAGGCCACCGGCATGCGGTCGGGCTGCTTGAGCGCGGCGCAATCGAGGATGCGCTGCAGGCGCTGGTCGTGCAGCGCTCTGGCTTGGGCATCGGGCAGTGCCGGCGGCGCAAGAGGGTCGGCACTCATGCCGTCACCCGAATCCAGTTGCGGCACAGGGCCACGGCTTCCACGGCGTTGACGCCGAAGGCATCGGCGCCGGTGTAGCTGCGCACGGTCTCGTCAATCTGGCCGCCACCGATCATGATCTTGAAATCCTTGCGCATGCCGGCTGACTCGAAGGCGCCGATGGTTTCCTTCATCGAGTCGAAGGCCAGCGTCAGAAAGCCCGACAGGCCCACCACGTCGGGCTCGTAGGCCTTGATCTCGTCGATGAACTTCTGCGCCGGCACGTCGACACCGATGTCCTTGACCTCGAAGCCGTTGATGTCGAGCATGAAGGTGACGATGTTCTTGCCGATGTCATGCAGGTCGCCGTGCACGGTGCCGATCAGCACCTTGCCGAGCTTGGCCGCCGCCGTTCCGCCACTCAGCTTGATCAGCGGCTTGGCGATGGCGCCGACGGTGTCGAGCATCTCGCCGGCGAGCACCAGCTCGGGCAGAAAGTACTCGCCCTCCTCGAAGCGTTTGCCGACGATATCCATCGCCGCGCGGCACAGGCCGAGCACATGCATCGGATCGACCTTGTCTTGCAGCAACATGCGCTTGGCCAGCGGCAGCGCCTCGTCCTCGTTCATGTCCGCCAGCCACTCGACGAGTTGGCGTTCCTCTTCGGTCCAGTCGTTCATGGGTTCGTCTCCGTGGGGTGTGAATTCACGCGACCTGCCGGGGCGTCGCGGTACGCAGGGCGGCCTCGACGATGACTTGCGCGAGCGCGTCTTCGTTCTTGTGGCCCATCAGGTGTACGCCGGCCACGCCTTCGATCTGGCGCACCGCATGGATGGTCTCGACACAGACGCGACGGCCTTCGCGCCTCTGGTCGGCGGCGGCGCCGATGCGCGCAGTGACAGACTCGGGCACGTGCACGCCCGGCACATGTTCGGCCATCCAGCGCAGGGCCTTGGCGCTTCCGAGCGTGCCCACGCCGACGATGATCGCCGCGCGCTCATGCAGGCCGCGTGCGCGGACCTCGCGCATGAAGGCTTCGAGCAGCTTCAGGTCAAAGCAGAACTGCGTCTGGATGAATTGCGCGCCGGCGTCGATCTTGCGTTGCAGATTGGACACGCGCTCAGCATAGGGTGGCACGAACGGGTTCGCCGTGGCGCCGAGAAACAGCCGCGGCGCCAGCTCCAGCCGCCGCCCCGAGGCGTACTCGCCGCGGTCGCGCATACCGCGCAGGATGTGCAGCAGGTTGACGGAATCGAGGTCGAACACCGGCTTGGCCTCGGGATGGTCGCCCTGGCTCACGTCGTCGCCAGTCAGGCACAGCACGTTTCGTACGCCCAGGGCGGCAGCACCGAGAACATCGCCTTGCACCGCGATACGGTTGCGATCGCGGCAACCCACCTGGCATACCGGCGTGAAGNNGCGCTGCAGCAGCGGCGCCGGGTCGGCCGAGTCGGGCGGTGCGATCTCCACCGTGACAACGAAGCGTCCCTCCCTGCAGGCGCCTTCGAGCGGGCCGCTCGGCCCATGGGTCCCGACCGGTGGTGCCGGCTCAGGCGAGGGCGGCGGCGATGGCTCGGGCACGATGGCGCGCATCCAGCTCGAGTGGCCGTCGCGCCGGTGGTCCAGCGGCGCTACGCGTTGTGTCCAGGTCGGCGTGTGGCCGGCACGGATGCGCGCATCACCTTCGGCGGCTTCCACCCACACGCATCGTTGCGCGGGCTTCACCTCGCAGCCGCCATCGGACCGCACGCCGCCGCACGGGCCGTTGCGCATTTCCTTGGCGCACCCCATCGGGCAGGCCATGCCGGTGACCGACAACGCGCACTGACCGCACATGCGGCAGTCGAAGAACGCCGCTTTCGTCGCGCGTTCCACCGGCGTCAGCCAGGCAGCGAAGCGTCCCTGGCCGACGCGCCGGACGAGAGGTAAAAGCATCGGTGCGGCGCCAGCCACACGGCGGTAGAACACCGTCAACGCTTTGGCGTGAAGTAGCGACCATCGACGCAAAGTGTTCATGGCACGACGGACCAGCGAATCGCGGCCACGCCGATTGCAACCGCACCCGCCTGGATCACCCTGGACTCCGCATCGAACTCACCTCTGTGAGGAGTGTCCGCAATTGGATCCAATGTGGATTTGACGAAGATCAAGCAGAGGCGATCGTCAACTGTTGAATGTCGCTGGCAATGACTAGGGTAAACCCTGATCAAAGACCATCGAATTCAATAGCGCAGGACACCATTCCTGGTCTATCGATTGGATCCAAAAATGCAGCGCCGTGGATGCAGTGGGCGCACGACCTTAAGGCCCGAGAAGAACGGGGCGAGCCAGCGGCCAAGGCTAAGCGCGATATGTGGCGAAAGGCGCCGGAGATCGAACTGCTGGCCGAACCTCTCGCTCAAGACGACAGCCGCTGGCCAGCCGGGGGCTTGCGGTCTTAGCCCGAACGTCAGGCTTTTGAAAACAGAATGGACCGCATTGGCATCGCGAGAGCGTGGGCGGCTTGCTCTCCGGTTTGCACACATAACATGAGCAACCTGATGCGCATCTGGCGCTTGGAGCTCCCGGTGTCGTTACCGGGGAATACGAGGACAGAAAGGACAATCCCAGAGCCGCATTGGCTTCAGTTTGCGTTCAAATTGGTGATGCCATCAAACGCCAACTGGTAACCCATTCGCGATTGCTGAACCAAGTTGTAGAGAATGCCCTGGAGACCGTCTGCCGTGCGATGAGTGTGCCGGTGACGCCAGAGCAGGCGACCCTGCGAGCCATCGGGCGCGGAGTCGACAGCGTGGTCCAATGCCGCCGCGCAGCGGAATCCCTCGCGGTCGCGATCTTTCCTGCCCCTTCGCGCAAGTGCCGCAGACGAGGCAACAGTCGTCTCCGAGGCGGCGCCTGCGTTAGAGGCAGCGACTGGGCGTAGCGAGTGGCGGCCCATGCGACCGGCCGAAGCCGGCGTCGCCGGCCTCAGCTCGCCAGCTTGGCGGCAATCGCCGCAACGTGCCTGCCCTGGAAGCGTGCACCTTCCAGCTCGTTTGCCGACGGCTGCCGAGAACCGTCGCCGCCAGCGATGGTGGTGGCGCCGTAGGGGCTGCCGCCGGTGATCTCGTCGAGCTTCATCTGACCCTGCCACGTGTAGGGAAGGCCGACGATGACCATGCCCTGGTGAAGCAGGACGGTGTGCGTGCTGAGGATCGTGCTCTCCTGCCCACCATGCTGGGAGGCCGTGCTGGCGAACACCGAACCGACCTTGCCGACCAGCTTGCCGGCGAACCACAGGGGGCCGGTCTGGTCGAGGAAGTTCTTCATCTGCGCGGCCATGTTTCCGAAGCGCGTGGGCACGCCGAAGATGATCGCGTCGTAGTCGGCCAGCTCGTCCACCGTGGCCACTGGCGCCGCCTGGTCAAGCTTGAAGTGCGAGGCCTTGGCCTGTGCCTCAGGCACCAGTTCGGGCACGCGCTTGATCGTGACGTTGGCGCCGGCACTGCGGGCGCCTTCGGCGATCGCCTGAGCCATCGTCTCGATATGGCCGTAGCTGCTGTAGTAGAGAACGAGAACCTTCGCCATGGTGTGCTCCTGCGTTGGATGGATGCAGTGGATTCTGGGCCCTTGCCGTCACGCTGTATTGCGCTGCGGCGAATGCAGAGTTCAACGCCGTCGAACGATCGCCCGCCAGGCACGCCTCGCCGAGATCGACGCGACTTGCTTTCGAGTCGGATGAATACCCGGCTGGCCTGACTCGGTGACGTCAGCGGGCGTCTCAATCCGGCCAATTCCACTCGCTCACGAACGTCGGCTCTCGGTCCATAGGCTCGAAAGCACTGTTCGGTACCTCGGCAGGGAAGTCGGCGATGCTCTTGAGATCGCCGAACAGACGAAAGTCTGAGGCATTGGGTCGTGAGTTCAGCCCCTGATCGGCCCCGGCCCGCCACAAACCGGCCGTTCGACTGGCCGGCTCAGGGCGTGGGTTGATCACGCCCATGAACGGCCGAATAGGCACCCATGGGCGCGTGTGGCGACCTGCATCGCCCACGCCCTGAGAGTGACAAGCCCTCACACAAGTCGTCGGCTCGCGCTCAGTCGATATTCGACGCGCCGCAGCAGCCAGGCAGTCGAGCCGGTCAGCACCAGATAGATGGCAGCGACAGCGAGGTAGACCTCCAGCGAGCGGTATGACACTGCAATGATCTTCTGGCCTTCGTGCATCAGATCGGGGATCGTCAGCAGCGACACCAGCGCCGAGTTCTTGATCAGCGCGATGAACTCGTTGCCCAGCGGCGGGATCATCCGTACGAGTGCCTGCGGCACGACGACGTGGCGCATGACCTGGCGCGGCGTCATTCCAAGTGACTGCGCCGCGAGCGTCTGATCTCGGTCGATGGACTGGATAGCACCGCGCACGATCTCCGAGACGTACGCGCCAGAGTACAGTCCCAGCCCGAGCACGCCGCAGACGAAAGCCGGTAGCACGATACCGAATTGCGGCAACCCGAAGAACAGCAGGAACAGCTGGACCAGTAGCGGAGTGCCTCGGATTATCAGCACGTACGCGCTGCAGATCGCGTAGATCGGCTGGCGCTTCGGATTCAGGCGGCCCAAGCCCGCGGTCAAGCCGAACACGCAGCCCAGACCGAGCGCAGCGGCAGTGACTTCAATCGTTGCAAGCGCGCCGCGCAGCAAGTCCGGCCAGCCGGCTGCGACCGGCGAGAAATCCAGCTCCATGGGCGCTGGTTCAGATCAACGCGCGCGTGTCGAGCGCCGCGCGATCGACGAACGTACCCCTTGTCGAGGACATCAACGGCCCGCTTCGAACCACTTTTGCACGAGCTTGTCGTAGGTCCCGTCGGCCTTGATCTTCTTCAACGCGGCATTCACTGCATCGCGAACCTCGGGCGCATCCTTGCGCACCGCGATGCCATAGTCCTCGGTCGTCAGCTGTTCGGCGAGCACGTGCAGCGCTGGCTTGGCCTGAGCAAAGATCTTCGCGGCAGGCTTGCCGGTGACGGCCGCATCGGCGCGGCCTATCTCCACCAGATTGAACATCTCCTGATTCTTCTCGACCTCGATGCGCTCGACCTTGGGGTAGTTGTCTTTCAGGTAGCCGACGGACTTGGTGCCGACCTGCACGCTCACCCTTTTGCCGTCGAGATCCTTCAGGGTCTTGATCGGGCCGGCCTTGGTTGTAAGCACGACGAGGCCGCCGGCAAAGTACGGATCGCTGAAGTCGACGACCTTCCTGCGTTCATCGGTGATGTAGATCGCCGACATCGCGAGATCCGCGCGCTTCGAGATCAGCGCCGGAATGAGGCCCTTGAAGTCGATGTCGATCCACTCGATCTTGCGGCCCATCGCGGCGGCGAGTGCCTCGGTCAGCTCGATGTCGAAGCCGGTGCGCTTGCCGTCCTTCACGAACTCCATCGGCGGGAAGGTCGGGTCGGTGACGACGCGCAGCGCTTCTTGGGCTTGGGCCGCCAGCGGGAGCAAGAGGGACGCGGCGGCGAGTAGGAGGGTGCGGCGCAGGTTCATTGGCGGGCCTCGGATGGTCTATGAAGTCGATGATTCTGCACGCTCCGTGCGCGGTCGCGGCTGCGCGATGGCGAACGCGTGCATCTCGCGGCCGCCTCATCCGCGAGGACGTGGGGCGCTCGGCAGCGGATGCCGGTCGCCACGCGACCGCGCAGGAATTGGTCGCCAGCGCCGAGCCTCACTCGGGCTTGATGTTCTGCCTGCGGATGACGTCGGTCCAGCGCACCGTCTCGGCCTGCACCGTCGCGGCCAGTTGCTCGGCGCTGCCGCCGGCCGCGTCCATGCCCAAGGCCACGAGAGAGGTCGGACAGGTCGGTCATGGCGAACTCGGGGAGGAAGCGGCGCAGCGCCGGGAAAGCGGGAAATCTACTTGTCTATACAAGCACAGTCAAGTAAGCTGATCCCATGGTTTCTGCGGGCAATTCGTCGGGCAGGCTCGCCTCCAACAGAGCGGCGGCGCCGTACGCCAAGGTCAAGCAGTTCGTCAAGGACCAGCTCGCGGGGGGCCGCTGGGCGCCCGGCGCGCTGATGCCTTCAGAGGCCGAGCTCGTAGCGCAGTTCGGCGTGAGCCGCATGACGGCGAATCGCGCGCTACGCGAGTTGCAGAACGAAGGCCTCGTCGATCGGGTGCAGGGCGTCGGCACGTTCGCCGCGCAGCTCCACAGCGTCTCCTCGACCCTGACCATACGCGACCTGCACAGCGAGATCGTCGAACGCGGGCACCGGCATCACGCGCAGGTGCATATCGCGCGCGAAGAGCGCGCGACCGATGCGCTCGCGCAGCGCCTCGGCATCTCCGATGGCGCGACGGTATTCCACACGCTGATCGTGCACCACGAGAACGACGTGCCGCTGCAGTGCGAAGACCGCTACGTCAATCCGGCTTGCGCCCCCGGCTACCTGGATGTCGATTTCAGCCGGACCACGCCGACCCAGTACCTGCTCGAGGTCGCGCCGCTGTGGGAGGCGCAGTACTCGATCGAGGCGAGTGCGGCGACCGCCGAGGAGTCGCGCTTGCTGGGCATCGATGCGGGCGAGCCGTGCCTCGTGCTCGTGCGTCGCACGGTCAGCCGCGGCGTGCCGGTGACGATCGCGCGCATGGTGCATCCCGGCTCGCTCTATCAGATCGACGGAAAGTTCAAGCCATGAGCTCGAAGCGGAGCGCGCCAAGGAGGCGGCGAAACGCCGAACGGCGCTCGTGTCAACGCCGATGGCACCGATGACGACGCTGGTGCGAATCGACGAGGTCATGCGCCAGCCGTGGCGCAACAGCGGCGGCCGCACGCGCGAGCTGCTCGCGTGGCCCGAGTCGTCGAACTGGGCGTTCCGCATCAGCGTCGCCGACATTGAGGCTGACGGTGCGTTCTCGATCTTTCCCGGAGTGCAGCGCTGGTTCGCGGTGCTCGAGGGGGCAGGCGTCGAACTCACGATCGACGGCTTCCCCAAACGACTGACGCGCAACGCGGCGCCGCTTCGCTTCTCGGGCGCTTCGGTGACGACTTGTCGACTGCTCGACGGGCCGACGCTCGATCTCAACCTGATGCTTCGCGGTGCGCCCGGCCGCATCCAGGCCGTGGCCGACGGCGCCGAGTGGCGGCCCGCCCTCGCGCAGTGCGGCCTCTTCACCGCGGTCGCCGGGCATTGCCGTGCCGATGGCGCCACGACGACAGTGCCGTCTTGTGCGTTGCTCTGGTTCGAGCGCGCGCCGGCGAGCCTTTCTTTCGCGGCTGTGCAGGGCTCGCCTTCGGCACCTGGCTGGTGGCTCGAGGCCGGAGCCGAGGAAACCCTGCGATGAGCGTCGCGCTGTGGCGCCACGCGCATCTCGCGACCCTGGTGGCCGGCGCAGGTCTGTGGGGCCGGATCGAGGATGGCGCGCTGCTCGTCGAAGGCGACGGACTGCGCTGGGTCGGCCCGGAGAGCGAACTGCACGCCGCGACGCGGGGCCTGGCAATCGACGCCGAGAATGATCTCGGCGGCGCCCTCGTCACGCCGGGACTCGTCGACTGCCACACGCACCTCGTCTACGGCGGCGACCGCGCGCGCGAGTTCGAGATGCGCCTGCAGGGCGCGAGCTACGAGGACATCGCGCGGGCCGGCGGTGGCATTCGCTCGACGGTCGCGGCAACGCGTGCGACCGGCGACGAAGCGCTCTTCCAGCAAGCGGCCGGACGCGCCGCGGTGCTGATGGCAGAAGGCGTCACCACGCTCGAAGTGAAGTCCGGCTACGGGCTGACGCTGGAAGACGAAGCACGGATGCTGCGCGTCGCACGGCGCCTCGGGCGCGAACGGGCGCTGACCGTGCGCGCGACCTGCCTCGCCGCGCATGCGCTGCCGCCGGAATTCGAGGGCCGCGGCGATGCCTACGTCGACGCCGTTTGCGAATGGCTGCCGCGCCTGCACGCCGAAGGCCTCATCGACGCCGTCGATGCGTTCTGCGAGCGCATCGCCTTCACGCCCGCGCAAACGCGCCGCGTGTTCGAGGCGGCGCGCCGCCTCGGCCTGCCGGTCAAGCTGCATGCGGAGCAGTTGAGCGACCAGGGTGGCGCGCAGCTCGCGGCGAGCTTCGGCGCGCTGTCGTGCGATCACCTCGAGCACCTGAGTGGCGCCGGCGTGCAGGCGCTCGCGCAGGCCGGCACCGTCGCGGTACTGCTGCCGGGGGCGTACTACTTCCTGCGCGAAACGAAGGCGCCGCCGGTACAGGCGCTACGCGATGCCGGAGTTCCGATCGCGGTCGCGAGCGACCACAATCCCGGCTCGTCGCCCGGCCTCTCGCTGCTGCTGATGATCAACATGGCCTGCACGCTGTTTCGCCTGACGCCGGAAGAGGCGCTGCGCGGCGTCACGATCCACGCCGCGCTTGCGCTCGGGTTCGGCGACCGGGGCGTGCTGGCCGCCGGCCGGCGCGCCGATTTCGTCGTCTGGGATCTCGGCCACGCCAACGAGCTCGCGTACTGGTTCGGCCACAACGCATGCCGGCAGGTCGTGGCCGGCGGCCTGGCGAGGACGCGATGAGCGCAGACGTTCTGACCCTGCACCGTGGCAGCACGACGCTGCTGCTGAGCCTGCCGCATGCCGGCCAGCACATCGACGCGAGCGTCCGGGGCCGCCTCGTCGAGCGTGCGGCCGGCGTCGAAGACACCGACTGGCACCTCGATCGCCTCTACGCGTTCGCGCACGATCTCGGCGCCAGCGTGATCGTGCCGCGCCACTCGCGCTACGTGATCGATCTGAACCGTTCGCCCGAAGACGCGCCGATGTACCCCGGCGCCAACAACACCGAGCTATGCCCGACGTGCTTCTTCACCGGCGAGCCCTTGTACCGCGAAGGGTGCGCGCCCGACGCAGCCGAGATTGCGCGGCGCCGCGATCTGTACTGGCAGCCCTACCACGCCGCGCTGCGCGGCGAGCTGGAACGGATCCGCGCGACCCACGGTCATGCCGTGCTGTTCGACGGTCACAGCATCAAGTCGCAGTTACCGTGGCTGTTCGAAGGACGTTTGCCCGATCTCAACCTCGGCACGGCGGGCGGCGCGAGTTGCGCACCCTCCTTGCGCGACGCGCTCGCCGCGGTGCTCGCGGCGTCCGGCCGCTACAGTCACGTGGTCGACGGTCGCTTCAAGGGCGGCTACATCACGCGTCACTACGGCCGGCCTGCCGAGCACATCCACGCTGTGCAGCTCGAGATGTGCTGGTCGTGCTACATCGCAAACGAATCCGCGCCGCAGCATTGGGACCAAGCGCAAGGCGAAGGTGTGCGGCCGCTGCTGCGCCGCCTCCTCGAAACGGCGACAGCGTGGCGGTTCGCGTGAACGGCGCCGCGGCGCCCGAGCGTTGCCTGTGGGCGCCGCGCGCATGGCTCGATGACGGCTGGTCCGACGACGTGCTGCTGCGTATCGGCGATGACGGCCGCTGGCAAGAGGTCAGCGCCGGCGTCGCCACGCCGCCGGCCGATGCGACGCGCCTGCGCGGACCGGTGCTGCCAGGACTTGTCGACGCGCACAGCCATGCGTTCCAGCGCGCGTTCGCCGGTCTGGCCGAGCGGCGCGAGGCCGGCTCCGCGCACGACGATTTCTGGTCATGGCGCGAGCGCATGTACGCGGTCGCGCAGCGCATCACCCCCGACCTGCTGCGTGCGATCGCGGCGCATCTTTTCGTCGAGCTGCTCGAAGGCGGCTACACCCAGGTATGCGAGTTCCACTACCTGCAGCATCGCCCGGACGGCAGCGGATACGCCGACGATCCGCTTGCGCTGTCGTGGGCGCTCGCCGACGCGGCCGAAGAGTCCGGCATAGGTCTGACGGTGCTGCCGGTGCTCTACGAGCGCGCCGGCTTCGACGGTGCGGCCTTGCTTCCCGAGCAGCGCCGCTTCTCGCTCGATGCCGACGCGGTGTGGAACGCGTGCCGGCGCATCGCTGCGGCCGGCAGTTCGCGGGTCGAGGCCGGGCTCGCGATCCATTCGCTGCGGGCCGCTGCGCCAGCTTCGATCGAGCGGCTGCGCGATCTCGCCGAAGGGTTCGACGGGCCGATCCACATCCACGTCGCCGAGCAGGCGCGCGAAGTGCAGGAATGCCTCGACTCGACCGGTCTGCGCCCGGTCGAGTGGCTGGCGAGTCGCACCGGACTGCTCGATCCGCGCTGGCAACTGGTCCACGCGACGCACGTCACGCCGGCTGAAATCGATGCGATGGCCGCGGTCGGCGCAGGCGTCGTCGTCTGCCCGAGCACAGAGGCCAACCTCGGCGACGGCATCACCGACCTTCGGCGCTGGCTGGACGCCAACGACGGCGCCGTGCGCTTGTCGATCGGTTCGGACAGCAACGTCACGCGCAGCGCTGCCGAGGAACTGCGCTGGCTCGAGTACGGCCAGCGCCTGCTGCGCCACGAGCGCAACGTTGCCGCCGGCGCCGAGCGCGGACGGCACCAGTCGTCGAGCGCGGGGCGGCTGTGGCGGCGCGTCGTGGAAGGCGGTACGTTCGCCCGTGGCGGCGGCGGCCCCGCCGGCATCGTGCCCGGCGCGCGCGCCGACCTGCTGGTCGTCGATCCGCTCGATCCGGGCCTGCGCGGCGTGCCGCAAGCTCACCTGCTTGACGCGCTGGTGTTCTCGAGCCCGGGCGCAGCGTGGCGCGACGTGATGGTCGGCGGCCATTGGGCGCTGCGCGATGGCGAGCATGTGCGCAAGGCCGCGATCGCCGATCGCTTCGAAGGTGCAATGAACGCGCTGTGGTCGGGCTCGTGATAAGAGTCTGGCTGTTGACCTTGAGCGCGCTCAGTGTCGCTTTCGGGTAGGCGAGGAATCCGACGACTCGAAGGCCATCAGATTCATGGATGACGCGCTCTGCCGTTGCTCCAGGTGCATTCGCTGTGATAGGTTGCGGACACGCAGCCGTTACTGCCGTCGTGTCGGCAAGAGCTGTCGGTCTGAAGGGGCCGGGAATGAGACTACTGGCAGCGCTCGACCTGAGACCGAGGGAAAGCGGCATGGCGCCGGCGCGTGCTGCGGGAGGAGAGACGCCACCGCCGCTCGTCGCGGGAGGCGCTGTCGCTGCGCATCCCACCACCGCGCCGATCGGCGCGGCGGGGCCCGCGGGGCCACCCGCCGCCGTAGCCGCGGCGCCGCCGCCGCTGAACACGCCTGAACACGCAGTTGGCCGACTTCGACGCCGCGCTGGCGGCGGCCAAGACCGACATCGATGCGATAGGCATCGCCACGCTGCAGGCGTTGTTGAACAAGGCACTGGCGGCGTCGAGCGCGGCGCGCGCCGAGATCGGCAAGCTCGCCCCAGCGGCGGCCGGCGCGCGCATCGCTCCCGAGCTGGCCAAGGCGAAAGCGCTGCGCACGCGCGTGGCAGAGCTGCGTGCCGATGCGCCGGAAACGCTGCGCAACCAGCAAAACTGGGCGGTCAAGCCGGTCGGAGTGCTGACCGCGCTGATCAATGCCCAGCCGGTTCAGGCAAAGACGACTATGGAGCCGCAACTCGCCAAGCTTCGTAAGCACCTCGCCGCAGTCGCACGGCCTCGGAGGCGTGCAGGATCGCCACTACGACCGCAACGCCTGCATCGACGAGACGCGAAGAAGTTTCACCGCGCCGCGCGGTAGGGGCATTCGCTGCCTGGTCGGAGGGCGCGGGGCATTCCGAGCTTCACCGTGGCCGATATGAAGCCCATCCTCATCGCCGCGCTGTCGTGCACGCTCGCCAGCGCTCGCGCCGCCACGATCGGCGTGGACATCGGCAGCCATCACTTTCCGGAGGCAACGTACCTGCACGACGTGAACCCGGGTCTGTACGTGCGCCTGGACAACGGCGCCACCGGAGGGTTCTATCTGAACTCGCTGGGTCGCCTCAGCCTGCACGCCGGCTATACCGCGCCCTTCGGGCCGTTCGCGCTCACGGTGGGCATCATCAGCGGCTATCAGATCAGACACACGTACTCGACGGTGCCATGCGGCCCCGGCCAGCCGGCGATGGTGTGCACGATGGAGACCCACTACGGCGACACGCGTGGCGCTATTGGGCTGCTCTTGGCGCCTAGCGTGGCGCTGCCCTCGGTATTCGGTGTCGCGCCACGTCTGACCGTCCTGCCGAAGCTCGGCGCCGAAGGCCACACGGCCGTGCATCTCTCTCTCGAACACACTTTCTGACAGTGCCTTCCGCGCGACCGGCTATTTTCGGTTTGCCGAACTCCACGTCGCATTCGCACAGAGCTCGATGCCGCAAACTGCGTTGCCGGCCAGAGCAGGCTGCAGATCCAGCCCATGGTATCGGACTTCAGCGATGGACGGCTCAAGAGCGAGGAGCTAAGCTTCTTCGACCCATATTCCGAGGACAGATATGCTGCCCCATCGCATCCTTCACACCGCCCTGACCGGTATTGCCATCGCTTGCATCGGGTTCGCCGCGACCGCGCAGACCTGGGAGTACAAGGGGTACAAGAAGAGCCGGACAGGCTCGTACAACAAGGAGGAGTTTACCCCCGGTACGATCTCGCTCGCGGAGAAAGACGGCAAGGCGTTCTTCCGCATGTCGGCCGGCGCCGTCGATTCCTGCCTGCGTGGCGAAATTCCCGCGACCGTGACCCGCACTCCGGAGACAACGACGATCGAATTGGAGCAGACCCTCTCGGGATGCGAGCAGTTCCGCTATGTGATCCGAAACGACGGCCGAGGCGGTCAACGCGAGACAAAGCGCGGCGACAAGTGGGTGAAAGACGGTTTCGACCACGGGCTCACGCCGGCAAAGCCTTGACCGGCGTGCCGTTCGCGCGGGCTTATCGACCCCCCGGAAGCAGTGCTCCTGAAATTCGCCACGATCGGGCGGGTCGTCAAGCTTAACGTCAGCGCTTGAGGGCCGATTTCCAATCGTGGAACACGTCGATGTCCAGACCGTCCGGATAGAACAGATAGCCCGGCTGATGCCCCGGCTGATCCGTCGTGCCGTACTGCCAGATGATGGCCTTGGTTTGACGGTCGATGACCAGCACGCGGTGTCGGTGGTCGTCATTCAGGATGACATCGCCGTTCGGCAGTTCCAGTGCCAGTGACGGGTGGTCCAGCATGGCCTCGCCGCTGCGTACGAAGTACTCCCAGACGATCTTGTGGGTCTGCGGATCGAAGATGACGACTCGGCCAGGCTTGGCGTAGTCCGCGACGATGACTTGTCCATCCCGGGTTGGATAGGCATCGGATGGATAACTGACGTGAGGGGCCTGAGCCGCCCAGACCAACTTGCCATCACGCGAAACGCGCGAAATCCATGAACCGGGGATTTCCGTGATCATCACATCGCCGTTGTCCAGCGGCGTCGAGCCGTTGGGCAAGTTCAGGTAGCGTGGCGGGTCGTGGCGGCAGTGCCCCGGCTGACCCCATTGCTGAAGGACCTTGGCGCTCTTCGGGTCGATGAAGACGATGCGGCAATTGCGGATGTCGGCTGTGAGTACGGTACCGTCCGCCAGCAGGTGGGCGTCGTCGGGATAGTTGAAGAACTCCGGCCCCGAGCCGCGCGTATCCGCGACCCCGTAGGTCCACGAGATCTGGCGCGTTTCATAGTCGACGATGTGGATATCGTAGTTGTCCTCTTCGTTGACCATCAATTTGCGGCCATCGGGTGAAAAGAACACATCGTCATTGCCGCGATAGATCTTCAGGTTCGGCGACGGAAACTCCCAGATCACTTGCTTGTTCGGTGCGATTTCGATGAGGCGGTTGTTGCGGCGGTCCGCGATGACGATCGGATAGGGAAGGGGCTTGCCCCACGAAGGCACCGGCTTGTCGCGGCTTCCGCTCACTGGCGGAATCGCGGGCAGCGTCACGCCACTCGACACGATTCCGGCTCCGGTCATCTCCTCGGTGACCGGCACTGGTACACCGCGTTGTCGGAGTGGCTTCGTGCCTGCCGCGGGATCGGCTGCATACACGGACCAGGGCAGTGTGGCCAGTGCAATGACGGTACCCAAGAGCCTCCACAACGGCAAAGTCAGCATCGCAGCCCTCCAAGCAGCCGCTCAGGCCGCGTCGCCGCGCCAAGGTCCTGCCGACTAGGTACGTTAACCCGCTGAAGCGCCTGCCTCCTTGACATGCCTCAAGCAGAGGCGCAAAGACGACGTGCACCCATCCGCTCGCCTGCCCCGGTTCCTCGAACGGCCGCTGGTGTCCCTATGCGCCGGCTGTCGATAGCTGCATAGGGGCCGAGAGCCGCTGTCGGCTGGCGGAGCGCCACGGACAACCCCTTGCATCTGAAGCGCTCGGCCGGTTGCGATTGACCTCATCCTGACAGTCGCTCGCAGGAACTCGCGGCCTGCTGCCGGACCGTCGCCGATCTCTCGGCCGCGCGGCTCCTTGATCCTCCCTCGCAGCAATTCACGACGAGGTCTTGCCGCCGTTGACGTCAATGATCTGACCGGTCAGGAAACCGGTCTCGTCGGATGCCAGGAACAAATTGGCGGAGTGAGATGCGAAGTCGACGGTCACCAGCGCAATGATGTCTGCCGCCGAGAACTTACATAACTGACCGTTACCAACGACGGTCTCCGGAGCTCAATTGCGGGGAAGGCAATTGCTGGCAAGGATTGGAACCGGTTGAAGGGTCTGCTTCTGATCTTGTCGAATCAGGCTTTCGAATCCAGGATTGCCGCATTGACCATCGTGCGCAATTCGCGCCGGATCGGATACAGGCTTGAGGGGATGAACTGCGTGAGGAACACGACGCACACGTCCTCCACCGGATCGATCCAGAAGAAGGTGGACGCCATACCGCCCCAAAAGTATTCACCCACAGAGCCGGCGATGCCGCTCTTGGCCACATCAGCAGGCTACATCCGAGGGGTCGTGACATTCTTTCCCGGACGCTACCAAAGAGCGCTCGACGCCGACCCTGGCAGCCCTGCCGCGGAGGTCGGCACCGGATTCCATAAGTCTCCCGGGTCCCGTTGGTGTAGGCCAATCGGGCACGAC
>PLZH01000032.1 GCA_003152055.1 Burkholderiales bacterium
AATTCTCAGATTGTCCGCAAGCAGGTCGTGGCCGCGCGCGGAGGCGTGGTTGCGGCCCAGCATCGCCGCGCCGCCGAAGTCGGCGCTGCGGTCCTTGAGACGGGTGGCGACACGGTGTATGCGGCGGTGGCCACATCGTTCGCGATTGGCGTCGTCGAGCCCTGGATGAGCGGTCCGGCGGCCGGCGGCTGCATGGTGCTGTGGCGAGCTGATGGAAGTCGCGCCCATGTCGTGGACTATGGAATGCGCTCGCCGCGCGCTCTGGACCCCGCCAACTATCCGCTTACGGGCGACGGCAAAGTGTCGCGCCTGTTTCCGTGGCCGACCGTCGTGGGTGATCGCAACGTGCAAGGGGCCAACCGCGGTCGCCGTGCCCGGCGTGGTGGCCGGCATGGGGGCGGCACACCGTGCATTTGGCCGCAGGCCATGGCGCGACTTGGTGTTGCCGGCGGCGCAGCCGGCACGTCAAGGCCTGATCGTCGACTGGTACTCCGCACTGCTGACGGCTTCGGCCGCGCGCGCCTTGTCGCTGGACCCGGATGCGGCGGTCATGTTCCTCGAAGAGGGCCGCTGCCCGGTGATGAGTGGGTGGACGACCACGCTGCAACGCCACCTGGACCAGAAGACCCTTGCGGGAACGCTCGAGCAGATCGCGGAAGAAGGCCTCGACGTGTTCTACCGCGGCGGCCTTGCCCGCATGCTATTACCAATAAGCTATGGCAACGCGCGCAGATTTAGCGACCCTCGGTGGTCCGACACCGAGTGCGGCGACGAAAGTCCGGCATCATCAGATTGTGATGGTCAACCGGCGCAAGCGTCCCGAATGGCCCTCCATACCCGGTGCGCTGTCGCCGGCATGTCGATCGACGTGACGCCGACGATCGACAGCGCATCCAGCACCGCATTGATGATCGCCGGCGGCAGGCCGACAGAACCGACCTCCGCACAGCCCTTGGCCTTCAGCGGGTTGTGTTCGCAAGGTGTCCCCAGAAGAGCCACCTCGAAATTCGGCACGTCGTCGGCGCGCGGCATGCAGTAGTCCTGGAACGATCCGGTGAGCAACTGCCCTTCGGCGTCGTAGATACAACCCTCGAGCAAGGCCTGACCGAGACCCTGCGCGAGTCCGCCGTGAATCTGTCCGTGAACGACCATCGGATTGATCACCGTGCCAACGTCATCGACCGCGACGATGCGCTCGACGCTCACTTGTCCGGTCTCCGGGTCGATCTCCAGCTCGCAGACATGGCAACCGCTTGGAAAGGTCCAGTTCAGCGGATCGTAGAAAGCCGTCTCGTCGAGCCCGGGTTCGATCGATTCGATCGGAAAGTCGTGCAGCGTGTAGGCGGCTTTGGCGATCTCCAGAAACGGGATCTTCCGATCGGTCCCGACAATGCCGAAGACGCCAGCCTCGAAGCGGATATCGGAAGGGGCAGCCTCGAGCCGATGCGCGGCGATCCGAATAGCCTTGGCGATGATCTTGTCGACAGCCCTGACGATCGCCGAGCCGCCAATCACGAGCGAGCGCGAAGCGGCAGTGCCGCGCCCGAACGGCACCTTGTCGGTATCTCCCTGCACGACTTTGATCGATTCGAGTGGCACGCCCAGTCGCTCGCTGACAATCTGCGCGAACGTCGTCTCGTGGCTCTGCCCGTGGCTGTGCGAGCCGCTGAATACGGTGATGGCGCCGCTCGGATGCACGCGCACCTGGGCCGACTCGGCGCGGCCGCCGCGCCCGCCCAACTGGCCGAGCAGCCGCGAAGGCGTGCCACCGGCGATCTCCACGTAGGTGGATAGACCGATGCCGCGAAGCCGGCCGCGGCCCCGGGCTTCGCCCCGACGAGCGGCGAAACCCGACCAGTCGGACATCTCGAGCGCCAGATCGAGCGTCGCGGCGTGGTCGGCGAAATCGTAGACGAGGCCGACCGGCGTCGGATACGGAAACGACTCCGTCCCGATGAAGTTCTGGCGGCGCAGCTCGACCCGATCTCGGCCAGTTTCCCGCGCCGCCTGGTCGATCAGCCGCTCAAGAACGTAGGTCGCCTCGGGTCGGCCGGCGCCCCGGTAAGCATCGACGCAGCAGGTATTGGTGAAGGTCACGACGACGTTGCAGTGGATCGCCGGCGTCTTGTAGACGCCGGCGAGCAACGGCGCGTAGTAGAAGGTCGGGATCGCGGTGGCGCCGCTCGAGAGGTACGCGCCGACGTTGGCAAGCGTCTTCACGCGCAAGGCCAGGAAATTGCCCGCTTCGTCGAGCGCCAGCTCGGCGTGCGTGCGATGGTCGCGGCCGTGCGAGTCGGTGAGGAAGGCCTCCGAGCGATCGGATGTCCAGCGGACCGTGCCGCCGAGCTGGCCGCTGATCCAGCACAGCGTGGTCTCTTCCGGGTAGACGAAGATCTTGCAGCCGAAGCCACCGCCGACGTCGGGCGAGACCACGCGCAGATCGGTCTCGGCGATGCCGAGGACCGAGTTGCACAAGGTGGAGCGAACGGTGTGCGGATTCTGGCTGGTCGTGTAGAGCGTGTACTCGCCGCTCGCCGGGTCGTGCCGGGCGATCGCAGCGCGCGGCTCCATCGGGCTTGGCACCAGCCGGTTATTGACGAGGTCGATGCGGCTCACGTGGGCCGCGGCAGCGAAAGCTCGATCGGTCTCGGCTTCGTCGCCGAGATGCCAGTCGCAGCAGACGTTGCCGGCGACGTCGTCCCAGACGAGCGGCGACCCGGGGCGAAGGGCAGCCTCACTGTCGGCGACTGCGTCGAGCACCTCGTAGTCGACCTCGACCGCAGCCATCGCATCGAGGGCCCCGAACGCGGTCGTGGCGACCACCACCGCGACCGGCTCGCCGACGTGCCGCACCTTGTCGACCGCGAGCGGAAAATGCGGCGGCTCGGCCATCGGCTTGCCGTCGCGACCCCTTATCAGCCAGCCGCACGGAATGCTGCCGACGCCGGCGCGGCGCAAGTCGGCACCGGTGTACGCCGCGACCACTCCCGGAAGGGCGAGCGCAGGGCCGACGTCGACGCCCCGTATGCGCGCATGCGCATAGGGTGAGCGCACAAAGCGCACGTGCCACTCGCCGGGAAAAACGAGGTCGTCGACGTAGCGGCCCGCGCCCACGAGAAAGCGCGCGTCCTCCTTGCGCCGGACCGACTGGCCTACCCCCTGTGCGGCGCTTGCGCCGCCGGTCTCCTTCACCGCTCAGACCACCAGAAGGCCGGCCGCAGCCAGGCGATCCTTGACCGCCGACAGCGACCCTTCGTAGGACCAGATCTGGGCACGGCCGTGCGTCGTCGTGATGTAGATGTAGTCCTCGGTGATGGACAGGATGCGGTCGATGGCGATGACCTTTTCGACGAATTCCGAATTCGCGATGTCTTCCGTCACGACGGTGTTGTCGTCGGCGTAGCCGTGGTACGTGCGGTCCGGACGAACGCGCAGCGAAATGAATGGCATGGATGCGGTCTTTCGATGAAATGTCGTCAGGCGATGAAAAGCTTGGCCTCGATCGGCGCCAGCGCCTCGACGCCGGTCTCCGTGATGGCGACGGGCATGCTGCAGCAGACACAGCCCACGCCGTCCTGGTACAGGGCCGGCACCAGGTGGAACGTCATGCCTGGCAAAAGGATGTCGGCACTGCCCGGCTTGATCGCAGCGAGGGTGTTGCCTTCGCCCCAGCTCGGCGCGAAGCCGATGCCGATGCTGTAGGCGCCCCGCACGACGAACTGGTCGCCGTAACCGGCACGCTCGATCGGCCGGCGCATCGTCGCATCGGCCTCGCCCGACGTCATCCCGGCCCGGATGCGCTCGAGGCCGGCGTGCAGCGCAGCCTGCGATGCGTCGTGCATGCGCGCGATCTCGGCCGGCGGCGGTCCGATCGACGCGACCCGAAAGACCGGCACGTGGTAGCGCTCCACGGCCGCCGCCAACTCGGCGTTGATCACTTCGTTTCGACCAATCGGCCGGCCGATCCAGGTGGCGTGCGCCTGCGCCGTCCGCGGTCCCGAGGCAACGAAAGGCAGCATGCCCATGCGCTCGCTGCCGGCCTTGAACGCCGTGCTCATGAGAGTGACGGCGAGATCGGTGTCGGTCATGCCCTCGACGAGAGCCGCGAATCCGGCCTTCAGGGCCAGGGCGCTCAGCGCACCGGCACGGCGCAGGTAGGCGAGTTCGGTCTCGCTCTTTTGCATGCGGATCTTCTCGACGAGCAGCGATCCGTCTTCGAGATGCGCACCCGGCAGCGAGGCTCGCAGCTTTCGCTCGTGGGCGACGTTGAAGTAGAGCGCGTTCATGTCGATGCCGAGGTGGCCCCGGTCCAACCGCATCGATGCCAGCACGCGTGCCAGGACCTCGATGTAGTCCTCGTCGTCGGCGACCCCATGCGCGTCGACGGGCCCGTCGTCGCCGGGCAAGGCGCGGACGTTGCTGAGCTCGGTCTTGCGCACGATCCATGCCGTCTTGCCATGAAGAGGAAGCACGAGCGTCGTCAGCGAATGCGACAGGCCGGACTGGAAGCCCGTCAGGTAGTAGTAGTTGTGCGGGGCGAATACGAGCAGCGCCTCGAGGCCGCGTTCGCGCATCAAGTCTCGGGTCCTGGCAACCCGGCCGGCGAGTTCCGCCGCTGTGAATGGCAGGCCCGACCTGTCGACGCTCGCTGCTGTCATTGCGCGGCCATCAGAAAGTCGAAAGCAGAGAGCGTATGGACGCGAACCACCTGCAGGAAGTCCTCGATGCTCGTCGATTCGTTCGGCGCGGCGATGTTGCATGGCGTCGTCCCGAAGACGAACGCCGGAACGCCTCTTTCGCGCCACATCCGGCAATCCGAGGCACCGACGGACGGAATCGCCACCAGCTCTGGCAGTCCGACGTCGCGAGCGTTGCTGCGGATGATCTGTGCCATCCGATGCTCTGGATCGCAATAGTTGGCCGCACTGCCGACAACCGCCTCCAGCGTGGCGCCCTCGTGCCCCGCGACGATCTTCCTGACTTCGCCAAGGACGGCCTCGCGATCGATGCCGATCGGCACCCGGATGTCCACTTCCATGGTGCAGTCGGCGGCGACCATGTTGACTTTGGTGCCTCCGCGGATCGTGCCGACGTTGACCGTGAGCTTGCGCATGATCTCGGCCGTTCCGGCGCCCATCGTCGATTCGATCACCTCGCGCACGCGCGGCGAATTCAGGTTGTCGGCTACGGCCTGCGGCAACACCGCCTGGATGTCCTGCAGTCGCTCGAGCCGGTCCATGATGCTCGAGGCCACACGAATCGCGTTGGCGCTCAGGTGCGGATAGGGGCCGTGCGCACCCCGGGTCTTGACCGACACCGTGAACTGCAGGATCCCCTTTTCGCCGTAGCGGACTGTGCCGACGCCGCCGGGTTCCCCCGACAGCACGCAGTCGCCCAGGACTTCATCGCCCAGGTGTTCGAGCAGGTATTCGGATCCCCAGCGGCCGCCAGTTTCCTCGTCGGAGACGATCGTCAGCGTGAGCTTGCCGCGAAGCTTCGCCTTCAGACGCGAGAGGTAGGCGAAAGCGAAGACCGCCGCCGTCGAGCCGCCCTTCATGTCCGAGGAGCCGCGCCCGTAGATGCGACCACCCTCGATTGTGCCGCCCCAGGGGTCGCGCTCCCAGAGGTCCTCGCGCCCCACGGGGAAGACGTCGGCGTGGCCGTTCAGCACAAGGTGCGGGCCGGGCTGGCCGCCTTCGAAGGAAGCGACGATGTTGGGCATGTTCTCGCTCGGAGCCACCGTTCGATAAGGCAGATGCCGACCGTCCAGAAACGCCGCGACGTGCGCCAGGGCAGCGCGGGTGTCGCCGGGCGGATTTGGCGATTTCGCGCGGACGAAGCCGGTGTAGAAATCGACGAGCGTGCTCTCGTCCTCGGCGATCCATTGCAGCAATTGCTTCTTCATCTCATTCATGAGGGCTCTCGACAGGTGGTGACGGCGCTCGCGCTTCGGGAACGGGCACCGCCGAGATCAACAGGCGTGTGTATTCGTGCGCCGGCGAGCGCATGACCTCTTGCGCCGATCCCTGCTCGACCAGCTTGCCTCGATAGAGGATGGCCAGTTCGTCGCACACGTAGCTGATGATCGACAGATCGTGGGTAATGAAGACCATCGCCATGTCGCGGGTCTTCACCAGCCGGCCGAGCAGCTTGAGAACGCCGGCGCGGACCGAGACATCGAGCATCGAGACGGGCTCGTCGGCGATCAGCAGCGACGGCTCGAGAATGATCGCGCGGGCGATCGCGACCCGCTGGCGCTGGCCACCCGACAACTCGTGCGGAAACCGGTCCAGGTAGGCCGAGGCGGGGGCGAGACCGGTTTCCTCGAGCACCGCTTCGACGCGGTGGCGGCGCTCAGCCGCGTTGCCGAGGCCGTGGATGACCAGCGGCTCCTCGATCGCCCTTCCAACCGCGAAGCGCGGGTCGAGCGAGGCCTGCGGATCCTGGAAGACGATCTGCACTTGGCGCCGAAAGGCCTTCAGCGCCTGGCCGCGCAGCGTGGTCGTGTCGTGCCCGTCGAAGACGAGTCGGCCCTGGTCGGCCGTTTCCAGGCCGAGGATCAGATTCGCCAAGGTGCTCTTGCCGCTACCGCTTTCGCCGACGATGCCCAGCACCTTGCCGCGCTGTAGCCGAAGCGACACGTCGTCGAGCGCGCGCGTCGTGCCGCCCGCGCCGCCGGCGAGCATCCAGGACAGGCCGCGGCTGCGCCGAAAGGTCTTGCCGACGGCATCGACCTCGAGCAGGTAGCGTTGCTCGGTCATGCCGTCTCCGTGCCTTGCCAGGCGTTCCCGCTCGCCACTGCCGTGCGCATCGCTTCGGCTTGCTCCGCGAAATGGCAGGCGACCTGGCGTCCCCCGATCGGCCGAAGGTGCGGTCGCTCGATGCGACAGCGCTCGCGCGCGAACGGGCAACGGCTGGAGAACGTGCACTGCGTCGGCCCGGCATACAGCGCCGGCATGCGTCCTGGAATGCTGACCAGCTCGCGCTCGGGATGGCGGATGTCGGGAAACGACTGCTTCAGTGCGATCGTGTACGGGTGGGTCGGCGTCGACAACACGTCGCCGGTGGCACCCTGTTCGACGATTTCACCCGCGTACATGACGGCCACCTGTCGGCACAGGTCGGCGACAACGCCGATGTCATGGCTGACAAAGATCAGCGTGGCGCCGTGCTGGGCCTGCAGGCGCTTCAGGACTTCTAGAACCTGCTTCTGGACAATCACGTCGAGTCCGGTGGTCGGCTCGTCGGCAAGGAGCAGCCGCGGATCGAAGAGCAGCGCCAGGGCGATGATCACGCGCTGACGCATGCCGCCGCTCAGCTGGTGCGGGAAGACGTCGAGCCAGTGCGGCGCGAGCTCGACGTCGGCGAACAGCTGCTCGGCGCGTCGGCGCAGGGCGGCGACGTCGACCTGTCCGTGCGCCTTCCAGGTCTGCACGAACTGGCCGAAGATCGAGGTGACCGGCGACAGTGCGCTCGCCGCGCCTTGCGGGATCCAGGCCATCTCGCGCCAGCGCATCTTGCGCATCGACAGCACGCTGGCGCCGACCGTTTCGCTGCCGTCGATGACGATCGAGCCGCTCGAGATGCGCGCCCCGGGCGGCAGCAGTCCGAGCAACGCCATCGTGAGAGTGCTTTTGCCACAGCCCGATTCGCCGACGATGCCCAGACTGGCGCCGTCCTCGAGCGCGAACGAGACGCCGTTGACGGCGTGCAAACCGCTCGCGTAGACGACTGACAAGCCGCTGACGGCGATGCGCTGCATCAGGCGAGCCTCGGGTTGACGTAGCGCTCGAACTGTCGGCCGATGAGAAAGACGGAAAGAACGAACAGGGTGATGCAGACGCCGGGCGGAACGGTCCACCACCAGGCGGTGCGAATGGATGCCGAGGTATAGGCGAAATAAAGCATCTGGCCCCAGCTCATCCGGTCGGGATCGCCAAAGCCGAGAAACGACAGGCTCGCTTCGGAGAGCACGGCCCAGGAAATGCCGAACGCCACGTACAGCAACGACATCGGCAGCACGTTCGGGAAGATGTGCAGGTAGATGATCCGCGCGTGGCTGGCCCCCGCGACCCGCGCCGCCTTGACGAAGGTCTGCTGCTTGATCGTCAGCACCTGGCTCCGGATCACCCGGGCCGTCGTACGCCACATGAGGCAGGAGATCGTCAGGATGATGTTCCACAGCGAAGGCTGAAGCAGCGCGACGAGAATGACCGCGAAAGGCAGGAATGGCACCGCGAAAGCCAGGTCCGTCATCCGCATCAGGAGCGCGTCGACGCGGCCACCGAAGTAGGCCGCGACCAGCCCGACGTTGGTGCCGATGATCGCCATGAACAGGGTCGAAACGATGCTCACGATGAACGCGGTGCGCGCGCCCAGGACCAGTTGCGCGAACACGGAACGACCGTAGAAATCGGTGCCGAGCGGCGCAAACTCGTGCGGCGACAAGAGGCGCGCAACGGCGCCGCTGGGCAAATAGTGGATCCGCATGGGCTCGCTGCCGAGCAGACTTGGGCCGACGATCGACACGATCAGGAAGAGCAGAAAGACGGCACTACCGAACCGGCCTTCCCAGGTGCCGAGCACGATCCCGGCGCCTGCGCGCAGGCCTCGCCAGGCGCCACTGCGCGCCAGCGAATCGGGCATGGCGAGGCTAGTCAAAGCTGACTCTCGGGTCGAGCGCGAGATAGGCCACGTCGACCAGCAGGTTCAGTAAGATCACGGCCGCCGCCATGAGGAAGAAGGCAGCCTGCGCTACCGGGTAGTCCCGCTGCGTCACCGAGTCGACCATCAGACGGCCCATTCCAGGCCAGGCGAAGACGACCTCGAGAAGTACCTGGCCGCCGAAGGCGAAGCCGACCATGATCGCGGCGTAGGTGACGACCGGCATGAGCGCATTGCGGCGGGCAATCCGGCGCACCGTCGACTCGGGCAGGCCTCGGGCTCGGGCAAAGACGATGTAGTCCTCGCCCAGGACTTCGAGCATGCTGGTCCGCATGATGAGCAGCGGATCGGAGAGCAGGCTGAGGGTGGCCACCGAGACCGGCAGGACGAGGTGGCTGAGCAGGTCGAAACCGGGCAGCTCCTGCCACCACGTCTCCGGGATGAAGGCCGTCGTGCGCATGCCGCCGATCGGGAACCAGCCCAGGCCATAGGCAAAGATGACCAGCACGATGATGCCCAGCCAGAAGATGGGCAATGTGCGCGGAATCATCACGAGGAAGTTGGCCCAGGCCTCGAGGGCATGGCCGCGCCGCCAGCCCAGCCGGGCGCCGACGACGATGCCCAGGCCGATCGACACGATCAGGGCCGGCAGCATCAGGATCAGCGTGTTCAGCAACGGCCCGGCGAGTATTTCGGACACCGGCCGGCGAAACGCGAACGACGTCCCAAGATTGCCGGTGACGAAGTTGTGGAGGTAGGAAAGGTACTGCGCCGGCAGCGACCGATCGAGCCCCCAGTCGGCCCGGATGTGGGCGATCTCGACCGGACCCAACTCGCCTTGGCCGAGGAAGATCACCATCGGGTCGCCCGGCACGAGGCGAAACAGGCACCACATCCCCGTCAGGACGAGGAAAAGCGTCAGTATCGTGTGCAGGACCCTTCGCAGGACACTGCGAAATACACGCACGACGGCTTCCCCCGGGCAGATGGTGCGATTCAGGCGGACGTCACTTCGGGTAGTGCAGGTGACCGTCCGAGTCCCACGTGTAGCCGGCCGACTGAAGCATCTTGCGCGCCGCCTCGATGTTGAATTCCGGCGTCTTCAGCGACGTGTCGGCCCAGTCGAGCTTGGGCGAGATGTAGGTGTCGTTGCCGACCGTGGCAGCCCCGTCCAGCAGCGTATTGACGAGCTGCTTTCGGTCGGTCGCCATCGAGAACGCCTTGCGCACGTTGACGTCGTCAAACGGCGGCAGCGCGATGTTGAAGCGGATCTCGCGCGGCGCGTGGCTGGGCGCCGGTGGTGCGGCGATGTCGCCATGGGCCTTCAGACGCTGCAGCTGAGAAGGCGTCAGGTTCCACGCCATCAGGTCCGCAGCGCCGCTCTCGAGCATGCCGAGCTCGCTGTCGATGCTGGGCACGATGAGCCAGTACACCTCCGCGAAATTGGGCGCGTGGAACCACTCCTTGTTGCCGGTAAAGTGGATGTATTCGCTCTTCTTCCACTCGACGAGCTTGAACGGGCCCGATCCCACCGGCTGGTCGTTCGGCCAATCGGCCGGCGACTTCAGGCCCGGCTGCGCCGCGACCTTTTCCCAAATGTGTTGCGGCGCGATGAATGCGTAGCCGAGGATGTTCGCGACGAACGGCGCGAAAGGCCTCTTCAGGTGGATGCGAACCGTTCGATCGTTGACCAGATCGACGTCGCCGATGTTGTCGGTGAATCGGGCATAGGACGGGAATTTCCATTGGTTGATGAAGTCGAACGTGAACTTCAGGTCCTTGGCCGTGACCGGTACGCCGTCACTGAACTTCATGCCGGCCCGGATCGTCACCTCCGCGGTCTGCGGGTCGAGCACCTTCCACGATTCCGCCGCCCAAGGAATCAGGCCGAGGTTCTTGTCGCGCATCACGAGCGGCGCGTAGACCCAGCGCAGCAAGGCAGCGTTCGTCACCTCGCCTGTGGCGAAGGGATTCAAGGTCGAGATGTCGTACTGGGTGAGTGCCTTGACGATCGGCCGACCCTGCTTGGTCTTGCCGTCGAAGTATGTCCAAGGAATATAGGAAAGCGCGGCGCCGTTCCCCATCACTGATACGGCACCATCGATCCGGTCGGTCCGGTAAGGTGTCAGGTAGTCGATGTAGTAAAGCACCATGCCCGGACGGTCGCGGTACAGCATCTGCTGCGCCTGCTTGACGAGTTGGTGCCGCTTCGCGTCGTCCATCTCCGCGCGCTGCGCGTCGACGAGCTTGTCGTAGTCGGGATTGACATAATTGCCGACGTTGTATCCGCCCTTGGCCACCCGCTTCGAGTGGAAGAACTCGGTGAGAAAGAAGTCGGGGTCGATCCGGTCGGGTCCGCCACCCCAGCCGAAAGCCGCCAACTGCGGCGCCCGGTGCTCGCCGGCGACCTGCGCCATCATGCTGTTCAGTGTCGCCTGCTGCACGTTGACCGTCACGCCCAGCTTTTCCCAGTTGGGCTTCAGGATGCGCGCCATTTCGATCATCTCTGGCCAGTCGGCGATCATGAAAGTGACGGGGCCGACGAGCGCTCCCGGCTTTCTCTCTTCCTGGGCCTTCGTCGTCGCGCCCAAGGCGAGCGCGGCGATCAGCAATCCGATCTTCAGCGTAGGTCTGCGTCCGAGCATGGTCTTCTCCTTTGGTGCTGTCACTGCGGGTTCTTCGGGCTGTCTTTTCGGCCGGCGGATTTGCGGCAGTAGTCGCTGATGCGGCCGATGACCTTGCCGACGCCCGCCTTCACGGCGTCGAAGCGATCGGTCTTGCGCCAGGTCTCTTCGTCCATGTAGAGACCCTTGATCATTTCAAACTGGAGGCTGTTGCGACCTTCGGCCGGCCGGCTATGCCGGCGCACGCATTCGCCGCCCACGAATGGGTCGTTGACGCTGACGGTGAATCCCTCTGCCTCGAATGCCTTCACGGCGGCATCAAGGAAGGCCGGGTCGGATGTCTTGCCGCTCAGATCGCTGACGCAGAAGTCCTTGCGCGGCTGGCCCTTGTCGTGGCTCCATCGCGGCCCTACCGAGGCCATGCAGTGACACGAGATGTGCCAGGAGGCGCCGAAGCGATCGACATTCGCCTGGATGAGCTGGGCCAGGCGGTCGTGATACGGCCAGTAGTAGTCGTCTATCCTTTGACGGACCTCGGCGACGGAAAGCTTCCTGTCGTAGATGGGCAGGTCGTCCTTGCCCCATTTGTGGATCAAGCCCGTGCCGAGCCTTAGCGATTTGTCGCTCGGGTGGATCGGCCCGGGCCAGGGCTCCGCCAGCAGGCTCGGGTCGATGTCTTCGACATGTCGATTCAGGTCGATCCAGCTGTTCGGGAAGTTGGCCCAGAGCAATGCGGCTCCAGAGTCGGGCGCGTTGCCGTAGATTTCTTCCACGTACATCGAAACGTACGCGTGCAGCGTCGTGAAGTCGCAGGCGACCTGAAATTCGTTCGGATATTGACGGCCGCTACGGGGCACTTCGACGACGAGGGGCGACGGATCCCCGAGTCCGCTCAGCAGCGTGTAGAGGCCGGGACGATGTTCCATGGGCGGCTCTCGAATCGTGCGAACACGTCAAGAATTTATTGAACGACCTGTTCATGATAGTGATGTAGCGTGGATTTATCCTGTGCTCGAACTAGCTGTTTTCCCTATGAAACCGGCCGAGCGGAACCCATCATTCTGTTCATGATATAGTGTCCGTTGTTCAGATGTCTGGCGCTGAATACGCGCGCAATAGGCCGGGAAGAGCACAAATGAACGGGGATTTGCAGGAGGCGGTGGAGCAGCCGGCGGCGCACCGCTTCGGTGAAACCGTGAAGGCGTTTCGCCTGCGAAAGGGGCTCAGCCTGCGCGAGCTCGCCCTGCTGACGGGCCTCTCAGTTGGCATCCTCAGCCAAATCGAGCGCAACGTCACGAGCCCTTCGTTGAAGACACTCACCAAGCTGCGAATCGGGCTGGGCGTGCCGCTCTCGGCATTGTTCGATGACGAAGGGGGCAACCCGGAAGGTCTGGCCTACCCCAATGTCAGGCGCAAAGGCGCGCGACCGAAACTGGATCTGGGCGACGGCATTCTGAAACAACTGGTGTCACCCGCCACGGCATCGAACCTGCAAGTGATGATGCTGGTGGTGGCGCCGAATGGTCGCACGGGCGAGACCGTCACGGGGGTCCCAGGCGAAAAGGCCGCGCTCGTTCTCGCGGGCTCGCTGGAGATCACGATCGGGCCGGACGTCATCCTGCTCGAGGAAGGCGATGCCGTGCAGTTCAATGCCGAGACCCCGCACGCGTTTCGCAATGCCGGCGCGCGCGAAGCCCAGGTCCTTTGGGTCATCAGTCAGGTGCCCGCAGAGCGGCACATCTAAAGAAGGCCGGCTTCGAAAATGGTTCCTGCGCGGGCCGCGTGAGCTCAAAGCACTCGCGAATCGCTCATACGAACGTGTTCTCTATCGGACCGAGCCCCTCCGCATCGGGTCCGGACGGTCCTCCGGAGCGGCCGCGACATCACCACTCGGCCAAAGACAGCTACTGCCTGAACGAATCCTTGCCGCGGCCGTCACCGGCCGCGGCAAACATGACGACGACGTGCAGCGCCGCTGCCGTGGCGCCCCACCAGCCCGGCGACGCAGATGAGCGCCACGTAGCCGCCGACGATCGACAGCACGGAAATCAAGACGGCTGCGCCTCGGCGAGGATGTTGCCCCGCATGCCCTTGGGCGCGCCCTTGCAGTTCGCGCTCCCAGCCTCTACGCCAGGACAGAGACGTTCGGCGAGTTGTCGACAAGCGTCGTCGCGCGCACGCTGGCGTCGAACCCGAAGACATCGATGCTGGCGCCATGGAGCTTGGTGCGCGCGCTCGACCATCTGGTCGACACTATCGCGGCGTGATCTCCCGATCCGGCGCCACCAAGTCGAAAGGCTTGTGCCGCCCATACCCGACGGTGGCGCGCTCCGGAGGGCTGTGGTCTGTCGTAGCGAAGGCTTGCATTGCCTCAGGGCCCGTACCACCTGCCTCGAGTTGGCGAGTCGAGGCGATTCGCGAACAAGCACCGCTGGGATCAGGGAGAATGTCGAAACTATCATGAATGTCGAAAATATGTTGACACGTCGCAGATCGCCTCTCATACTTTGATTAGCTGCTGCCGCGCGAGTTACTCATCAAAGGGGGTCGAATGACTACACCGAGCCTTGGTCGCCGAAAGTTTCTGTCTCAGGTCACCGGTGCGGCCATCGCAGCCGGTGCTGTTCCGTTCATGGTCACCGAATCGCGCGCGGCACAGCAACAACTGGTGTTCGCAGGTTTTGGTGGCGCCTACCAGACCGGGCAGCAAAAGGCCTTGTTCGAGCCCTTCGAAAAGGAGACGGGCATCAAGATCGTCCAGACCACGGGTGTCGACCTCGCCAAGCTGCGCGCCCAGGTGCAATCTGGCAACGTCGAGTGGGACTTTGTCTCGCTGCCTGATCGCGTGCGCTACACCGCCGTGCGCGATGGCCTCGTCATTCCACTCGACTACAGCGTGATCGATGCGCGCAAGATCGTTCCCGCGCTGGTGACACCACAGGCGGTCGGCGGCGTCACCATACCGATGCTGATGGCGTACAGCACCAAGGCTTTTCCCCCCGGCAAGGCGCCACGGACATGGAAGGATTTCTGGAATATTGACGGGCTGCCCGGACAGCGCGGCATGTACAACGGCGCCGTCTACTCGCTCGAATTCGCGCTCATCGCCGACGGCGTGCCAAAGGACCGGCTCTACCCGCTTGACCTCGACCGCGCCTTCAAGAGCATGGACAAGATCAAGTCGCGCGTTCTATGGTGGTCACAGATGGCGCAGCCGGGGCCGCTCCTGCAAAGCGGCGAGATCGTCGTCACGCCGTCGGTCCGCGCCATCACTGCCATGCTCGAAGGCGAACCGCTGGCGGTGAGTTATGAAGGCGCCGCGCTTACCTATGAAGCATGGGTGGTGCCCAAGGGTACGAAGAACGCCGCCAACGCGATGAAGTTCATCAACTTTGCGCTGCAGCCGCGTCAGCAAGCCGAGCTCACCAAATACATCGCTTATGGCCCGACAAACAGCGACGCGGCCCCCCTGATCGACGCAAAAGCGCGGCCGTATCTGTCCTCGAATCCTGAAAACGCGGCCAAGGGCTTCCTCTTGAGCGGTGACTACTGGGGTGCCAACCTCGACAAGGTGACCGAACGCTGGAATGAATGGCGCCTGTCCTGAGCACGACGAGCAGCCATCCCGGGAGATGCCGGTGACCTTGGAAGACAAACTGGCCGCGATGGGCCTGGCCCTGCCGACGGTGCCGAAGCCCGTCGGCAACTACCGGCCGGCCAAGCGAGTCGGCAACCTGGTGTTCACCTCAGGTCAGACTGCGCGCATCAACGGCATTCGTCGCTTCGTCGGCAAGGTCGGCGTGGAAGTCTCCGACGAGGATGCCTACCTGTCCGCCCGGGATGCGGCGTTGAACTGCCTCGCATGCGCAGGCTGGGCGGCCGGCGGCGTTGACCGCATCCGCCAGATTGTCAAGGTGACGGGTTTCGTCAACTGTATTGATGGCTACGACAAGCAGCCCGCCGTGATCAACGGCGCGTCAGATCTGATCCAGGCGCTTTTCGGAGATGCTGGCGCGCACGCGCGTTCCGCGATCGGCGTCAACGCACTGCCGTCGAACGTGTCCGTCGAGCTCGAAGTCGTCTTTGAAGTCGAGTAGCTCCGAACGCGAGGGCGTACCCCGCTTGATCAACGCAGCCTCCGTCGACCGTGAACGGCGCGCACCGGCCGCAACGCTCGAGGTGAGTCATCTCGAGAAGATCTTCGGCCGTACCAAAGTCGTCGCCGACATGTCGTTTGCGCTCGCCGGCGGCGAGCTCCTGACGCTCCTCGGTCCGAGCGGCTCGGGCAAGACCACGACGATGCGCATGATCGCGGGATTCGAGGTGCCGAGCTCGGGCAGCATTCGCGTCGGCGGCAAAAGCGTGATCGATCAGCCGGTCCACCAGCGGAACATCGGCGTCGTCTTCCAGCAATACGCGCTGTTTCCGCATCTCAACGTCTTTCGCAATGTCGCCTATCCACTCGAGATGCGGCGCGTTTCAAAGTCCGAGATCGGCCGCCGCGTCGCTCGTACGCTCGAAATGGTCCGCCTGACGGGCTTCGAAGGCCGCCTGCCGCGGGAGTTGTCGGGCGGACAGCAGCAGCGTGTGGCTCTGGCGCGCGCCATCGTGTTCGAGCCGCGCCTGCTCCTCATGGACGAACCGATGGGGGCCCTCGACAAGCGCTTGCGCGAGACCATGCAGGTCGAAATCCGTGACCTGCAGCGCCAACTCGGTATCACCACCGTCTCGGTGACCCACGACCAGGTCGAAGCACTCGTGATGTCCGACCTGATCGCCGTGCTCGACGGAGGCGTGCTTCAGCAGCTCGGCAAACCGCTCGACGTGTATCAGCGCCCAGCCAACCGCTTCGTCGCCGACTTCCTCGGCGAATCGAACGTGCTGGAGGTCGCGCGCTGGGACGCGCGCGACGGTCGGCCGCTGGCCCACTCGAAGCGCGGCCTCGCGACCTTCGCTGACGCACACGCGGCGCCGCCAGGTGCCGCGGGCTCGTGGCTGATCATCCGGCCGGAAAACATCGGCATCGGCCCGGTCGCCGATGCGATGCCCAATCGCCATGGTGGCGAGGTCACCGAAACGCTCTACGTCGGTGACCTCGTCAAATACCGAATCATGTTGGAAGGCGGCGACGAGCTCGTCGTCAAGGCGCTTGCCTCATCGGGCGAGCCTTATCCGGCGGGCAGCC
>PLZH01000110.1 GCA_003152055.1 Burkholderiales bacterium
GCACCGGCTTACTGCGACAGAACCAATTTCGGTGCGTGGACGATCAGGCTAGACCGCTCGCGCGCTCGGCGACAAGCGCGGCCATGGCGATGTCTTGAGCAGCAACGCCGGTGCCGTCGAACAGAGTTACCTCGGTCTCGCTTCGCCGACCAGGGACGAGCCCGCGCAGCACGTCACCGAGCACCGCGATGTCCTCTCGACCGATGCGCCTCGCCCGAAACGCCGCTTGGCATTCGCCAATCGATGTCGCCTGCGCCACCGAATCGGTTACGACTCGCGCCTTACGCACGAGTTCGATGTCGACCTCCTGTTTGCCAATCGTGTCGGCGCCCATGCACGTGAGGTGGCAACCCGGCTTAACCCATTCGGCCATCACGATCGCCTGAGTGGATCCGGTCAGGGTAATGACGACATCGGCGTTCCTCACGGCTTCTTCCGCTGATCTCGTCACCTTGATCGGAACTGACCCCGTCCATTGACTCGCCAGCATGGCAGCGCGATCTTTGCTACGATTCCAGAGCAGGATTTTGTCGAAGTCGCGCGCCAGCAGCGCCGCCCGGATGTGCGTCTCAGCCTGCGCTCCCGCACCTACAACGGCGAGCGTTTTGGCGTCGCACCGGGCAAGCGTGTCGATCGAGAGCGCCGCTGATGCAGCCGTTCGCAGACGCGTCAGCAGGTTTCCGCCGACTATTGCGCGCGGCTTGCCGGTCTCCTGGTCGAGCAGGATGACGAACGACTGATGGTTCGCGTCGCCGCGGGCCGCGTTGCCCGGAAAGTAGCCGCCGGCCTTCAGTCCGACGACGCCATACCGTCGGTATTGCGCTGACTTCACGCCGAAGACTGCCTTCGAAGCGCTCAAAGTCTCACGCACCACGGGAAAGTTGAGTGCGTCCTCGCTCGCCACGTCCTCGAACACTTCGCGTATCACGCGCCACGCGTCCTCGAGCGTGACAAATCGGCCTACATCGGATTCAGCGATGATCAACGGAGTTGGCCGCCTGCTCATTTTGCTCCCGCGTCCGGCCAAAACTTGTCGTAGTCGAACGGCCGGTGCTCCGTGTATGCGTCGAGCCCTTCCTGCCATTCGGGCTTTGGTACTTCGTGAAGCGATGACCTCACGCGTTCCCAATCGATGGCGTTGTGAAGCAGTAGATGGCGCTTGGCCGCTGCTAGCGCCCCAGGCGTCGTCGTCGAGACGATGCGCCTTGCCATCGCCAGCGCCTCGTCCAACTCCGACCCTGTCGGCACCACTTTGGTCGCCAAACCGAGGCTCAGGGCTTGGGTGGCCGACAACCTTTCGCGCAAGAGGATGATTTCCGTGGCGCGCCGCACGCCGACTAGTTGCGGCAGCCGCGCAAGCGCCGTGTTGGGAACTACGCCCACGCCGAGTTCCGGCAGCGCAAACCAAGCCTGTTCGCCGGCGACGACAAAATCGCAGCTGAGCGTGAGCTCAAACCCACCGCCCAGCGCGGCTCCGTGCACGGCGGCGACAAGCGGGATCGGCGATTCGACGAGCGCACGGAACAGGCGCACCGGGTCGGTTTCCGGCTCGTTGCCTTCCATCCAGCCGTCCCGCAGATCGGCCATGTTGGCGCCGCTGCAAAACGCGGTCCCGTCACCGGCGATCACGATTGCGCGCGCATGTTCGGCGGCGGCACGAAGCAGCGATTCGAGCATCGATCTGACTATTGCGCGTGACAACGCATTGCGACGGGAGACGTCGCTCAAGGTGAGCACGGCCACGTAGCCGCGCCGCTCATATCGAACGGTCATCGCACTGCGCGGCCACTCAAGAGACGATTGCGGAGCGGTTCACCGATCGGCTGCGCGCGGCCGGTCGATGAGTCGAGCAGCACGCAAACGACTTCCGCCGAAGCCACGCAGTCTTCGCCATCGAACAGGCCCTGGCAAAACTCGAACGATCGCTCGCCGACACGCATGACCGATGAGCCGACCGCGACTTTCCTGGGATAGAACAACTCGCGGTGAAAGTTGATCAGTAGTCGGACGACTGCCAAGCTTGCTGAACCTATCACCTGACGCACGTCGGGCGCGGAGAACACCTCCATGCGCCCGGCCTCGAAGAAGGACGCCATCGCCGAATTGTTGATGTGATGGAACTGGTCGGTGTCCATGTTTCGCAGCTTCTCCTCGGTCCAGGAGCGGAAATCCTGACGCACGGGAATGGGCGGGCGCATACGTTCAGCCTTTGGACACCAGATGCTCGCTGGCCTCATGCTCGATGCGTAAGTAGAGCTCGTCTGCCATCGGACGACGCATTTCTTCGATCACGTGACCGACCAGGCCAACGGCGCGCGCCGCGACTGCGAGACCGCGACATACTTGCCACGGAATGCCCATCTGCGACGCCACCGCAGCCATCGCCGCAGTGACATTGACCGGCAGCACGCGCTTGGTCTGGCGTTCGGCCTCGGCACCGATTTCTGTCATCAACTCGGCGTACGGGCCGTAGTAACCGGTCTGTTTGGCGACCCGAAACAGCGCTCCGGTGCGCGGATCGAGCGGCTTGTGGAAGGGATGGCCGACGCCGGGAATGATTTCCTTGCGCGACCGAAAGCTAGTGACGATCTCTTGGGCGAGCATCGCGACGTCGCCAGGGTTCGCCTTGTCGGGAATCGCTTCCTGCAGCATGCGCGCCGCGTTGTCAAGCGAGCCGACGAAAACGGAGCCCAGTCCCAACAAGCCGGCAGCGACCGCGGCTTGAACTGCCTCGGGTGCTCCGCAGTAGGTCATCCGCGTGGCGAGCGACGAAGGCGTGATGCCGTGCTCGACCAGGATCACCATCATCGCGTTGAACATCTGCAGCTCGTTTGGATCCTTCGGCAGGCGCGCGAAGATTTGCAGGAAAGCCATCTGGCCAAAGTCGAGCTTGCCGACGATGTCTTCGCAAAGGTCAAGGCCATGGATGACAACCTTGCTCGGCGTCGCCCACGCGATGTCCGATCTCACCTCACCACGTTGCATTGTATTTTCCCTTCAGTTCGACGCGACAGCCGCCTCGGCCATTTCGCGAAGTTTGTTCTTTAATATCTTAGTGCCGTTGGGCCCGTCGACCCGGGGGTAGTCGTCGACAAAAATGATGCGCCGGGGCACCTTGTAATTCGCGATGCCGACCTTGCAGTAGTCGAGCAGCTCCGTTTCACGCACCGCGGCACTTCGCGTACGCACGAACGCCACAGCAACGTCGCCCTCGCCGACTCGGTTGACGCCGACCACCTGAGCTTCGGCCACCGCTGCGTGTTGGGCCAAGAAGTCTTCGATCTCGGTCGGATCGACGAGATAGCCACGCAGCCGAAGGCCATCCCTGAGACGCGACAGAAAGACGAAGCGGTCGCCGGTCTTGTATGCCAGATCGCCAGTGCGAAACCAGCCGTCCGAAGTCATTGCCGCCTGGGTCGCCGCCGGGTTGTTGAGGTAGCTCTCCATTACGTTGTAGCCGCGAATCTGCAACTCGCCACGCTCACCATCAGGCAGCGACTGCTCAGTCTCGACGTTGACGACGCGGAACTCGATGCTCGGCGAAATCGGAAGCCCACCGGCAAGCATGCGCTGGGAAGACGCGTCGCCCGGGAGCGCAGTGGCAGTGAGCGCGAAGCATTCGGATGAACCATACAGGCCAAACAGGTGCAAACCCCACTCCCGCTCGGCGCGCTCCACGATTTTGGCAGCCAGGCCGGCAAATTCGGCGAAACCGCCCCATCGCCAAGAGGCAAGTGCGCAGTCAGGTGCATCGAGCACGGGTGAGAAGATTCCGTCCGAGCCGAAGAAATGCGTCACCTTGTTTGCCTCGATAGCCTTCGCAGCAACAGCAGCATCAAAGACTTGCAGGAAAACGCAACACGCGTGGCCGGCTAGGGCGCCAATCATCTGCACAAAGCCGAGTACGCCATAGAGTGACAAGGCGCACAACATCACATCGCCGGGCTTGAGTTCGGTCAGGCGCGCCACATTCTCGGCATGACGAGCGATGCTGGCCTGATCATGGACCGCAAGCTTGGGATGGCCGGTCGTTCCGGAGGTGCTGAAAGTGCACAGCGGATCGCTTGGCCAGCCGATACTGGCTGCCATCGGCATCGTCGTCTCGACGTCGAGAAATCCTTCCGGCTTGGGAATGACAACCACATGCTGGACATGGGGTAACCCGGCCTGTATCGCGCGGGCGCTGGCTGCGTAGTCGAATCCGAGAAAGTCAGTAGCCACCGCGATTGCCTTCGCGCGCGAGGTTTCGACCACATGGCGCGCCTCGTTCAGCCGATAACGGGTGCTTATTGGAACCACAAGGACGCCGAGCTGCGCCGCTGCAAAGAACAACTGCAGCCAAGCGCCTCCATCCGGCAGCCAAAGGGCGAGCACGTCACCACGTTCAAAGCCCAGGCAGACCAGATGTGCAGCGGCTCGGCGCGACGCGTGGCGCAGTTCCGCCCGCGTTGCGACGTAGGAGCGGCAGCGAAAGGCGAGCCGGCCGGGCTCCGGCTCGAGCAGCGACGCGAAGTTCCAAGTCTTCAAGGCCTGCATAGTCACCGGCCTGCCAACGCGTGACGGGCAATCTGGATGCGCTGCATTTCCGAGGTGCCCTCACCGATGCGAAAGGCGCGAGCATCCCTGTAGAAGCGCTCAATCGGCAACTCGCACATGTAACCCATGCCGCCAAATATCTGAAGCACGCGGTCACTGACCCGGCAGCCCATTTCACTCGCATACAGCTTTGCGCGTGAGGTGGCGATGCGGGCCGTTGGGTCATCAGCGTCGACAAGCGCGGCGGCGCGGTGGATGAGCAGGCGAGCCGCTTCGATTTCGACGTCGTTGTCGGCAACCATAAACTGGATCGCCTGGTGCTCGGCCAGCTTTGCGCCGAAGGCCGAGCGCTCACGCGCGTAGTTGCAAGCCATTTCATGTCCCCGCTGGGCCAGGCCGAGCGAGCGGCAGGCCGAGAAGATGCGGTCGTGATTAATCGACTCGATCATCGCGAGGAATCCACCACCCGCCTCGCCGAGAACGTCCGATTCGGGCACCACGCAGTTTTCCAGGCTGAAGCCGTTGAGGTGATAGCCGCGCCAGCCCATCTTGCGATAACGGGTCATGCCAACGATGCCGGGGTTGTTGCGATGGACGATGAATGTCGTCAGCCGCCGCTTTAGCGCCGCTTGCGCATCGGTCAGGGCGAGTACGAGGATGTGGTCCGCCGTTTCCGCATGCGATATGAACTGCTTGGCCCCGTCGATCACCCAACCGTCGCTCACCTTGCGCGAACGGGTGCGAATGCCCGAAAGGTCAGAACCGGCCCCCGGCTCGGTCAGGGCATACGTGACGAGTTTTTTGCCCGTCAGAATTCCCGGAAGCATCCGCTCGCGCTGCTCTCGATTGAAATAGCCCAGCGATAACGGAAGATGTCCAATCACCTCGGTCAGAGGCACCGAAGTGAAACAAACCTCCTCGAGAATCGCAAGCTTGGCAGCGACTCCTAGCCCAGGGCCACCGAGTGCTTTTGGCAAGTTGAAGCCATAGAGGCCGAGCGCGACCGCTTCAGCCCGGAGACGGGCGAGCACGTCGGCATCGACGTCGTCGGCGGCGTCGATGCCTGCTTCGAGCGGAACGAGGCGCGAGCGCACGAAACGCCGTGCGGTGTCGCGAATCATTGCCACTTCTTCGTCGAAGACTTTCTCCACCAAACCTCCTACCGATCAAGACCGCCGAGCAGCCCGATAGCATTTCCGCTGTAGACCTTCTTTCGGTCCAGGGGCGGCAGCGCGTCGACTACCGGGACCGACCTTCGGCCCTCGGGGTCGCCGATGTCGAACGGGTAATCGGTGCCGAAGACAACCCGGTCCGCACCCATCGTCTCGATGACGAAGCGGTTACTTTGCTCGCTGAGTGCACACGTGTCGTAGTACAGACGGTCGAGATAGGCGCTCGGGCGTTGCGAAATGTGCTGCCGAAAATAAGGGTCGGCCTCCCAGCCGGTCGCCTCGTAGGCCGAGTCGAGGCGGCCACGCAGGAACACGAGGTTGCCGCCGCCGTGGGCCAAGACGAGCTTGAGCGCCGGATGGCGCTCGAGCACGCCGTTGAAAATCATCCGCGTTATAGCCAACGTCGTCTCGAACGGAAACCCGACCAACACGTGAATTCCGTACATGCCGAAGCGGTCGGAAGGCATTGCGGTATTCGGGTGCATGAAGAGCACGAGGCCGAGCAGCTCGGCAAGCGCAAAGAAAGGCTCGAACGCTGGCTCGTCGAGCGGTCGTCCCCCAGCCGTGCTGGGAATGATGAGACCGCGAAAGCCAAACTCGTCAACAGCACCCTGTAGCGCGTCGGCCGCCTTTTCCGGCTCCCCAAGCGCGCCTACGCCGATTGGCTCCATCAGCCCATCGGATTCGTCGCCGATGTCTTTCAGCATTTTGTGGATAACGCCCGCGAGCTCCGTTCCCGGTGCGCCGCCGGGCCAAGCTACGAGAAACGGAGGGGGGCCGAAGAGTTGGCGCGTCACACCCCGACGTCGCAGACTTTCCAGCCTGTGCGCAAGGTCGTACAGGTGAGGATCGATCGTGCTCTTGCGATCGTCGCCGGACCGACGGATTGCGTAGTAGCCGTCGGCTTGTCGTTCGGCCCGAAGACCTCCCATCGGATGGCGGATCAGATCGGCAATGAAGCGCTCGCTCAGAGCATGCGCATGCATATCGATGATCATCAGGTCACTCCAAATTCTCCGAAATCGTTTTCGGAGCTTATTCGTCCTGCACTATCCTCGTCAACGCTGCGACAGATCAGTGTATACCCGTACGGAAAAGCACTATATCGACAGTCCAACCGAGGCTGTTTACGATCAGCTACCGAAAACGATTTCGACCATAGCGTCCATGAACATGAAGGACCTGGCCGACCAGCTTGGTCTGTCAGTGAGTACGGTATCGAAGGCCATAAACGGTCGCTTCGACATCAACGAACAAACACGCGAACGGGTGCGCGAGGCAGCCGAGCGTGCGAACTTCTCTCCCGACCCTGCCGGGCGCCGGTTGCGCCTGAAATCGTCAGACACCATCGGTTTTGTGCTTTCGGCGCCGCAAGCACATTTTGCGCACCCCTTCTTTCTCGACATGCTGAGCGGCATAGAAGAGGAGCTCGCCGACACACCGTTTCAAGTCATCATCGCCTCGGCGCGGTCCGTCGAGCGCGAACTCGAGTGCTTCAAACGCCTCGTCGACAAACTGCGCGTCGATGCGCTGGTGTTCGGCCGCACGCGCCGGGACGATCCGCGCATCTCGTATCTGCTGAAACGTAAGATTCCCTTCGTGGCCTTTGGTCGCAGCGAAACCCCCGGTCTCTTCCCCTCGCTAGACATCGATCACACGGTTGTCGGTCGCGATGGCTGTGCGCGATTTATCGCGCTAGGACATCGGCGCATCGCCTTGGCCAACACCCCGGGTTACCTCATGCTCAGCCACCATCACAAACTCGGCTACGAAAGCGCCTTGCGTGCAGCGACTATCGAACCCCAGCCGGAGCTGTACGTCGAAGGCGAGATCACCGAGGAAGGCGGGGCTCGCGCGGCGCACCAGCTGCTGGACCTGCCGTGTCCTCCTACGGCGATTGTCTGTGGCCACGACCTGATGGCAATCGGCGTCATGCGCGCGATTTCCGAGCGCGGCCTTGTTCCGGGCCAGGACGTCGGCGTGATCGGCGGCGACAATCATCCCGTAGGCAGGCTCATCAGCCCGGCGCTGACCACGTTCTCTGCCGAAACTCACGCCGCTGGCCGCCGCATGGTGCAGATGCTGCTCTCGCATCTGAACGGCACGCCTGCCGAGCAGCTGCAAGAGATCTGGGCGCCCGAACTCATCGTCCGCTCGTCGGATGGACCCAAGCGCTCGGCCTCGGCCGTCCAATACCGGAGACAGCCATGATGTCCGCGATTTCTTGCTTGCTGCTAGCGATATTCCTCACTGTCCCCGGCTTCGCCTCTGCGCAGAGTTACCCGGACAGGCCAATTCGGCTAGTGATTCCTTTTGCAACCGGAGGCTTTTCCGACATCGCCGGACGCCGCATCGGTCAGGCAATATCCGAGTCCCTGGGCGTCCCGGTCATTGCGGAAAACCGGCCGGGCGCCGGTGGGTTGATCGGCGCCGATATCGTCGCGAAGGCGCCCCCTGACGGCTACACGCTTTTGCTGGGCTCCAATGGACCGATCTCAGTGGGACCGCTGCTTTATCCGAAGGTGCCGTACGACCCGATAAGGGACTTTGCGCCGATCATTACGCTTGGCGTATCGCCGATCGCGCTGGTGGTAAATCCGTCCTTTCCGGCGAAGAACCTCAAGGAGTTCATTAGCTATCTGAAAGAAAACCCTAGCAAGGTGACCGTAGCGTCACCAGGTATCGGCACGTCGAGCCACCTCGCCGCCGAACTGTTCCAGGAGATGACCGGCACGAAGATGGTCCACGTGCCGTACAAGGGAAGCGGCCCGTCGATGAACGATCTGGTCGCCGGCCAAGTGAACGTGGCCTTCGATCCGCTCTCGTCCTCACTACCCTTCATCAAGTCGGGTCAGCTGCGCGCCCTTGCCGTGACGAGCGAAAAACGGGCGCCATGGGCCGCGGAGGTACCAACGCTCAACGAGGCAGGCGTCACCGGTTATGAGGCCAGTACATACGTCGCGCTGTTGGCGCCGGCGGGCACCCCCAAGCCGATCATTGCAAAACTCAACGCCGCCGCCGCGCGGGCCCTCGAGACTACCGCAGTGGCCGAGAGTTTCGCGAATTTCGCAACCGTGCCACTCGGAGGTACGCCGGAGCAACTGGCCGACTACATCCAGCGTGACCTAAACAAATGGAAAAAGGTCATCAAGCAATCCAACATCAAGATCGAGTGAGACAGTGATGATTCGAACGTTCCTGCGCTTGCTGCTGGCCTCCTCGGCAGTATTGCCTTTATGTAGCACCCTTGCCGCGGAACCTTTTCCGAATCGGCCCGTTCGCTTGATCGTTCCGTTTCCGGCGGGCGGGGCAACGGATTCGATCGTCCGACTCGTGGCGCAGAAGCTCTCCGAGAAGTGGCAGCAACAGGTGATCGTCGACAACCGTCCTGGTGCCGGAACGATCATTGCGACGGACATAGCCGCAAAGGCTCCGGCCGATGGTTATACATTGCTTGTGGTGACGGTTGCGTTTGCGGTCAATCCCGCTCTATACAAGAAGCTTCCTTACGACACCGAAAAAGACTTCACGCCTGTGACACTGCTCTCGTCCGCGCCTAACGTGCTCGTCGTGAACCCATCGGTCCCGGCCGCCACAGCAGCCGAGTTCGTGCGCTATGCGAGAGCGCATCCCAAAGCAGTCAACTTCGGCTCGGCCGGCAACGGCACCAGCAACCACTTGGCCGGCGAAATGCTGCGAACAATGACGGGGGCGGATATCGTTCACGTGCCGTACAAGGGCGACGCGCCAGCCATCACCGATCTTATTGGTGGACAGATCCAGATGCTGTTCATTGGCTGGGCGCCAGTCTCGCAGCATGTAAAGGCAGGACGTCTGAGGGCTTTGGCGGTCACAAGTGCGGCGCCCTCCGACCTGGTGCCGGGTCTACCGTCGTTGTCCGATGCGGTGCCGGGCTTTGAGTCTTCGGTCTGGAACGGGATCGTCGTTCCGGCAAGGACGCCGCCTGAACTCGTTGCGAAGCTCCATGCCGATATCTCTGAAATCCTCTCTCAGCCCGACCTGAAGGAGAAAATTCAATCCATGGGGTTCGAACCTGTCGGCAACGCGCCGGGGCAGTTCCGGGACTTTCTCCATGCCGAGAACAAGCGCTTGTCGAAGGTGGTGCTCGATGCCGACGTCACGGTCGACTGACTAAAAATCCGCCTCGCCGGTCTCCCGATCGCCCCTCCCCGCGAATCGGCAAATCCCACTCATCGAGGTGCAAGATGTTCAAAGTTTTCCACCGCAGCTGTGGAAAACTTTGTGCAAAAGACACGCTGCAGAGGACAGAACGTCGCACTGGCGCGGCACACCACCTGATGCTCACTTTTGCGGCGCACATCAGCCGAAAAATCTCGACAGCGGGCCCCGGAGAGCGCACTTGGGGAGAAGTCAGCGCCGCGGGGAAGGCGCGCGACTGGGCACTCGGCAGAATTTTCAACCTGACCCAACCACACGGCAGCGGTGGCCACCCGGGTCAGCGAGATAACCGTTCGACTTGGGTGCCCTGTGCGGCATCGCGCCTCCACGACCTTGGCCGATGCGTACTGAAGGGGTCAGACTCCGCCGTGTCCTGCGCTTCAATGCCTCTGCGACATATTGAATGGAGTACAGCTTTGCCATGGGTGTCACAAGATCGCTGCCAAGCAACCCGCGTTTGACCTGCACAATCGATGCCCGTGAAAACGCATGTTTCGACAGATGCCGATGCCTTGGATGGCGCGCTCGTCGACCTCTCCGATCGGCAGCCGTTCGCGGTCGCCTGGTATCTGAAAGCGCTCGTGTGCGGCCGCGAGTGGGCACGTGACGGCGACGTGCCGCTTGCCACGCGTAGCACGCGCAAGGTGGCGATCATGATGGCGCTGCTGCACGCGGTGCACGAGGGCGAGTTGGCGCTCACGGACCAGATCGCGATCTTGCCGACCTACCAGCACACCGCCTCCGGAGTGACGCAGCATTTCCTGCCGGGCCCGGTCCTGAGCGTTCACGACGCGATGACGCTCATGATCATCGTCAGCGATAACGGATGCACTGCCGCGATCGTTGACCGGCTCTCGCTCGATCGCATCAACGCCTATTGCGCTCGCCTGCGAATGGACCGGACGACGCACCGCAACGCCTTGCCCGAGCCTGTGGCCGACCTGGAGCGCAATACGACCTCGACGCCGCGCGACCAGGGTCGGCTGCTCGAGCTGATCCTGCGAGGATGCGACGATGCCGCCGTCGCCGAGACGCTTGGCTGCTCGACATCGCATTGCAGGCTGGCGCTGAAGGTGCTGAGAGCTCAGCAGTTGCGTCGCAAGATTCCCGCGCTCCTTCCAGACGATGCGGTCGTCGCGCACAAAGACGGCACCGGGCCCGGCCTGCATCACGACACCGGCCTGGTCTTTCGCGGCGACCACCCTCTCTTCGTCTTGTGCGCCTACACCAGTGGCGTACCGGAGCGCACACCTGACGGCCGCGCTGGTGTCGACGCGGCCAGTACGTTCATCGCCCAGTTTTCCCGGTATGCCTGGGACGCGCTGGCGGGTCGGGCCGCGACCAGCGACGCGCTCAATCGAGCGTGATGTGCGCATCCTTGATAACGGCCGCCCAGCGCTCCTGTTCCTTGCGAACGAACGCGCCAAACTCGGCGGGCGACTCCGTGCTCGGCTCCGCGCCCTGGGCCACGAGCACCTCGCGAGTGTGCGCATCATTCATTGTCTTGACGACCACCTGGTTGAGCCGGGCAACGATCGACGGCGGCGTTCCGGTCGGCGCGAAGAGACCGAACCAGCCTTCGGCGCTGTAGCCCGGAACGCCCGCCTCGGCGATGGTCGGGACATCGGGCAGGAGTGGCGAACGATGGGTCGAGGTGACGCCAAGAGCAATCAGCTTGCCGGCACGGATCTGCGGCAGACAGACCGGCAGGTTGCAGAACATCAGGTCGACACGACCTGAAAGGAGATCGCTCATCTGCGCGTTGCCGCCCTTGTAGGGCACATGCAGCATGTCGGTTCCGGTCATGTGCTTGAAGAGCTCCGCCGACAAGTGCTGGCTGCCGCCTGCGCCGCCCGAGGCGAAGCTGAAGTGGCCTTGATGCAGGTCGGCGATGAGCGCCTTGACGCTGCGCGCCTTCATCTGCGGGCCGACGACGAGCACGTTCGGCACGGTGCCGAGATTGGCGACCGCCGTGAAATCGCGGCGCGCGTCGAAGCTGAGGTTCTTGTGCAGGCTCGGGTTGATGGCGTTCGTGCTCGTCGGGCCGACGAGCAGCATGTATCCATCGGGCGCGGCGCCGGCCACGTAAGCCGCGCCGATGTTCCCGTCCGCGCCGGGCCGGTTCTCGACGATGACCGCCTGACCGAGCGATTCCTGCAGGCCATTGGCGACGATGCGGGCCAGGATGTCGGCTGTGCCGCCCGGCGAGAAGGGTACGACCAAGGTGATGCGTTTGCTCGGATAGGCGGGCTCCTCGGCCTGGGCCGCAACCACGAGACCGGCGAGACAGCAAAGAAGAGCGCGACGCGCGAGACGAAATGACTTCATGGTGATGCGATCGAGTGGGTCGAAGGACGAAAGGGCTGATCAACCGGGCGTCGCGACAGGCGCGCGCGAATAGCCGCGTCGCGCGCGAGAACCCGGCGCGCCCGCAGGACGACCGGCACGTCGACCATCTTCCCGTCGAGGGCGAACGCGCCGCGGCCCAGACGTTCGGCCTCGTCGTTCGCGGCGACGAGGCGCCGCGCCGCTTCGAGCTCGGCGGCGGTCGGTGCGAATTCCTCGTTGAGGATGGCGACTTGGTCGGGATGAATGCAGCTCGCACCTTCGAAGCCCAGCGAGCGCGAGCGCCGCACCATCGCCCGAAATCCCGTCTTGTCCTCGAAGCCCGCCGCGGTGCCGATAAAGCCGAGCGGGATCACGCCAGCGGCTCGCGCTGCGAACGCGGTGTGCAGCTTCGGGTAGAAGAGGCCCTCCGGTTCGGGCTCCATGCCGACCGAGAAAGCGAAGTCCTCGGTGCCGAGTGCGAGCGCGGCGATCCGCGGCGACGACGCGGCAATTCGCTCGACCGCGAAGAAGGCCTGCGCCGTTTCGACCATGGCGATGAAACGCGTGCGGCCAACCGGCATGCTCGAGCGCCGCTCGAGCTCGCTGACGTATTCGTCGAGCAGACGCACGTGCGACGCGCTCGCCACCTTGGTCAGCGCGATGGCATCGACGTCGGGGCAGACAGCCGCCTCGAGGTCGCGGATCGCGGCACCCATCGAACGGTTGATGCGCACCACGACGTCGGCGCCACCGACGCGAACGCGGCGAGCCGCATCGCGCACCAGCGCGCGCGCAGCCTCTTTTTCGGCCTGCGGCACGCTGTCCTCTAGATCGAGCTGTACAGCATCCGCGCCGCGGGTGTGCGCCTTATCGACAAAGCGCGGCACGTTGACCGGCACGTACAAAAGCGAGCGCCAGACGGGCAGCGCGCGATCGGCTGTCGAACTATCCATTTCCTTCTCCAGGGTTCGGTCGTCCGGCGCCGCCGAGAACGCCGCGTCGCCAGAGATCGTCGATGGCGCTCGCATCGAACCCGGCGGTCGCGAGGATCATTTCGTTGTGCTCGCCGAGGCGCGGCGCCTCGCTGCGTATCGAGCCCGGCGTGAACGAGAAACGCGGCGCGACGTTGTGCATGCAGGCGGTGCCGAGGTCGCTGTCGGGCACGCGCACGAGTGCGGCGCGCGCTGCCACGTAGTCGTCCTCGACGATCTGCGAGACGTCGTAGACCGGGCCGACCGTCACGTCAGCCGCTTCGAAGAAGTGAAGGTTCTCGTCGAGAGTTCGCGTCGCCACGAACGCGCCGATGATCCGTTCCAGCTCGGCCGCGTGCTCGATGCGCGCCGCGTTGGTTGCGTAGCGCGGGTCGCTTGTCAGCTCCGGCCGGCCGATCGCGCGCAGCAGCCGCTCGGCCATCGCCTGCATCGACGCCGACAGGCAAATCCACTGCTCGTCGCGGGTGCGGAACACGTTGCGCGGTCCGGCGGTCGTCGAGCGGCTGCCTGTTCTCTTCTTGACCTTACCGGAGACCTGGTAGTTCAAGGCCTGCGGCCCCAGGATCGAGAGGAACGGCTCGAACAGCGACAGGTCGACCACCTGTCCCTTGCCGCTACCTGATTCGACCTCGCGCAACGCGGCGAGCGTGGCGAAGGCACCCTGGATACCAGCCACGCTGTCGGCGAGCTGAATCGGCGGCAGCACCGGCTCGCGGTCGGCGAAGCCGTTCATCGAGGCGAACCCGGACATCCCCTCGACAAGCGTGCCGAAGCCTGGCTTGTGCGCGAACGGCCCGTCCTGACCCCAACCCGAGATGCGTACGATCACCAGGCGCGGATTGACACCCAGCAGGATCTGCGGGCCCAGTCCCATCGACTCGAGCGCGCCCGGCCGGAAGTTCTCCACCAGGACGTCGAACGACGCGGCGAGGCGAAGCAACAGCTCGATCGCGCCCTCCTTGCGAAAGTCGATGCAGAGGCTTCGCTTGTTCCGTGCGTAGACCTTCCAGTGCGTGCTGACCGAGCCGCTGCCCCAGGCGCGCAAGGGATCACCGCCGAGCGGCTCGACCTTGGTCACCTCGGCGCCAAAATCGGCCAGCGCACAGGTCATCATGTTGCCGGCCACGAGGCGCGAAAGATCGAGAATCCGCACGCCCCGCAACGGCCCGCTCTCGCCAGTAGCGAAGGGGATCGCGGCGATCTTGTCGAGTTCAGGCATCGAGCACCTGTGCTGCTGTTCGCGTCCTGTCGGACGAGTTAGCGGCCGCCTCGCCCGCGGCCAGATCGGCCACGAAGCGCGCAGCGGCGAGCGTTCGCAGGTCGTCGCCGTAGGCGCCGATCACCTGTGCGCCAATCGGCAAACCGGACCGGCCGAGGGCGATAGGGAAGCCCACCGTCGGCAGGTGCAGCAGCGTCCACAGGGCGCCGAAGCGGGGCGAGCCGGAATCGTCCAGGCCATGCTCCGCTTCACCGTCGGCCGAGGGGTAGAGAAGGACGTCGACGTCGTCGAACAGCGAGGCGGCATCGCGGCGCGCCTTCATCGCTTGACGCAGCATCTCGAGATGCGCGTCAGCGTCAATGTCGGCGGCGCCGTCGAGACGACGCGCGAGACGATCGCTCAGGTGCGGGCGGCAGACGCGGTACTCGTGGGCGAGCGAGCGGCGGGCTTCGTAGGAGCAAAGCCGTGACTGGATATCGACCAGTGCCTCGAGATTTGCCGGCAGTTCGATGCGTCGGACGTGCGCGCCCGCTGCTTCCAACTTTCCGGCCAAACGCTCGAGCGACGCGACCACCGACTCGTGCGCGAACTGCCACTGGCTCGATTCGCAAATACCGACCCGCGGCGCCGACGAGGTTTGCAAGACGGCCTGGGCGCCGAGCAGGCCGTAGACGAAGAAGGCCGCGTCGGCGACCGTGCGCGTCAGGACGCCGGCCGTATCCTGACTCGGGCTCAGCGTCTTCATGCCAGCGCTCGGCAGCAGGCCGAAGGTCGGCTTGTACCCGACGATGCCGCAGTACGCGGCCGGCCGGATGATCGAGCCGGTGGTCTGGCTGCCGAGGGCCACCGGCACCATGCCGTCGGCCACCGCCGCGGCCGAACCGCTCGACGAGCCGCCGGGCGTGTGCGCGAGGCGCAGCGGATTGCGCGTGTCGGCCGGAGTGCGCGTCGCGAACTCGCTGGAGGCGACCTTGCCGATCAGGACCGCGCCCTGCCCGCGCGCGCCGGCGACGCACGCCGCGTCGGCCAGCGGTCGATGGCCGCGATACACGGTCGAGCCGTACTCTGTTGGATGATCCGCGGTATCGAAAATGTCCTTCGCGGCGAACGGAACGCCACGCAGATGTGGGCCGGGAGCGAGCCGGTCGGCTCTGCGGGCCTCCCGGAGGGCGAGCTCGGCATCGAAGGACACGAACGCGCGTACCTCACCGTTGCGCTGCTCGATCCGCTCGATGCAGGCGCGCGTGAGCTGCTCGGCCGTGGCGCTGCCTTGCTCGACGGCTCGCGCCGCCTCCAGGGCAGTGAGGATGCGCATCGACCCCACGCTCAGTCGAGCTGGATGTTCAGCGTCTTGACAACCTCGGCCCACTTGTTGTGCTCGGCTCGCACGAAGGCGCCGAACGCTTCCTGCGAATTCGCGACCGGCTCGGCGCCTTGCGCCAGGAGCGACTGCCGCACGCTGTCGGACTTCAGGATGCGGACGGACTCGACGTTGAGCCGGGTGCGAATTCGCTCGGGCACGGCCGATGGCGCGAAAAGCCCGAACCAGCCGTCGACGCCACAGCCGGGTAGGCCCGCCTCGGCCATCGTCGGCACCTGGGGCAGCAGTGACGAGCGCTTCGCGGAAGTGACGCCGAGGGCGATGAGCTTGCCCGCGCGAATATGCGGCAGACAGATCGGCAGGTTGCAGAACATGAATTGCACCCGGCCACTGAGCAGATCGGGCATGGCCGCATCGCCTCCCTTGTAGGGCACGTGCAGCGCGTCGGTGTGGGTCATGAGTTTGAACAACTCGGCCGAGAGATGCTGCGCACCCCCGGCGCCGCCCGAGGCGTATGAGAACTTGCCAGTCTTCATCTCGGCCACGAGCTCGGCCACCGTGCGCGCCGGGACGGACGGGTGCACGACGAGGACGTTGGCGACCGTGGCGACGTTGGTGATGGCAGCGAAATCGCGCATCGGATCGAAGCGCAGGTTCTTGTACAGACTCGGGTTGATCGCGTTCGTGCTGACCGGACCCATCAGTAGCGTGTAGCCGTCGGGCGCTGCGGTGGCCACCTCCGCCGCGCCGATGTTGCCGCCCGCCCCCGCCCTGTTGTCGATGATGACGGGCTGGCCCATCGAGCTGGCGAGGCCGTTGCCGAGGATGCGCGCCAGGATGTCGGTGACGCTGCCGGGGCCGAACGGCACCACGATGTGGATGGGCTTGGCCGGATATGCATCGGTCGCCTGGCCGCAGGACACGGAAGCAGCGAGCAAACCGCCGAGCAGCGCGACGATCCGGGGCAGACGTCGGGCAGCGAATCTCGTAGAAAACATCGGCGGCCTTTCGCATGTGCCTGGATGGGGTACCGACGATCATAGGAAGTCGATCCAGATGTTTCCAATACGTAATTCGTAGGCCATCCGGTCGTCCTGCAACATAATCCTTGCGTGCCGATGCTGTCACGCCCGATGAATGCGTTTCGAGTCGTGGCCGAGGAGCTTCACTTTGGCCGCGCGGCCGCGCGTCTGCACATCAGTCAGCCGCCGCTGAGCCAGCAGATCCAGCAGCTCGAGCGCGACGTCGGCGCTCGGCTCTTCGAGCGCACGACCCGTTCGGTACGGCTCACGTCGGCGGGCGAATTCCTGGCCGGCCACGTGCGTCGGCTGCATGCGCAGGGCGAGGAGGCGCTCGACGGCGTTCGCCACGTCGCCGCCGGCACGACGGGCTCGCTCACCTTCGGCTTTACCAGCTCGTCGGCTTATCGCACCCTTCCCTTGGCCATCGCGGCGTTCCGACGCGCCTTTCCCACGTTCGAATTGCGTCTACGCGAACAGAATTCGCACGAGCTCTGGCAGGGCCTGCTCGAGAACAGCATCGACGTGGCGCTGCTGCGCCGCAATCCGGCGATGCTCGATCGCGATGTCAGTTTCACGTCCGCCGGCAAGGAACGTCTTGTGGTGGCGATGCGCCGCGACGACTCCTTGGCCCGCCACCAGAAGGTCGCGGTCCGCGACCTGAAGGACTTGCCTTTGGTCGGTTTTTCACCTACCGGCTCGAACTACTTCCACGTCCTCATCGGCAAGCTCTTCGCCAACGCGAAAGTGCCGCGGACATTCGTCCACGAGAGCGTGATGCCAACCATTCTCTCGCTGGTCGATGCCGGCGTCGGCGTGGCTGTGGTCCCCGAGTCGGCAAGCGCGCTCTGGTCCGAGCGCCTGGCATTTCGCGAGCTGCGTGGGCCGGGTGCAGCGACGCGCGCCGAGTTTCACGTGGCGCGAACGCCGCGCCGCGGCAATCCGGCAGTTGACGGGCTCATCGAGATTCTGGCGACACTCGCAACGCGATCGGCGAGGTGAGGCGCCGCCGAGGAGGCCTTGGACCGCGAGCGGCTGCGGCGCTACGGTTCGCACTTAGGCTACCAATGGATGCGGGACCAAGATCAACGACGTGAATGGGGACTGATCCGATAACGGCATGCCGCACTTCCGGCTCGAAGGTTTGCAGGCCTCGCTGTACGTGCCGCTGCCCGACGCGACCCAGTGGGACATCGTCTGGTTCTGTCGCAGTAAGCCGGTGCTGATAGGCTGAGCGAGAGTGAACCAAACCGTGGGAGGCAATTCCCCCGATTTGACGTCCGCATCGACGGCGCGACCGCACACTGTCGAGTGGAATACGGTCTCCGGATTCTGTGCCGACCGCGGTGCCAAAGGCGCGCGGCGTTTGCTCACAGCAGGCCGGCTTCCGCTAGGCCGAAGTTCCTGTAAGCGCCGAGCG
>PLZH01000259.1:0-3152 GCA_003152055.1 Burkholderiales bacterium
ACCGTTCGCAAATCGAATCGCTCGACGATCGTGCGTCGAGCCTGGGTCCGGATGGACGCATGGGCATCCTTGTCCGCCAATGCTTCGATCACACGGTCTGCAATCTCCTCGGGCGAAAAGAAATCAACCAGGACGCCGTTCTCGCCATCCCGGATCACCTCTTCAACAGGCGGCGTCTTCGAGGCAACGACCAGGCAGCCTGCCGCCATCGCCTCCAGCATCGACCAGGACAGGACAAAAGGGTAGGTCAGGTAGACATGGGCCCGGGACAGCTGAAGAACCTTCAGGAATGACCCATAGGGCACCTTGCCCAGAAAGTGAACCCGCTGCAGATCGAGCGAATCACCCAGCTCGGTGAGCATCAGTTGTTTGAAGGTCTCTCCCTTCGGAAGGCGTGGCCCATAGCTGACCTCGTCGCCTCCCACGATGAGAATGTGGGCCTTGGGGCGCTCGGCCAACACGCGCGGCATGGCGCGCATGAAGCTCTGGAAACCTCGATACGTTTCCAGGTTGCGGGCCACGTAGGTCACCAGCTCGTCGCCGGCCCGAAGGGTGACCTGCGCCTTGTTCAGCGTGATGCTTGCGCCGGGATCGGGAACCACGGCATCCGTATCGACGCCCTCGTGCACCGCGTGCAGGATCGCCTGGTAGTGTTTCGGGTACAGCGATCGCTGCCATTGCGTCGGGCATTGACCCCAGTCGACAGCGTCGAGACCCAGCAGGTTGCCGATGTTCTTGCTGCGAATGCGTGGGCCGTCATCGAACGTCGGGGGCGCTGCAGGATCGAAGCCGATGTCGGCGCCACGCAGGCGATAGAAGAACTCGAAGTAGCCGAGAAGTGGCGTGTCGGGATAGACATCCTTCAGGTACCAGATCTCGCCCCAGCCGTTGTGCCCAATCATGATGTCGGGCACGAAGCCCGAGCTGCGCAGTTGCAATGCGACACGAGCCACCTCTTGCCCGTTGAGGATCGCACCTTCGGTGTCGGCAAGGTAGTGATGCAGTGTCGGCGTGACCTGACGCTTCGGGTTGTAGAGCAGCGTCTGCACGCCCGGCAGTGCGAAGTCCTTGCGCTGGGTGATGGCCACCACCTGGTTGTTCGGGCTTTGCGCCAGAAAGCGAGCCAGGTGCAGGTACTGCCCCGGAAAGTTCTGATGAACGAAGAGCACCTTCATCGTCTGTGCCTTGGGCCTAGGACCTCTACTGCATGGACAGCAGGCTGAGCCGGCCGAGACTCGCCGACAGCTCCAGCCTTGCCGCCCGCCAATCGGCGAGAGACTGGACCCGGCGCTGACGGGCATTGCCCAGCGCCGTCTGCGCCGTCAGCAACTCGATGATGTTTCCAACACCTTTCAGGTAGCGCTGCTGTGACGCGATATACGACTGCTTTGCGCTCTCCAGGAGGACTTGCGTATTGCGCAGGTTCTCGAAGTCAGTCTCCAGAGTCGTGTAAGAGGACCAGACATTGAGCGTGACCTGCTGTTCGATGTCGCGCAGATTTTCCTGCTGACTTTCGACGCTGGCCTGAGCCGCCCGGATGTCATAGGAACGAGTGAAGCCATCAAAGATGGGGATGTCGAGCTGCAGGCCGATGAACCGCTCACGCCCGCTTGCCGGCACGGACGGAAGACCGACCGCCGGAATGACCGGCTGCGTATTGCTGTTGGCGCGGGCGTTGAGGCTCAATGTCGGCCGCCATTGCGCGCGCGCGCTGTCGACCTTTGCCGCCGCGGCGCGCAGCAGGGCACGCGCTTGCTGCGTTCGCGGGTGCATCCTGCGGGCCTCTTCGATCAGCTGATCGATCGAAGCGCCCATGTTGAGGTCGGCCGGGACATCGTCAGCGATGGGCGGCAGCTGCAGCGGCACGTTAGGACTGAGGCCCATGTCGACCGCCAGGACGCCTTGGGCCGCTCGGGCATCGCCGGCCGCCTTGGTGCGATCGAAGACCGCCTGGGCATACTGGGTCTGCGCCTGCATCTCGTCGACCGCGGCCGCCGCTCCGCCCAGAAATCGCGCCTTGGCGGCCTGCAGGCTTCGCCGCGCATCTTCTTCGGTTCCCGCCGCCGCGTCCTGGGCCGAGAGGGCGGCGATGGCCGCGTAGTAGTCCCTGACGGTGGTCGCAAAGACAGCCTGGATCGCGTCGTCCTGGGCCGCCTGCGCCGCGCTCAGCGCCTGCGTCGCGTATTCCGTCTCCGCATCCCTGCCGCCGAAATCGATCAGCTTCCAGCTCAGGTTCAAGGTGTAGTCCCTGAACTCCATCATCTGCCGCGAAGACAGCTCCGGCTGGCGCGGTACGTCGGACACCGTGTGGTCCGCGGAGCGCCGCAGCGTCGCGCTGATATTCGGTGCGTAGGCGCCCAAGGCTCCGCCCAGCTGCGCTGCCTTCAGTTTGACGTCGGTCCATGCCTGGCGCGTCTTCGGATTCGCGCAAAGCGCGTGCTCTGCGGCCTCGAGCAGATCGACCGTACCGGTCGGCATGCTGAGGTGGCAGTCGGCGGGCCCTTCGATCGGCCTGAACATGTCCTTTGCCGGTGTCGCCGGCACGGACTTCGCCGTGTCGTACGGATCGGGAGGTGACGACGCGTCGGCGACAGCCGCCGTGGCGCCGACGCACCCCATCAGCAGAATTGCGCCCTGACCCGCAACTCGCCAGCTCATGCTCCCACGTCCTTCGGCGCGATCGATCGCGATCGACTAGCGCTCACGGGCGCTGTCATGGATCGTTGCCGTGATCGGCGAAAGCAGATATTCCATCACCGTCCGTCGACCCTGATTGATCTCCGCTACCACCTGCATGCCGGGGACGAGCTTGAACTTCTGACCCTTGGCTTCGAGGTACTGCTTGTCCAGCACGACGATGGCCTTGTAGTTCTGGGTCGTTGAGCCGCCCGACCGGCCGTCGCTGCTCTCCGCGACCTCGCGGCCTCGGCTCGTCGGGGCCTCTTCCGACATTGCATCCGGACTCACGCGGATCACCTTGCCTTCAAGCATGCCGTACTTCTGGAAGGGATAGGCGACAAGCTTCAGCTTGACGTCTTGCTGCTCGTAGACGAAGCCGACGTCGTCGTTGTGCACCATCACCTCGGCGACGAGCGGTTCGTTCTCGGGCACCAAAGACAGAACCACGGTCCCGGGCGAGACGACGGTCCCGA
>PLZH01000259.1:3174-6383 GCA_003152055.1 Burkholderiales bacterium
TCATGCAGCTTTTCCAGATATTCACGCTGCTTTTCCTGTTGCGTCGACCGCGGAACGTAGCCGTCCTTGCCGAGGTCCGCATAGGAATCGGCTTCCTGCTTCAGGAGCGGCACGATCTCGCGCAGCTTGGCCAGCACGGCCACGCCGGCGTCGTAGTCGCGTTGGGCCTTGTGCACCGTCTCCCGGGCCTTCGACGTTTCATCGTCGTGCAGACGGCGGTTGTTCTCGTACTGCGTCTGCACCTGTCGGAAGAGATCATCGGGATCGCCCGACTTCATGCGCATCGCCGACCCGGACAACTCGGCATCCACCCGGCGCACCTTGAGCGACTTCGCTTGCAACGCCGCCTGCAGCGTCCTTTCGTCGGCTTGGGCGTCGTGGGTGTCCATCCGAAGCAGCACCTGTCCGGCCGCGACCGATTGCCCTTCGCGGACCAGGATCTCCTGGACGATGCCGGCGTCGGCGGGTTGCACGATCTTCACGTAGGTCTGCGGCACAAGACGACCCTCGGCGCTGGCGATGATGTCGAGCTTGCCAAGGAACGCCCAGAGGACCAGAACCACGCAAAGCGTTGCCGCCACCCAGAGCACGACCCGCGGAAGCGGCGCGGGCGGGCTTTCCTGGATCGCCAGCAGATGCGGCGCGAATTCGAGTCCTTCCCGCGACAGCCGCGCCCCCTCCGCCTCGCCCGCGTTCAAGTCAGCACTCCGGAAGGTGCGGCCATCGCGACCACCTTGCCCCGGGAGCGCGCGCTCTCTCTCTCGAGGAGGGTGCCTAGGCGACGTTTCCGGCATGCATCCTCGCGAGAGTCTTGTGAGCGAGCGAGGGCAACGGCGACACGCTCGCCACCAAATTGCCAAGCTGAAAGTCGCTCTCTGGTGCCACCTCGGCGCCGATCCCTGATCGCATCGGCGCCAATGCCGCCGCTGCCGAGGCCCGATCGAGCGCCGCGTGCATGGCATCCCAGGCGCCACTGACAGCAGCGGCTGCGGCCGGCGCGTCAGCGGACGCCAACGCCGCGGAGACGGGGACCGCAAGAGCGTGGCTGCGCAGAATTTCGGAGGACACGAATCCTGCATCGTGTCCGGGGCTTCCTGTCGCCGGACTCGCCACGCCGTCCGCCGGGGACTGCTCCCGCACCAGCGACAAATGACTCACGCCGCCGCTCACCCCAGCCCAGGCGTCGATGGTCTGCGTCGCCGTGGCAAACGAGGCGTTCGTCAAGGTCGCCTGCGCCGCCGAGAGGTTCAAGGAGGTGAGGCTCTTGTTCAGTCCGTAGTAGTAGGCGAGGTCGCCGCCGTAAGCGGCCGTCGCCGAGTCCGCCAGTTGGGCCGAGGGCATGCCGGCCGACAGCGACCAGGCTGCCGGCGATCCGGCAGCATTGAACTGGCTGACGAGAGATGTGAAGTTGAACTCCTCGATCGCCTGGTTGCGCAACACGTCCGGAGACACCGCGCTGTAGAAGGCGCTGGCTTGCTCGATCACTTGCAGCGTGGTCACGTTCTGGCTGCTGGCGCCGAGATACCAATTGGTGAACGTGACCGTGTCGCCCGAACCGTCCGACAGGAGCAGGTTGTTACCGCTCTTCGTGAAGCTCAGCTGCTCGGTGTCGATCCCTCCGCCCAGCGACAGCACGTCCGTGGCACCGGCCGTGGGCTGCAAGGTCAGTGCGCCGTTGCCGAGATTGGTCGCGATCACATTGCTCGCCGCGCCTGTGGTGACCGTGTCCGATATCTTTCCGGCAGCAAAGAAATCCTTGTGCGCGCCGCCCGTCATCGTGTCGCTTCCTGCTCCGCCGATCAGCGCACCCTGCCCCGCGGTATCGGTCAGGGTGTCGCTGCCGGCGCCGCCTTCGAGGACCGTCACGCCGGTGCCGCCGGTCAAGGTGTCCGCGCCTGCGTTCGCGATGACGAGGCCCGTCAGCGCATTGCCGGCACCGGTGAGATTGGCCGTCCCGGTCAGCTGCAGCGTCTGCACGTTGACGGGCAGCACGTAGTTGACCGAAGACTGCACCGCATTACTTGTGGTCGTGACGCTGTCCTGGACAACGTCGCTCGTGCTGTTGACAACGAAGGTGTCGTTGCCGGCACCGCCCGCCAACGTCGCCACGCCAGCGCCCGCGATCAGGGTATCGACGCCGCCGTTGGCCGTGATGACGTTGGCTTGAGTATTGCCTGTCAGCGTCAGCGCTGCCGTCCCGATGCCGGTCAGGTTCTTGACGTTGGCAGCAGCGGTGAAACTCACCGAGGATTGAATGCTGTTCAGCACCGCCGTTGACTGCGCGGTGACGACGTCGGCGACGTTGTTGACGACAAAGGTGTCGGTGCCGGAACCACCGATCAGGGTGGCGATGCCGCTGCCGGCGATCAGCGTGTCGTTGCCGCCGTTGGCGGTTAACCTGTCTGCAGCGGCGTTGCCGGTGCCGGTGAGGTTGCCGACGCCGGTCAGAGTCAAGGTGTTGACGTTGACGGGGAGAACGTAGCTCACCGATGACTGAATCGTGTTGCTCGCGGTCGTCGAGGTGTCCTGCACCACGTCGGCGACGTTGTTGACGACGAAGGTGTCGTTGCCCGTGCCACCGATCAGGGTCGCGACGCCCGTACCGGCGACCAGCGTGTCGGCGCCGCTGTTGGCAGTGATGACGTTGGCCAGGGTATTGCCGGTCAGGGTCAAGGCCGCCGTGCCGGTGCCGGCCAGGTTCTTGACGTTGGCCGACGCGGTGTAGCTCACCGAGCTCTGGATCGTGTTGAGCACCGCGGTCGCCTGCGCCGTGACGACGTCAGCGGTGTTGTTGACCACGAACGAGTCCGTACCGGTACCGCCAATCAGGGTCGCGACGCCGGCTCCCGCGATCAAGGTGTCGTTGCCACTGTTGGCCGTGATCTTGTCCACCCCCGCGTTGCCCGTGCCACTGAGGTTCGCAGTGCCGGTCAAGGTCAGGTTGTTGACGTTGACCGGAAGCACATAGCTGACGGAGGACTGGATGGTGTTGACGGCAGTCGTCGACGTGTCCTGGACCACGTCGCCGGTGTTGTTGACGACAAAGGTGTCGTTGCCGGCACCGCCCACCAGGGTCGCCACCCCGCTGCCCGCCACCAGGGTGTCGGCGCCGCTGTTGGCCGTGATCACATTGGCCAGCCCATTGCCCGTCAAGGTCAGGGCTGCCGTGCCCGTGCCCATCAGGTTCTTCACATTCGCCGCGGCCGTGA
>PLZH01000178.1 GCA_003152055.1 Burkholderiales bacterium
CGTTATTTATGGGGCACTACACTAGTGTTCGCCCAGCACCGCGCGCTCACAGCCCCGAGGCGACGCCGACCTCGTCAGATGCGCTGACCACCGCTCGCGTCGATGCGCTGACCGGTCACCCAGCGGCCGGCGTCACTGACCAGGAACGCGATGATGTCAGCAATGTCTTCGGGCTGACCCACTCGCTTCAGCGCGATCGTCTGAGCCAGTTGCTGGCTGCGCACGGGATCCTGTGCGGCCGGATTCATGTCAGTGGCTGTCGCCCCCGGCAAGACGGCGTTGACGGTGATGCCGCGCGGACCGAAGTGAGGCGCCAGCAGCAGCGTCAAGGCCTCGAGCCCGGCCTTCGCGGGCGAGTAGGCCGCCATCTCCGGATACGCCACGCGTGTCCCCATCGACGACACGTTCACGATGCGCCCGCCGTCACGCAAGCGCGACGACGCGTACTTGATCAGGAAGAACGGCGCCTTCAGGTCGACCTGCAGCGTTTCGTCGAGTGCCTCCTCGCTCACGTCCTCGATGACCGCGCGTGTCCCGGCGCCGGCGTTGTTGACCAGGATGTCGAACCGGTTCGATCCGAACCGGCGCTGCAGCTCCGGATCGAGGCGTTCATAAAACTGCTTCGGCGCGGCCGGGTCAGAAAGATCGCTCTGAAGAACGAAGGCCGAGCCGCCCTGGCCTTCGATCTGGCGCACGACCTCATCGGCGACGGCCTTGCTGCCGCGATAGTGGACCACGACCGTGGCGCCGTTCGCGGCGAGCCGCAGCGCGGTGTGCTTGCCGATCCCTCGGCTCGCTCCGGTGACCACGGCGATCTTTCCAGTGAGTCCTGCCATTTCCTTCTCCTTTCGATTGAATGTTCGGGGTGGCACGTCGTTTCATCCGCCCAGGTAGGCAGTGGCCACGCGTTCGTCGCCGGCGAGCTCGTGCGCCGGCCCTTCCAGTGCGATCCGTCCCTGGTCGAGCACGTAGGCGTAGTCGGCCGTGCGCAGCGCCACCCGTGCGTTCTGCTCGACCAGCAAGACAGCGACACCGTTGGCTCGGATCGACGTGATGAGATCGAAGATGCGCGCCACCATCATTGGCGCCAGGCCGAGCGACGGCTCGTCGAGCAGCAGAACGCGCGGCGAGCCCATTAGCGAGCGCGCGATGCAGACCATCTGCTGCTCGCCGCCAGAAAGCGAGCCGGCCGGCTGGTTGCTGCGCTCGGAGACGATCGGGAAGAGATTGCTGACGTACTCGACCCGCCGGGCAAAGTCGGCGCGCGAGAGGTGGAGCGAACCGGCGCGCAGGTTCTCGATGACGTCCATGTCGCCGAAGAGCTGCCGGCCCTCCGGCGCCTGGGCCACGCCGGCGCGCACGACCTGGTGGGGCGCCATGCCGCCGATCTCCGTGCCGCCCAGCGAGATGCTTCCGGCGAGCGGCCGGTACAGACCCGATATCGTGCGCAGCAGCGTGGTCTTGCCGACGCCGTTGCGCCCTAGGATGGTGACGAGCCCGCCCTCCGGGACGCTGACCGACACGCCGTTCAGTATCGAGCGACCGCCGAGTCGGACGTCGAGCTTGTCGACCGCGAGCAGGCTCAAGGCTCGCCTCCGAGATAGGCGGCGCGGACATCTGCATCGGCGCGAATCGCGGCCGGCATGCCGTCGGCAATCTTGCGGCCGCTGTCGAGCACGACGATGCGATCGCAGATCCGCATGACCATCGGCATGTCGTGTTCGACGAGAAGGATTGTCAGACCGGCGTCGCGCAAGGCCTGCAGTCGAGCCGCGAGCTCGCTGGTCTCGGTGTCGTTCAGGCCAGCGGCGGGCTCGTCGAGCAGCAGCAGGGTCGGCTGCAGCGCGAGGGCGCGGGCGATTTCCAGATGCTTCTTCTGGCCATAGGCCAGGTTGCCCGCCGGCTCGTCCGCGTAGGCAAGCAGGTCGAAGCGCTCCAGCGCCGCGAGCGTCGCCTCGGCGATCGCTTCGTCACGCCTACGGCCCAGGGGCGGAAACAGCGTGCCAAGGAGCGAAATGCCGAGCGGCCCGATCGCGCCGGCGGAGACGTTGTCGAACACCGTGATGTCGGGAAAGATACGCAGGTTCTGGTACGTGCGGGCGATGCCGAGCCGAGCGATGCGCCCCGGGTCGAGTCCGGCAATCGAGTCGCCTCGGAACCGGACCTCGCCCTTCGTCCGCGGTATCGCGCCGGCCACGCAGCCGAACAAGGTGCTCTTGCCGGCGCCGTTCGGACCGATCAGCCCCACCAGTTCGCCGCGGCCGACATCGAAGCTCACGTCGTCGACCGCCCGTAATCCCTGGAAGTGCTTGGCCAGTCCCCTGACCTGCAGCAGCGGCTCGCTCATGGCACGCGCCTGCGCCGCGACCAGGGGCTGTTCGGCATGTCGCGGCGGAACAGCGCAAGCGCACGAACCTCGCTGAACAAGCCGCGCGGCAGGAGCAAGATCGACAGGAACAGCACGATGCCGAACGCGAGGGCGCGCAGGTTGCCGATCTCGCGCAGCGCTTCCGGCAGCAGCACCATGACGATGCCGCCGATCACCGCACCCGGAAGGCTGCCGATGCCGCCGACGATCACGCCAGTGAGCACCAGTGCCGACTCGAACATCACGAAGTTGTCGGGACCGATGAACTGGTTGGAGTGTGCATAGAGCACGCCGGCGGCGCCCATGATGGCCGCGTGCAGCGTGTAGACCTGCACGCGCATCAGACGAGTGCGAAGGCCGAGCGAGAGCGCGCATTCCTCGTCCTCGCGGATCGCGCGCACGGCGTTGCCATAGAACGAGTGCATCACGCGATGCATGATGAACAGCGCGATCAGGCAGAACAACGCCGTGACGTAGTACGACTCCAGCCAGCCGCCGACGGCGTGGCCGAAGAGGCGCACCGGCGGGATGCCGCGATAGCCCATGGGGCCGCGCGTCAGGTCGCCCCAGTTCAGCACCGTTGTGTGGAACGAGATGGCCAGCGCCATGGTGGCGACGGCGAAGAAGATGCTGGTCAGGCGCACCAGGGCAAAGCCGCAGATCGCACCGACGATGCTGGTCAGCACGACGGCCGCCGCGACGTCGACGAGGAACGAGGTGCCGGCGTTCACCGACAGGATCGCTGCCGTGTAGGCACCGAGCCCGTAGAAGACGACCGTATCGAGGGCGAGCAGCCCGGCAGTGCCGGTGAGCAGATTGAGTGCACCGGTCAGCACGATCGCGACCAGCACCACCTGCGCCAGACGTCCGAAGTAGGGGCTGCCCGCCCAGGCGAGCAGTGCGGGCACCAGCGCCAGAAGCAGGATGGCGAAGGCGAGCCGGACCGAAACTCCGCTCCGGCTCATCTAGGCACGGCGCCGGGCGAACAGGCCCTGCGGCAGGAACAGCAGGGTCAGCAGCAGCATTGCGTAGGCGACCATCTCGGTCCAGGCGCTCGGCAGGAAGATCCCCGCCGTCGCCTCGGCCACGCCGATGAGGATGCCTGCGATGACCGCCCCGGGCAGGCTGGTCAAGCCACCGATGACCATCGCGACGAAGGCCTTGATGACGACCGTCAGCCCCATGAACGACTGCACGTTGCCGTAGGCGAGGGAAACGACCATGCCGGCGACCGCGCCGAGCAGCGAGCCGACGATGAACACCGCGACCACCACGCGGTTGATGTCGATGCCGGAAAACTGCGCACCGATCAGGTTCGACGAGACGGCACGGATGGCGATGCCGATGCGCGTGCGATGCAGCATGAACTGAAGGCAGGCCAGCATCACGACCGAGACGACGCCGATCGCCAGCTCGCCCGCGGACAGATGAATGCCGCCGAACGAGACCGGGTTGCTCAGCAGGTACTCCTGCGGGATGGCGAGCCACTCGCCGTGATAGACCTGGTCCAGGATCTCGCGCACCACCAGGCCGAGCGCGAACGACGACAGCAGCGTCGCCTCGCGAACGGCGCGCGACTTCAACGACGCCTCGTCGGTGAACTTGCGAAACGGCCGGAACGCCGCGCGCTCGATGCCCCAGCCAAACGCCGCGCCCACCAGCAGCACCAGCGGCACGATCGCCCAGAGCGGCAGCTTCAGGGTCGTGGCGCCGATCAGTGTGGTGAAGGCGCCGATCGTGTAGACCTCGCCGTGAGCGAAGTTCACCGCCGACAGGACGCGATAGATCAGCGTCAGGCCGATCGCCACGATCGAGTACGTCATCCCGACGCTCACGCCGATGGCGAGCTGGCTCAGGACGAAGGTATCGATCACCGCCGCAACGACTTCAGTTCGTGACCTTGGCGGTGCCGTTCTCGATCACGCCGTGCAGCAGCTTGAATTCCCACTCGCGGCTGGCAGGGTCGTACTTGAGCTTGCCGAAGATGCCGTCGAAGACGCGGATGTCGTCGAGACCCTTGCGGATCGATTCGCGCGTGACGTTCGGATACTGCTGCGCGACCATCGTCATCATCATCATGGCCGTGTTGTACGAGTTCGCGGCGAACGGGTCCGGCAGGCGGTTGTAGCGCGCTTCGTAGCGCTTGTAGAAATCGGCCAGCTCCGGTCCGAGAACCGGGTTGGTCTGCACCGTCACGTGGGTGCCTTCGATTGCATCGGACCCTGCCAGCCGGGCCAGGTCGGGCGTGTCGTCCGCGGCGCATACGTAGACGGGAGTCTTCATGCCCATCTGGCGCAGCTGCTTGAGCATCAGGGCGGTCTGCGGCGCGAACGCGCCGATGTAGATCCAGTCCGGATTTTCTCGGGCCGCCTTCTGTAGCGTCTGGCGGAAGTCCTGCGCGTCGGTCCGCACGAACTCCTCGAACACGACCTTGCCGCCCTGTGCCTCGAAGCTGCGCTTGGTGAGCGCCATGTTCGCCTTGCCATAGTCGTTCGGGATGCCGAGCATCGCGATGTTGCGCGCGCCGAGCTTCCAAAGGCTCGCTCCGTTGAACGCTCCTTCCTGGCTCTGCACCAGGCTCTGGCGAAAAACGTAGGGGCCAACCTTGGTCACGTCGGGGTGCGACGAGATCGGCGTGATGTTGACCAGCTTGCCTTCGTTGTAGACCGGAGCCGCGGCCAGCGTGACCGTCGACGACCAGCTGCCGAGCACGGCCAGCACTGAATTGTCTTCGACGAACTTGCGGGCTAGGTTGATGCCGTCGTCGGCGCGGCCCTGGTCGTCCTCGCACTGGATCGAGAACTTGAGGCCCTTGGACTGCGGCGATTTCTGGAAATCGTCGATCGCCATGTCGAAGCCCGACTGCATGCTTTTGCCGAAGATCGCCAGCTGGCCGGTCATCGGTGCATAGCAGCCGAACTTGACTTCCTTCGCCTGGGCATGGACGACTGACGATCCGAGCGACAGCGCCGCTGCGGCCAGAACCGACGACAAGAAGGCATGTTTCATGGGCTTTCTCCGGGAGAGGGTGGAAGGGTGAATCAGGGCGCGACGATGATCTTGCCGAACACGGCCCGCTCGTCGAGGCGGCGGAACGCCTCGCGCGTCTCCTTGAGCGGCAGCTTCTGGTCGATCACGGGCGTGAGCTTGCCGCTGCGCACCAGCGCGAGCAGGGCCGCGAGGTCTTCAGGAAGCCAGCCGTTGGAGCCGACGATGTTGAGCTCGAAGGTCCAGATGTAGCGGATGTCTTCCTTCGGGTCGAAGCCCGCAGTCGCGCCGCACGTGAGCAGGCGCCCGTTGTTGCGCAGGCAGCGCAGCGACGGCACCCAGGTGTCACCGCCGGTGAAATTGACCACGACATCCATGCCGCTCTCGCCGCCGAAGAACTTCGGTTTACCGTAGCGACGATGGACTTCCTTCATAAAGTCGTCGCTCTTGTAGTTGATGCCGTCGTCGGCACCGAGCGCCTTCAGACGCGTCAGCTTGTCTTCGCTGGAAGTGGCGACGACCACGTGCGCGCCAGCCAGCTTGGCGAGTTGCACGCAGCAGGTTCCGACGCCGCCCGACGCGCCCAGGATCAGGACCTTCTCGCCCGGCGCGATCCTGCCGCGCGCCACCATCATCCGGTAGGCCGTTCCGTAGGCGACCGGCAGCGCCGCCGCCGCTTCGTAGGACACGTCGTCCGGCAGACGGATCAGCTGCGTCGCCGACACCTTCACCTGTTCAGCGAGACCTCCGTCCATCGCTTCGCCGAGAAGCTTGCCGAGCTTGCGATGGATCGGATCGACCATGACCCGGTCGCCGATCTTCCAGGCGGTCACGTCAGGGCCGAGGGCAGTCACGTCGCCCGCGACGTCGATCCCCATGATCAGCGGCATGCCGAGCTTGATGCCGGGCATGCCGCGCAGCGTGAAGAGGTCGTGGTAGTTCAGCGAGCAGGCGCCGACGCGCAGCACGACTTCGCCCGGACCGGGCACCGGGTCGGGCCAGTTCGCCTCGAACGTGATCTCGTCGATCTCGCCATGGCCGCGTATGACTTGCGCTTGCATGTGTGCGTCGGGTGAGCGGGTGAAGGAGCGGCTGCGACGGCGCGTTCAGCGCCGGAACTGCGCCGCCGCGGTGGCGATCAGGGCCTTGCGGTCGACCTTGTTCGTGCCGGCCAGCGGCAGGTGGTCGACGAACGCGACGGAGCGCGGATGCATGTACGCCGGCGCCTGCGCCAGCGCGAATTCCTTGATCGCGTCGACCGTCGGCGTGCTCCCCGGCGTGGGCACGATGAAGGCGACCGGCAACTGGCCCTTGATCTCGTCGGCCAGCGGCACTACCGCGCACTGCAGCACGGCCGGATGGCGCTCGAGGAGTTTTTCGACCTCGCCGGGGTAGATGTTCTCGCCACCACAGACGAACATGTCGTCGTCGCGGCCGACGAAGAAGAAGAAGCCGTCGGCGTCGCGCCGCATGACGTCGCTGCTGTTGTACCAGCCATCGGTCACGCGCCCGGCCGTCGCCTCGGGCAGGTTCAGGTATCCGGGCATCAACAGCCGGCTGCGCAGCCACAGCACGCCCTCGTTCTCGTTCGGCCCGCCGACAAGCTTCCATTCGATCTGCGGCACCGGATAGCCGAGCGAGAGCTTCGGTCGCGGCATTCCCGAAGGGTGGGCACCGAACACTAGCGGGCCGGTTTCGGTGGTTCCGTAGCCGTTCATCACACGCGCGTTTGGGAAGACCTGCGCCATGCGGTCGAACAGCGCGTCGGTCGAAGGCGCCGAGCCGGTGAAGATCGATTCGACGTGTGAAAGGTCGAGGCCCGCGATCGTCCCGGTCGCGTTCGCCGCGAGCGCCAGCATCGTCGGCACGGACGTGAGCACCTGGCAGCGCTGGCTTGCCGCGGCCTTCAGATACGCCTCGCCGGAAAAGCGGCAGAGCAGCACGATCGTGCCGCCCGCCACGGAGGTGAGCAGGCTGATCAGCAGGCCGTTCATGTGGAAGAACGGTGCCGCGACGAGAACCCGCTTGGCGCGCATCGGCGGCCCGGTGACGACCAGGAGATCGACGCCCCAGACGTAGCTGCCGTGCGTCAGGGGCACGCCCTTCGGCCGGCCGGTCGACCCCGAGGTATAGAGGATGGTCGCGAACTCGTCGTCGTGCATGACCGGCGACACGTGGGCGCCCGGGCTCACGAATGCGGCCCACTCGCCCGCATCGTCCATGCGAACCGACGGCGCCGCACCCGCCAGGGCGCACCGGTCGCCATCGACCAGCATCAGGCTGATCTTCGAGTCTTCTTCGATGTGCTCGATCGTCTCGCGCATCAGCTTGAAGTTGATCGGCACCGCCGCCATGCCGGCGCGCATGATGCCGATGTAGGCGATCAGGTAGGTGGCGCTGTTGGCGGCCAGCAGGCCGATCCGTGCGCCGCGCGCCAGGCCGCGACGCAGCAGGCCGCGCGCGACCGCGTCGGCCTCGGCATGCAGTTGCGGATAGGTGATCGTGCGCTCGCTACCGTCGTTGGCGAGCTCGATCAGCCACGGCACGTCGCGCGCCGCATCGCGCGCGATGACCTCGCCCAGGTTGTGAAGATCGGCCATGTGCGGCTCAGCCCGGCTGGGCGCCATAGCAGCCGCGGCCGATGGCCGTGAGCCGGTCCTGATCGTCGAAGACATCGATGTCGACGACTCCCACCGTACGGCCGACCCGGCGCGTGCGCGCCTTCGCCAGCAGATACGTGCCGGTCGACGGACGCAGGTAGTCGACGCGAAAGTTGATCGTCGGCACGCCGCCCTTGACGACGACGGCCACCGCGAAATCGCCGACCGTGTCGATGAGCGCGGCGATCGGGCCGCCGTGAAACTGGCCGCCGATGCCGCCGCCACGCTCGAACTCGGCGCGCATGGGCATCTTCATAACGATCTCGCCCGCCTGCGCGTCGGCGCTGACGAGTTCCAGGTTCATGAAGGCGATGAACGGCGACTGCTTCAGCCAGGTCACGATCGTTTCGGCGTTGGGTTCAGCGGACATCAAGTCTCCCGGGTGGACGAGCGGGTTGTGAAGCACCGGTCGATCGAATCTGCATGATGGTCCAGCCGGTAAGCATAGATGTGAATCGACATTAGACCTCGGCTCGCGTCCCTCGCTCGGGCAACACCCTAGAACCGGCGGCGCATCACCTCTGCCATCATTTGCCTGAGCACATGCGGTCGGGCGCCAGAGAAGATCGAGGACCGGTGCGGTCTGCGGCCTGTCTTGGCCCGCTGACCGCAGCGTCCCGCCAATTTGAAATGTTAGGAATCTCTCAATGACCCCTTCCGACGAGCTGGACTACTTCGCGGCCAGCTACGCGGAGGCTCGCGGGAAATTCCAGCTCGCGGCGGCGAAGGCCGGCGGCCAGCTCTCGACCTACGTGCATCCGGACGCCGCCGGGCCGGATGGCGGAAGCCTCGCGATCGATGTCGCTTGCTTCGGCCCACTCGACGCCGTGAAGGCCTTTCTCATCCTCTCCGGCACGCACGGCGGCGAGGGTTACACCGGCTCGGCGGCGCAGATTGCCTTGTTGAGCACGAGCGCGCTCGCCTGCTTGCCGGGCGACACGCGCGTCGTGCTGATGCACGCGGTCAACCCGTACGGGTTCGCGCACTGGACGCGAACCACGGAAAATAACGTCGACCTCAACCGGAACTTCGTCGACTTCTCGGCCCGGCTGCCACGCAACGATGCCTATCTCCAGGTCCACGACGCGATCTGTCCGCGCGACTGGACCGACGCCTCGCGCGCGGCCGCGCAAGGAGAGCTCGACGCCTGGATCGGGAGCCGCGGCCAGCAGGCGTGGCTGCAGGCGATCATGATGGGCCAGTACGACGAGCCCACCGGCCTGAACTACGGTGGCCGCACGCCCGAGTGGTCGCACCGCAAGCTCGAGGCCATCATCGCCCGTCATCTGCCGGCGGTGCAAAAGCTGGCGTTCATCGACTGGCACACCGGCCTCGGCCAGCCCGGACAGCCATTCTTTCTCTGCTTCAACCCACAAGGCGATGCGAGCTGGGAACGAGCCTGCACCTGGTGGGGGCGCGATCGCATCGAATCCCGCGAGGGCTATGCAGGCGCCGAGCGGCCACGCTACAACGGCCTCGTCTTCTACGGCGTGCAGCGCCTTGTCGCGCCGGCGGAAATGACCGGCGCCGTGATCGAATTCGGCACCTTGCCGGTAAGCGAGGCATTCGAGCAGCTGCGCGTCGATCGCTGGCTGAAGTTCGGCAACACGCCCGACGACCCGCGCCTACTGGCGAGCCTGCGCAGCGGCGTGGGCGATGCCTTCACGCCTCCCGATCCGGGCTGGCGGCGCGGCGTCGTCGGCCACGCGATCGAGATCCAGCTGCAGGGCCTCGCTGGCCTCGCGGCCTGGTAGTCGATCGAATTTCAGTTCAGCAACAGGAGCGCGCCATGGCCGCCACTCTCGACCACTTCATCTACGCCGGGCGCGACCTCGATGCCATGAGCGCGCGGTTCGAGCAGATGACCGGCGTGGCGCCGGGCCGGGGCGGGCGCCATCCCGGCATGGGCACGCACAACGCGCTCGCTTCGCTTGGAAGCGACGTGTATTTCGAGTTGCTCGCAGTCGATCCGACGCAGCAAGACAAGCTCGAGGGCACGATGGGTGCGCACATCGACGCCCTGGCGTCTCCGCGTCTGTTCGCCTACATGTTGAAGGGACAGGACCTGTCACAGCAGCAAAAGGTGCTGGCCGGGTACGGGATCAGCGCCGACCTGTTCGACGCGTCGCGCACCACGCCCGACGGCCGAACACTCAAGTGGCGGCTGCTGGTACCCCACGACAACCCGCTCGGCGACTTCGTGCCGAAGTTCATCGACTGGCTGGACACGCCGCATCCGTCCACCACGTCGAGCCCGGGGTGCATGTACAAGAGCTTCGAGATCGGCCACCCGGAATCTGCGCGGCTCGGCGGCCTGCTGGCGGCACTCGGAGCGAGCATCCCGGTCGAGACATCCGACCGGGCGCACTTCCGGCTGCGCATCGGTTCGCCCAAGGGCAACGTGAGCTTCGTAAGCTGATTCACGGTGGAAGGCCCTAGTGTCGTGAGTTAGAAGTTCGCAGGCAGAACCGTTCGACGCCTGCGAGGCCCGAGGCCGAAAGCCACATGGTCGGGATAACCCAGTTGCGTCATCGTGGCCTTCACCACGGCCAAGCCCATGACCTTGATGCTGCCGTCAAAGATCAGGAATGCGGTGACAAGGCCGCTCAGAATGCGCCCTGCCCACATCGCCTTGCGCGATGGCGTAGACCGAGGCAAAGAGACATCTTGGTCTGGCGTCCGAGGCTGCCATGATCAATATTGCAGGCCTATCGCGGCAGCTCGAGATCGTCGGCGAGCGCGTTTCGTGGTGCCGCGAGCCGACGACGATCGCCTATCGGTGCAAACCAGCAGTTCGGTTCGCGTGGTGTCGATCCGTGATCGGGTCATCCAACCATTTTGCAGAATGTGGGCGAACTACTTCTTCGGATAGTCCAACACCGCGTTCACTGGCTCGACCTCGCCAACATCGGACCATGCCTTCGTGTCGAAGTTGAACTCGGCGACCGCGCTTGTGGGCATGTCGATGATCTCGCTCGACAGGCGATGCGCGAGGTCGGAGAACTCCGGGTTGTGGCCGAAGAACATCACGCGGTCGAGCCTCTTGTCGAGCATGCGAATGATGGCGAGCAAGCCGTCAGGGCTGCTGGCATACAGCCGATCGTCCACGACGATGTCCTTGCGTTTGTAGCCGACCTCTTCGGCGATGAGTTGCGCCGTCGTCAGCGCGCGCAGCGCCGGGCTCGACACGAGCAGGTCGAGCTTCACGTCGCGCTTGGCCAAGCGCCTACCCATCGTCGGCGCGTCCTGCTTGCCGCGTTCGTCCAGCGGCCGATCCTGGTCGGGCAACGACGAGTCATCGCGACTCGATTTGGCGTGCCGAACGAGAAACAAGGTCTTCATAGCTCACTCTCGGCCGATGCCCTTCACCACTTTGCGGATGCCTGCGCATTCGGGCAGTCGCGACAGGCAATGCGCCCATCGGCGCCACAACGCGGCACCCATTCTCGCCGGTGCCGGGCGTGCCGGCCGGAGCATCATGCGCCTCGCTTCGACGTTGCGATCCGCATATGGCCGCAATCGGTCGAAGCGCCTGTTACAGGACCGTTGGCGTCGACACCGGATTGAGCCATTTCAGGGTGGTGTGCCGACGTTTCGGTGAGCCGCCCGAACCAACCGGGAAGCCGCGCCAGTGCAAGCGCTTTAGCCTCTACCGGCGACTCACCGAAACGTCGGCAGGGTGGCTCAATCTCAGGCCGGCGCCAACACGCAAGAATCCCAATGACGAGGCCATCTACAGCGAAATGGTGTTCTCGACGATGCCAAGGTGGGGAGGAAACGCAAACGAGCTGGATAGATTGGCCGTGGAGGCCGAAAAGCTGATGCAGGCTTGGGCCGACTACCTGGACAATTTGCGCAAGGGCGCGGACGTAGTTCCGCTCCGAGTGGCTTGAGAGGCGCACTGCACGATATTTCGAGGGCGTCTACCGCATCGCTAGCGTTGGTGCGGGTTTCAGGACACCTAACTAAACTAAGGCGACGTACCGATCATCTTACCCATCCCTGCGAAAGTGGCGCTTGAGCTGGCGCGGCTGCGTACGACCGCCTTCGACCCGTCGGCGTCGTGGCCCGTCAGAACGTCGGCTCGGTCTCCTGCAGTGCATCGTAGAGCTTGCTGAACGCGACGTCGGGCTTGCCGTCGGCGCCAGTGAATCGGGCACGCACGCTTTGCGGTAGTGCGGCCATGGCCACTTCGGTGGCGTCCTTGTGCGCAACTGCCGCCGTCAATGCACATGCGCTGCGCAGAGCCAAGTCGAGCGGCCCGTCGGTATCGGCCGGTAGCTGCGCCGCCTTGCGGATCGTGGCGGCGACGGCCTCTGGAAACCCAAGGGTTTCGACCCAGAGCGCGCCGACCGTCGGGTGGTCGATGCCGAAGGCTCCCATCTCGATGGCGGCGAGCTCAGCGCCGCGAACCACTGCGAACCCCATGAACATGGCGTTCGCGATATCGGGGTAGGTCTGGCACAGGATCAGATGGCCGGTGGCGTGCAGCAGGCCACAGACGTAGGCTCCTTCCGGGTCGGCCTCGAGGCGAGGCGCCAGCTTGTTGGCGGCGGTCGCGGCCACCAACGCATCGCGCCAGAAGGTTCGCAGGTCGATGCCTGGAATTTCTTCGAAAGACGACGAGACCCCGCAGGCCACGATGAGCCTGTTGAGCGCCTGCGTGCCGATCATCGCGACGGCGGCGTCGATCGACGCCATCGAACGCTGGCCGCCGAAGAACGACGAGTTCGCGAGGCGCAGCACTTTCGCGCTCAGCACCGGATCCTGGGACAGCGCTTCGCCGATCTTGCGGGAGTCGACATCCGGGTCGCGCAGCGCAGCGATGAGGCGCTGCACGACGCGTGGAATCGTCGGCAGCTCGACGCGACCGGCAGCAATGTCGTTGATGAAATTGGGCGTGTGAACGGCGCTGGCTTGATTCGTGTCGGCGGCTCTCTTCAGCGGCTCGAGGGTAAACGCCGGCGTGTTGGTTTGATTCATGTCGGCGACTCTCTTCAGCGGCTCAAGGGTGAACGCCCGAAAGTGTTCACGATGTATCAGCCGTCGGCATGTCTATCAGCGTCGTGAATTGAGGCTTTCTTCGCGGTTCAGAGCTTGGCATCGAGGCGCTCGACGACGGAACCCGCAGACGTGTCTCGGCGAGCGGGGCGCGCTGCTGTGCTCGACTCCCCCTTCAAACGCCGGCCGGACGCCCAGCCGGTCAACTTGCAAGCTGAGAAGTCGCCGTCCCGATGGCGCTGATCGCTCCCTAGTCGCTGCCTGACGATGGTCTTGGGAGTCGGGACCGCGACTCCAATGCAGATGGCGCGTGCTTATGCGGTATTCGCCAATGGAGGTCACTTGGTAACGCCGTATCTGATCGACTACGTCACGCACTACGACGGGCAACTGTTGTGGCGGCCACCACGGGCGCCCGCGGCTACGGAGCCGGTCATCGATCCGCGCAACGCGTACATCATGACAAGCATGCCGCGCGACGTCATTCGAGGCGGCACCGGCGCGGGCGCCGGCAGCCTCAAGCGTCAGGAGGTAGGGGGCAAGACCGGTTCGACGAACAACTTCGTCGACGCGTGGTTTTGCGGTTTCACGCCTGTCCGGGCGCGGTCAGCTGGATCGGCTTCGATACGCCTCGCAGTCTCGGCAAGGGCGAAGTCGGAGGCCTCGCCGCTCTGCCGATATGGACACGTACATGGCGACCGCGCTGGAGGGTTCGCCCGAAGAGCCGCTGCGGCGGCCGTCCGGGATCGTGGCTGTTCGGCCCTATGACCCGGCTCACCCCTCTTCAGGCAGCCAGGAATTCTTCTACGTCGAAAACGTGCCGCCCCCGCGCGCGCTTTCCTCTGCGGTTCCGGTCATCGCCGAGCCGACAGTCGAAGAGCGGGACTAGGAGAGCGTGCAAAAGGAGCGGCCTGCATGCGCCACCTCCGTAAACTCGCCCTGTCAGGACAAGGCGTTTGTCACTTCGGAGCCAACACCAGGACTGAGAAACTGTCGGGAAGCATCGGTGGCCTCGGCTTGGGATTCGTGCTGGTCGCCTCGGGCGTAGGACCGAAAACAGCTGTTACAAGATAGATGCGATGCGACACAGGGTCGAGTGACATGGTGCGTGCTCGGGCCTGTGTCGGCACGTTTGCCACGACGGAGAAATGCTCTGGGTCAACTTCATGAACCACGGTCAGGGAGCCGTCGCCGTTCGAGCTGAACGCCAAGCCCAGTTCCGCATCGAACGCCGCGCTATCGGGCTCGGCGCCGATTGCGACATCGGTGACGACGCGTCCGGTGACTGCGTCGATGATGACCATCTTGTTGTTGGCACAGACGGAAAACAGGCGCTTGTGCGCAACATCGATCGCTAGTCCGGTGGGTTCCGAACATGGGCTCAGCGACCACCTCGCTTGCACCTTGTTTGCGGTTTCATCAATCACGAGCATCTCGGACGTGTCCTCGATGTTCACGAAGACATGGCCGGCACCGTCGCTGACGGCCACTTCGGGCTTGCCGCCAAGCGCGATGTTGGTCAGCACCTTCAAAGTGACGGCATCGATGACGGTCGCGTCGCCACTTCGGCCGTTGAATGTATAGACCCGCTTGAAGCGAGGCTCATACAAGAGCGCATCGGGGTTTGCGCCGGGAATGGTGATGGTGTCAGTGACTCGCAGGTCGTCGAGTCTGAAGACGCTGACGCTGTTGGCGCGCCCGTTGGTCGTGAAACCTCGCTGCAAGTCTTGCGCAAGCGCGACGCCATGGACACCGGCCGTGCCGGCGATCTCTCCCACGAGGTTCTTGCTCTCAGGACTCCAAACCTGCACTCGATCGGCGCGCGAGATGAACAGCCTCTGGCGCGCCGTATCAAACGTGATGAAGTCCCAGCCTGCCGGGCCGCCGATCATGACCCGATCGACGAGTGCGTAGTCCTTGACAGAAGCGCCCTGCGGTGCCAAAAGCACGCAGCCTTGCATCAGCGCAAACAGGAGACAGGATGCCCCAAGCGCAGAATATCGCAGCAAAATTGAAAAACGCATGGAGGGCTCGCTTGGTGGGCTTGGCGTAGAACGAATAAATGTGTCACTGCTTCAGGAGTGTGATCCTCCTCTGACATGGCCGTTTTCGGTGACACTTTTATCGACACACTCAGGAGAGCGTGCAAAACCTGCGAGGCTGCTCCTCTCTCCCGCATTGCTCAAGCATCGATTCGCGTCATGCTCGGGCAATCCTTGAGCATTCCACGCGATTCCGGTGATGCCCGCCCCAATCGCGTTCTGCGGCTCGCGACGCCGTCGAGCACGCAGTCCGACAGCGAGGTGGACGCGCTCGTGATCGCGGCCGGCGTCGGCCGCGGCGTCGACACTGACCTGCGGCAGCTTCTCCACTTCTGGTCGAGGTCGACCTCTCGGCATTGGCACGACGCCTTCCCGCCTGCCCGCTGCTTCCGTTCGCGCTCGTCTCAGTGACGATCGCCGAGTTACAGATCGCGCTCGCCGTGCAGTGGCTCGGCAGCCGCGAGTCGTCGGCGCCTGAAGGCGTTGCCGAGGCCCTCGTCGCCCTATCTCGCGCTGCGGTGCCCGCCATGCTCCGTTGCGACAGACCAGCGACGCACGTGTGACAAACCGCAGCGTGCCGCGGCGTGCGGAAGTCACGTCCATGCGCACGAGCCGTGTGCCACGAGCAGCCGCCGTTTTCTACGATGCGCTTCCCAGTGCAGGAGGCGTCTCATGGCGTGGAGACAAGGGCCGCAGGGCCAGACACCGGATCTCAACATCGGCGAGCGTTGGTCGCGAGGTGCCATCATCGAGCGCGCCGTCCACGCTTCTCCGCGACAGCCCCAGCGCGAGCCCGAGCATTCGACGCGCCCCGAGCCGCCCGAGGTGTGGTGCGCCGAAGTGTTCGACATCATCGAATGGCGCCGCTTCGAGACTGTCGTGGAAGCGCTCTTCGCGCAGGCCGGGTTCGAGACGCGCTCGCAACCGTGCGGCGCCGACGGCGGGATCGACATCTGGCTGCATTCGAAGAACCGCGGCGGCGCCGCGGTTAGCATCGTCCAGTGCAAGCACTGGACGGTGTGGAAGGTAGGCGTCAAGCCGGTGCGCGAGCTGCGCGGCGTGATGGCGGCGCACGGCATCGCACGCGGCCAGTTCGTGGCGACCTCGCGCTATACCGCCGATGCCCGCGCCTTCGCCAAGGACAACGGCATCATGCTGCACGACACGTACAGCTTGCTCGCGCTGATCGGGAGTCGCGATCCGAAGCAGCAGCAAGAATTGCTGCGTGTGGCCCTCTATGGCGAATACTGGCGGCCGACTTGCGCGAGTTGCGGGCTCAAGCTCGTGGAGCGAACCGCGCACGAGAGCGGCAAGCCATTCTGGGGTTGCCGCAGCTATCCGAAGTGCAAGACGATGATGCCGATGCGGCGCGATCCCACAGACGCCGCTTCAGGCGCCGCTGGAACGCGCGCCTAGGCCGCCGACAGTCAGGCGAACGCAACCCCCGGTGCGGAGCGTCGTCCGTGGCGCGGCCGGCGGCGTGCGACCGCGAAGGTGCCGAACAGGCCGAATCCCATGAGGATGTACGTCGACGGCTCGGGCACCGGCCGCACAACCGTCATGTCCTGGCGTAGAACGAAGCAAAGTTGTCACAGGCCCCAGCACCGGTCTTCCCTCGGTGACGGAAAGCTGACGGGGGTACTACCTCCTACCCCAAAAATAATCATCGAGGATCAGTAGGTCATCGCGTACGGGTCCATTGTCCATGAGTGGGCGCTACATGAGCGCGCAGTGAACCTATCTTGACATTGATGCCGCGAAGTGTGTGTCACCGCACAGACGGGAGCTATCCATCGGTGATCGGATAAAGCATGTGGATACTGTATTGCACCTCCAGCAATCGCAAAGATCCCACCCATCGTGCGTGCAGCGTGTCGAGAGTCAAAAACGAAGCGTGACACTCATTTGCACAAATTCGAAGCAATCCACCATCTCTTGCGGAGATCATTATGAAGGTAATAGTCCGACGACTACCGTCCNNGAATGGCCCTCGTCGGACTATTACTTATGAAGACAGTTGTCGCATTACTCACATCGACGTTTCTCATCGGCGGCGCATACGCGCAGTCGGCGGTCCTACCTGCAGCTATCGCGCCATCTCGCGCTGCCACGACATCAGTAACAGCACCGCCGAATGCCAAAGTTGATGTGAAGGTTGAGCGGCACATCAAGGATTTGCGCGCAAGGCTCAAGATCACTTCGGCCGAAGAATCTCAGTGGGACGCTGTCGCCCAGACGATGCGCGAAACCGCCAGCGAACTTGACGCGGCGATCGGCAAGCGCCAGGCAATCATAAAAACGGCGACTGCGGTCGAAGACCTGAATGCCTATGCAGATATCGCCCAGTCGCATGCCGACGGCGTCAAGAGGCTCTCCGGAGCGTTTGCCCCCTTGTATGCCGCGATGTCTGACGATCAAAAGAAGGTGGCCAACGACGTTTTCTCTCAACGAGTTCATGGAAAAAAGTGAGAGCACCCAAGCTCTTCTGAGCCTCGCGCGGTAGTGTTTGCCGCACGGCTGCAATCTAAGGATCCATCATGAAGCAAGGAATTGTCTCTCTTGTGTTTGGCGCCCTTGCGCTTACCACAGCATCGCCCGCATCTGCTAGGGTGGACATCGGCATCAACCTGCCTTTTTTCGGCTTCGGTGCCTATGCTCCACCGGTGGTTTATCAGCCTGATCCCTACTATGCCCCGCCTCCGGTGGTGGTCTATGGTGGCGGCGGATCCTGGGGTGGTGATCGCGGGCGGCCCTCGAAAGGTCGGCCCTCGGAAGGTCGGCGCGCTGGGGCTGGACGAGCTGGGGAGGCGCACCACCGATGATCTTTCCCCCTAAATGACAGGACGTCGTCCTTCGCTTTTCTTTGAGAGCTAGGCAAATTCCCATTGTTTGCGGCCGTGTAGCTTTTTGAGCCTGTCGGTGTCGGCACGCGTGAGGCGCGGCCGTGCTTGTTCAGCAGCTTGCGCAATGCTCGGCTGCATCCTTGTCGCGTCGACTTTGCACCAGCACGTCGAGCACATCGTGCTGAATCACAGCCAATGCTTGATGCCGGTGATAGCGCGGACTACCTCTTCTGCCAAGCCTTTTGAGCCACTTCGGTGGTCGTTTCAGCGCAGCTGATTCCGCTTGTCACCATTGGCTCTTGGCTGACTCCTGCTGCCCTGCTGCCCTGC
>PLZH01000290.1 GCA_003152055.1 Burkholderiales bacterium
AACCGGGAAAGACGGGCTATCTTGCCTGGCGGCGGCGGCGCAGCCAGCCGATCGTGGCAAGGCCAACGCCCATCAAGACATACAACGGGGGCTCGGGGATGGGCGGAAGCGTCGGAATCGCGCCCCCATACACCAGCAAATCGATCCCGTTGCCACCGGTACCGGTCACATTGCCATTGGTGCTGAGTCGGCTGAAGGTGGTCAACCCGCCATTGTCATTGAGCCAGAAACTGACGTTGTAGGTATCGCCGATGATCGTCGCGATGCCCTGGGTGATGCCGTCATAGGCCTGCACCGCACCGTCGTAATAGGCGTTAGTTCCCGAATGCGCCCCCACGTTTGACACCACCCCGGCGAAGGTGGCTCCGAAGGAGTTGAGGAACGTCCAATCCGTCGGCCCGTTTGCACCGACCGGACCGAGCTCGAATCCCGGATTCAGCAACAGGTTCGAACTGACGCCCGTGGTCACGGACACATCGTCAAGGTAAAGGAACGCGGGATCCTCGCGGAAGGCGAAGCTGAGGTTGGTCGTCGTGCCAGTCGCGACGAAGCTCGTGAAGTATTGCGTGTACTGGTGCGGGACGGGAGTCCCGTTCAAGTCCAGGATGGCGCCCGTCGGCGGCGCGCAGTTGGTGGGCGGGTTCCCGGGCGGGCAGGGTAGGGCAAATGCCTGTGTGGCCAGCAGCACCGCCCCTGCGCCCAGCAAGAGCTTCTTGGGCATGTTCATGATTCTGTTCCTTTGATTGGCGAAGGGCTTGATCCGGTCGGCTACCGATGTGACTCAAGGTAACCGGCCCTGTAAGAGTATCGGCGCCGCGATTCCCGTATACCCCGTGAACAGGGGGTCGCCGGCGAACGACCCGCATCGCCGCCACGCCCGAGCCCTTCGGTTGCGCCGCCAGTCCGTCGCCGCCTTCGGGGCCGGCCACCGGGACTCAGCCGGCGGCAGCAGGCCCGTCGAGCGGCTCGCTTGCGATCGCCTCCGCCACCTCGATCCCGTCGACAGCGGCCGACATGATGCCGCCGGCGTAGCCCGCGCCTTCCCCGGCCGGGTACAGGCCTGCCACGTTCAGGCTCTGGAAGTCCGGCCGGCGCGTCAGGCGCAGCGGCGACGAGGTGCGCGTCTCGACCCCGGTGAGCACCGCGTCGGCCATGGCGTAGCCCTTGATCTGGCGCTCGAACGAAGGCAGCGCTTCGCGGATCGCGGCGATCGCGTAGGCCGGCAGGCCGGCGCGGTCGGCCGCCCCGAGATCGGTGGGGCGCACGCCCGGCCGGTACGAGGGCATGACGCTGCCGAACGCGGTCGAAGGGCGGCCGGCGAGGAAGTCTTCGACACGCTGCGCGGGCGCTTCGTAGCCGCCGCCGCCGAGCTCGTACGCGCGCAATTCCCATTGACGCTGGAACGCGATGCCGTCGAGTGGGTTCACCGGCCCGTCGGCGCGCCCGTCCTGCCGATAGTCCTGCGGCGTGATGCCGACGACGATGCCGGCGTTCGCGTTGCGCTCGTTGCGCGAGTACTGGCTCATGCCGTTGGTGACCACGCAGTTCGGCTCCGAGGTCGCGGCCACCACCGTGCCACCCGGGCACATGCAAAAACTATAGACCGATCGGCCGTTGCTCGCGTGGTGCACGAGCCGGTAGTCGGCGGCGCCGAGCAGCGGATGGCCGGCGTTCGCACCGAAGCGCGCCCGGTCGATCAGCGACTGAGGGTGCTCGATCCGAAAGCCGATGGAAAAAGGCTTCGCTTCGATGTAGACGCCGCGCGCATGCAACATCTCGAACGTGTCGCGGGCGCTGTGGCCGAGTGCCAGCACGACGTGTTGCGCCTTGAGTTCCTCGCCGCCCGGATGCGCCGCACTGGCGACGGTGACAGCACGAAGGCGGCCGCCTTCGATCTTCAGATCGACGAGCCGGTGACCGAAGCGGATCTCGCCACCGAGCCCTTCGATCGTGGCGCGCATCTTTTCGACCACGCCGACGAGCCGGAAAGTGCCGATGTGCGGCTTGGCGACGTAAAGAATCTCTTCCGGTGCGCCGGCCTTGACGAATTCGTCGAGCACCTTGCGCGTCAGGTGGCGCGGGTCGCTGATCTGGCTCCACAGTTTGCCATCGGAGAAGGTGCCGGCGCCGCCTTCGCCGAACTGGACGTTCGATTCCGGATCGAGGACGCCGCGCCGCCAGAGCCCCCAGGTGTCCTTCGTTCGTTCGCGCACCGCCTTGCCGCGCTCGAGCACGATCGGCCGAAAGCCCATCTGCGCCAGGACGAGGGCGGCGAACAGGCCGCACGGCCCGAAGCCGACGACGATCGGCCGCGGTCGCCGGGCGCTATCGGCCGGGGCGCGGGCAACGAAGCGATACGTCATGTCGGGCGCCGGCCGCAGATGCGGATCGGCCGCATGCGCAGCCAGGACGGCGGCTTCGTCGTCGAGCTCGCAGTCGACCGTGTAGACGAGGACGATCGCGCTCTTCTTGCGGGCGTCGTAGCCGCGGCGATAGACCGTGAAATCGCGCAGCGCCGCAGCGCTGATGCCGAGCCGGGCGAGCACCGCGGCGCGCAGCTCGGCCTCGGCATGGGCGAGCGGCAGGCGCAGTTCGGTGAGGCGAAGCATCGCTCGGGCGCCGTCAGCGCGTCGCCGGTGTCGGCTCTTCGGGCGCACCCGGCACCGGCAGCCCGGCGGTTCGGGTCGGCGCGCTCGCTTCGGCATCGGCAATGGTCTCGAGGTCGACGCTGACATGCCCGGGCAGGCCTTCGCCCGTGCCCTGGTCGGGCAGGAAGCCGCCCGACTGATGCCTCCAGAGGAGCGCGTAGTGGCCGCCGAGGCGCAGCAGCTGATCGTGCGTTCCCTGCTCGACGATGCGGCCCTGGTCGAGGACGACGAGGCGATCCATGCGGGCGATCGTCGAGAGCCGGTGCGCGATGGCGATCACGGTCTTGCCCTGCATGAGCGTCGCCAGCTGCTCCTGGATCGCGAGCTCGACCTCGCTGTCGAGGGCCGAGGTCGCTTCGTCGAGGATGAGGATGGGCGCGTCCTTCAGGATCACCCGTGCCAGGGCTATGCGCTGCCGCTGGCCACCCGAGAGCTTGACGCCGCGCTCGCCGACGTGCGCGTCGTAGCCGGTTCGCCCTTTCCAGTCGGCGAGATCGACGATGAAGTCGTGGGCCTGCGCCTGCCGCGCCGCCGCCTCGATCTGCGCCGGCGTCGCGCCCGGCCGGCCGTAGGCGATGTTGGCGGCGATCGAGCGGTGCAGGAGCGAGGTGTCCTGCGTCACCATGCCGATCGCCGCGCGCAGGCTTTCCTGCGTCGCATGGCCGATGTCGTGGCCGTCGATGCGGATCGAGCCTTGCTCGACTTCGTGAAAGCGCAGCAGCAGGTTGACCAGCGTCGACTTGCCGGCGCCCGAGCGGCCGACGAGGCCGACGCGCTGGCCCGGCGCGATGGTGAGGTTCAGGTCGTCGAGGACGCGTCGGCCGTCGTCGCGGCCGTAGGTGAACGTGAGGTGCTCGATGCGGATCTGGCCGTGCGGCACCTCGATGTCCTGCGCTCCGGCCTTGTCGACGAGCGAATGCGGCACGGCGATCGTCTCCATGCCTTCCTGGACGATGCCGATGTTCTCGAAGATCCCCGTCACTTCCCAGCTCACCCAGCCCGAGACGTTGGCGATCTGCCAGGCCAGCGGCAGCGCCGTGGCGACGATGCCGGCGCTGACCGAGCCGCGGCTCCAGAGGACGATGCCGATCGCCGCGGTCGAGACGAGCAGCAGCGCGTTCATGATCGCCAGCGTCGCCATGAAGCGCGTGATCAGGCGCATGTGCGCGGCGATGGCGCCGGTGTGCTGGTCGATCACCTCGCGCACGTAGGCATCTTCATCGCAGGCCCGGGCAAAGAGCTTCACCGTCAGGATGTTGGTGTAGCTGTCGACGACGCGGCCCATGACGTGCGAGCGCACTTCCGACGAGATCTTGGCCAGGTCGCGCATGCGTGGCACGTAGAAGGCGAGGAAGAACACGTAGCTGGCCGACCAGAGGGCCGTCGGCACGGCAAGGCGCCAGTCGGCAAAGCTCATCAGGATGAGCGCGCTGACGCCATAGATGGCGATGTACCAGATGGCCCGGATGCTCGAGACGACGCACTCGCGCACGGCGTTGCCCGTCTGCATGACGCGGTTGGCGATACGGCCGGCGAAGTCGTTCTGGAAGAACGGCCAGCTCTGCCGCACGACGTGCCAGTGGCTCTGCCAGCGGATCAGGCTCGTCGCGCCGGGCACGACGGCGTTGTTGCGCACGAGGCTGTCGGCCAGAAGCGCCAGCGGCCGACCGATCAGGACGAGCAGGCCCATGGCGACGAGTGCCGGCAGCGCATGGGCGAACGCCGCGGCGCGATCGCTCGCCTGCATCAGGCCGACGAGCCAGCCGATGAACACCGGGATCGAGGTGTCGATCAGGGCAACGACAAGCCCGGTGGCGAACATCGCGGCGTAGAGGCTGCGCGTCTGGCGCACGAAGTGCCAGTAGAAGGCGACCAGCCCTTGCGGCGGCGCCGCCGTGGGCACGACCGTCGGCCGGATCCGGCTCTCGAAGTAGCTGAACATCTTGACCGCCCGCCCGTCAGTAGAAGGCGTCGATGTGCGTCGCGCCCATCAAGGGCTCGAGCAATCGCGCCAGCGGGCGCAGCGCCGAATAGCGCGACGCGACCTTGTGCGCATAGGCGAAAAAGCGCGGCAGGTCTTCGCTGTATGCCGGCTTGCCGTCGCGATGCTTCAGGCGCGAGAAGATGCCGAGCACCTTCAGGTGGCGCTGCAGCCCGATCCATTCGAGCTCGCGCCAGAATTCGGCGAAATCGGCCCGGACCGGAAGGCCGGCCTTTTTCGCCGCCTGCCAAAAGCGTACCGCCCAATCGATCTCCTGCTCTTCGTCCCACGAGAGGAAGGCGTCGCGCAGCAACGAGGCGACGTCGTAGGCGATCGGGCCACGCACCGCGTCCTGAAAGTCGAGGATGCCGGGGTTGGGCTCGGCGACCATGAGGTTTCGCGGCATCCAGTCGCGATGCACCGCGACCCGCGGTTGGGCGAGCGCATCGGCGACGAGCAGGTCGCAGGCCTGGAGCCACGTCGCCGCTTGGGCCTCCGACCAGACGGCTTTGCACTCGCGCGCCACGCACCATTCGGCAAAAAGCGCGAGCTCGCGGCGCAGCAGCGCGTCGTCGTAGGGCGGCAGCGCATCGGCGGCGACGTCGCGCTGCCAGACGATGAGCGCGGCAATCGCGTCGCGCATCAGCGCATCGGCGCGCCTGGCGTCGCCGCGCATTTGCGCATCCTGCAAGGCGCCCAGATAGGGCTCGTTGCCGAGATCGTCGAGCAGCAGGAAGCCGTGCGCCGCATCGGCCTCGAGGACGCGCGGCGCGTGCAGGCCGGCGCGCTCGATCAATCCGGCGACGTGGACGAAAGGCCGCACGTCTTCGTGCGGCGGCGGCGCATCCATGACGATGACGCTGCCACCGGCGGCGAGATCGGCGCGCAGGTAGCGGCGAAAGCTCGCATCGCTCGAGGCCAGACGCAGCGACGGCGCGACGAGGCCTCGTCGCGCCGCCACGTCGCCGAGCCATGCCGCGAACATGGCTTCGCGCGCCGGGTCGGCCCAAACGATCGGAGCAGCTGAAGGAATTCGACTCACGGGCAAAGGGGCGGGCGTGCGAGGTGCGGACGCGCGAGCCTCGTGGATAATCGATTCTACAAATCGATGCCTGCTCGCTCGGCAGGTCGGCATCGTCCTCGTCCGGCAGCGTCCGCTCGCGGAAGCCGGCTTCGCGCCTCTTGGCGCTTCAGCCCGCGCTCAGCAGTCGCCTCGTGCGTCAAGCCACTCGCCAAGCTCTCCGGATTCAAGCGGCATGCCCTGTTCAAGGCGGGGCGATACGGCGCTGGGCCACGCGCGCGCTGCTGCAAGCGATCGTCCTCGTCTTGTCGGTCGCTGGTGCGCAGGCCGGCTTCGCCCAGGCGAGCGCGCCGGCCGCGGCCGGCTCACCGGCGAGTGCGGCCTCGGGCATCGAACTGCGCGAGACGCCCGCCTTGCAGACGCCGCCGCGCGGCGAGGCGGGCCGACAGCTTCCCATCATCCTGCGCGCCCGGGAAATCCACGGCCGCCCCGACCTCGACGCCGAAGCCGTCGGCGACGTCGAATTCCGGCGCGGCTCGGTCATCATTCGCGCCGATCGCCTGACCTACGACCAGGCTGACGATCAGGCCCGGGCGAGCGGACATGTCGTCGTCAGCCGTGACGGCAACGTCTTCTCGGGGCCGGAGCTGCAACTGAAGGTCGAACGCTTCGAAGGTTTCTTCCAGACCCCGACCTATCGCTTCGCACGTACCGGCGCCGGCGGCAAGGCGGGGCGCATCGAGTTCATCGACGACCAGCGCGCCGTCGCTCTGGACGCGACCTATTCGAGTTGCACGAGCAGTGACAAGGAGCAGGAGCCGGCGTGGATCCTCAGGGCGTCGAGCATCCGTATCGACAACGAGACCAACGAGGGCATCGCCAAAGACGCCGTGTTGCGCTTCTACGGCGTCCCCATCCTCGCTTCACCGACGCTGAGCTTTCCCCTCAACGACGAACGCAAGTCGGGCTTCCTGCCGCCGAGCATCGGCCTCGACAGCCGCAGCGGCGTCCAGACGGAGATTCCGTACTACTGGGACATCGCGCCGAATCGCGATGCCACCTTCACCGCATCCGACAGCCTGCGCCGCGGCCCCGGACTCGACACCGAATTGCGCTATCTCGAGCCCGACTATTTTGGCGAGGCCGACGTCAAGCTCCTGCCGCACGACAACACCGTCGGGCGCTCGCGCTATTCGCTGCGGTTCGCTCACGAGGGGTCGCTCCCTTTGGGCATGTATGCCCAAGCGCATGTCCTGCGCGTTTCCGACGACGACTACTGGAAGGACTTTCCCGACGAGCTGAAGACGACGACGCCGCGCCTCCTGCAGACGGATCTGCAGGTGGCGCGGCCCTTCGGCGACTGGTCGACCTACGCGCGCATCGAGCGCTGGCAGCTGCTGCAGACGGTCGATCCGACGACCCGCATTGTCCCGTCTCCCTACGAGCGCCTGCCGCAGATCGGCGCCCGCTACGCGGCGCCCTGGAGCCACGGCTTCGAGGTCGGTTTCGAGACCGAGTTCAACCGCTTCTCGAATCCCGACGACACCTACCAGACCCCGCGGCAGACCGGCATCCGGCTGCACGCCCTCGGCAGCATCAGCCGGCCGTTCTATTCGCCGGGCTGGACGCTGACGCCGAAGCTGTCGTTCAACGCGGCTTCGTACTCGCTCGACGAGCCGCTCGCCGACGGGCGGCGCAGCGCCTCGCGCGTCATCCCGACGCTGAGCCTCGACAGCGCCTGGACGCTCGAGCGCGAGACGAACCTCTTCGGCCACGCCGTGCGCCAGACGCTCGAGCCGCGCCTCTTCTACGTCGACACTCCGTATCGCCGCCAGGACAATCTGCCGAATTTCGACGCCTTCGCCAAGGATTTCAACTTCGACTCGATCTTCACCGAGAACTCGTTCTCGGGCGTCGACCGCGTCTCCGATTCGCACCAGGTGACGGCGGGAGTCACGACGCGCGTGCTCGATCCCGTGACCGGGGTCGAAGCGCTGCGCCTGGGCATCGCGCAGCGCTATCTGTTTCGCGACCAGCTCGTCACCCCGGACGGGCCGCCGCTCACGCAGCGCTTTTCCGACATCCTCGTTCTCGGCTCGACCTCGCTGGTGCCGCACTGGAACTTCGACGCGGACGCCCAATACAACCCGGACAGCCGGCGAATCGAGCAGTCGCTCGCGGGCTTTCGCTATTCGCCGGGGACCTTTCGAACCGTCAGCTTCAACTACCGGCTGCAGCGGGGATTGTCGGAACAGGTTGAACTCGGCTGGCAATGGCCGGTCTATGGACGGGCTCAGAACAACGATCGCAGCGATCGGCCGGCGGGCGGCGGGGGTTGCGGCGGAACGCTTTACAGCGTCGGCCGGGTCAACTACAGCACGCGCGACAGCCGGTTCACCGATTCGATCGTCGGTCTGGAGTACGACGCGGGCTGCTGGATCGGACGCATCGTCGTCGAGCGGCTCTCGACCGGGCGAAGCGAAGCGACGACGAGTTTGCTGCTGCAGCTCGAGTTGGTCGGCTTGTCGCGGCTGGGGTCCAATCCGTTGCACGTCTTGAAGGACAATATTCCAGGTTATCAATTGCTGCGCGACGAGCGCCAGACGGACACCCCTTTCACGCCGTATGACTGATTCACGCTTCGCCCGGCGCATCGCGCTGGCCGCCCTGGTGCTGGGCCTCGCCGCCGGTCGTGCGTTCGCGCAGGGCGGCGACTACATCGTCGCTGTCGTGAACCAGGAAGTCGTGACCGCGGCCGAGTTGGAGCAGCGCATCGCGCAGGTTCGCGACGATGCGTCGCGCTCGCACACGCCGCTGCCGCCGGCCGGTGTGCTGCGCCAGCAGGTGCTCGATACGCTCATCGACGAGCGCGTGCTCGTGACCAACGCGCGCGACAGCGGCGTTCGCATCGACGAAACGGAGCTCGACCGCGCCGTCGCCAACATCGCGGCGCAGAACCAGCTGACGCTGCCGCAACTGCGCGATCGCCTGCGCAGCGAAGGCGTCGAATTCGTCAAGTTCCGCGATAACGTGAAGGACAAGATGCTNNCGGCGCCGGCGCTCAGTACGACATCGCGCAGATCCTCATCAGCGTTCCCGACGGGGCCAGCATCGCTGTCGTCTCCGAGCGGCGCGAGCGGGCGCTTGCCGCGTTGCGGCGCGTCCGCGGCGGTGAGGACTTCGCCACCGTGGCGCGCGAAATTTCGGACGACGGCAACCGCGCCAAGGGCGGCGAGGTCGGAATGCGTGCCGCGGACCGCCTGCCCGATGTGTTCGTGAAGGCGGTGCATCTTCTCAAGGTCGGCGACATCGCCCCGGACCTGCTGCGTAGCGGTGCCGGTTTTCACGTGCTGAAGCTCGTCGACCGCAAGGACATCGGTGCGTTCACGGTGCAGCAGGTTCACACCCGGCACATCCTGCTGCGGCTGTCGGCCGAGCTGACGGCCGAGGCGGCGACCCGCCGTCTCGAGCAGTTCAAGCGCGACATCCTGACCGGCAAGACCACTTTCGAGCAGCTGGCGCGTGTGAACTCGGAAGATAGCAGCGCCGCGCAGGGCGGCGATCTGGGCTGGACCTCGGCCGGACAGTTCGTGCCCGAGTTCGAAGACGCGATCTCCCGCCTGGACGTCGGCGGCATCTCGGACCCGGTCGTCACGCGCTTCGGTATCCATCTCATTCAGCTCGTCGAGCGCCGGGAGACCACGCTCGATCGCAAGCAGCAACGCGAGCAGGCCCGCAATATCCTGCGCGAGAAGAAGTTCGAAGACGCGTACGTCGACTGGCTGCGCGATCTGCACGGCCAAGCCTACATCGAGCTGCGCGACCCGCCGCAATAGCCGACGCCCTCCGGTAGCGCCAACAGGCCCTAGTGACCCATCGCCCCAGGAAGCGCTTCGGCCAGCATTTTCTCGTCGACGAGGCCGTGATCGCCGCGATCGTCGCCGCGGTTGCGCCGAAGCCGGGCGAGACGCTCGTCGAGATCGGTCCGGGGCTGGGCGCGATCACGCGCCCGCTCCTGCAACGATGCGGCGCTCTGACCGTGATCGAACTGGACCGCGATCTGGCTGCGCGCCTGCGTCGAGCGCCGGGGCTCGAGGTGATCGAGGCCGACGTCCTACGGGTCGATTTCGCCGCGCTCGCCGCAGCGCATGGCGGCGCGAAGCTGCGCATCGTCGGCAACCTGCCCTACAACATCTCGACGCCCATCCTCTTTCATTTGCTGGGGGCTATCGACGACATCGCCGATCAGCACGTGATGCTGCAGAAGGAAGTCGCCGAGCGCATGGGTGCCGCGCCCGGCGGCAAGTCCTACGGTCGCCTCAGCGTCATGCTGCAATGGCGCTATGCGATCGAGCCTGTGCTCGACGTGTCGCCGCTGGCGTTCGAGCCGCCACCGAAGGTGGAATCGGCCGTCGTCCGAATGATGCCCAAGCCGGCCGTGCCGGGCGTCGACGCCGCTGTGCTCGGCGAGATGGTCAGGGTCGCCTTTTCGCAGCGGCGCAAGCTCCTGCGTCACACCCTCGGCCGCTGGCTCGAGCCACGTGCCCCGAGTATCGACTTCGACGTGCAGCGGCGGGCCGAAGAGGTGCCGGTCGAAGAATACCTGCGCCTCGCCGCTTCGCTCTAGGCGGCCCGGCGAGCACTGGTTCGCGGCTCAGGCCGCGACGAAAATCGCTCGCGCGGCTTACGCCGCGCTCAGCCACATCGCCGTATCGAAGGCGCTGCTCATGAGCGGCATGTTGGCGCCGAAGCTGCTGTTTGCCGCCGTCTTCGCCGCCGCTTTCACCGGCTTGTCGGTATTGCCGTTGACTCCAGGGGCCACATCCGTAGCCCGCTCCCATGACCCGAATTCCAGGGAGCGGGCTACTGAAAAGAATAGAAGCATCGGAACGGGACTTTGCGCTCCGCCCAGAAGTCGGCCGCGTCGCGGAACACGTCGAGCAACTGCTCGCGCGCCTCGCGGTCGAAACGCGGATTGTCGGGAAGCTGCTCGAGCACGACCACGAAGCCGGGTTGGGAGCCGGCCTTTTGCACCAGATCGGTCATGCAGTCGTAGAGGGCGTCGAGATTCTTGCCAAAGTGCGTCGGGAAGAGGAAGGCTTCGGCGATATCTTCGAGCACCTCCTGCTTCGATTGCGCCGCCGTCAGATTGGCATACAAGAAATGCTGATCGGCGTGGTGCGCCGCCTGCATCAGATCGTCGACGCGGTAAGCCCGGATCGACTGCACGATGTTTGGACGGACTGTCTGCAAGAGCATGTCGCGTTCCTCCTGGTCAAAAAATTTCTCTGCAACGCTCATGGCACGATGCGCCTGAAACTGGCGTAGTGGTCGCCCGTGAAGTAGCAGGCGGCCGGAGCCGTGAGCGGCCGGCCGCCGCAGACAATGCGCCGGCCCCCCCGGTCGCGCGCTCCGGGCGCCGCCGCCGTGTATTCGTGGTAGTAGCCGCGCGGCTCGGCCGGCAGCAAGCGCTCGCGGTTGCCGAATACCACACCGTCCTTCGGATAGGCGAAGGGCCCGCCCGCGTGGATGGCTCGATGAACGGCTTGGGCTTCGGCCGGCAGATGCGCCAAAGGCACCGATCCCGCAAACGGCGCCGATTCCCGCGCCTGTATGGTGCCGACTGCGAGCAGCCCTGCGATGCCAATGCCTGCCCCCCATCGGAGCAGTGGCCGCCAAGGCCGCAGCCATCCCATCAAAACCACGGGAAATCCCTGAACAACGAAGGAATTGATGTTACCGAAGCGGGGCAAAAACCTCAAGTCTTTGCCACATATTGGGGCATGAGAAATAGGGATTAAGTTTGCGCATACTCCGCCGCGGCGCAAGTGACCGTGAAGACGGGGACGCTCGAATTTTTGATTGTCACGCGGCCGCGCGCGCTTTGCGGGTCAACGCCCCGCGTTGGCGTCGGCGACAGCGAGCGCCGTCATGTTGATGATTCGCCGCACCGTCGCCGAAGGCGTGAGGATGTGCACCGGCTGCGCCGCGCCGAGCAGGACCGGGCCGATGGCGATGCCGCCGCCGGCGGCGGTCTTCAGCAGGTTGTAGGCGATGTTGGCCGCATCGATGTTGGGAAGCACGAGCAGGTTGGCTTCGCCGGTCAGGGGGCTCTCGGGCATGATTTCGTGCCGATGGTGGGCGTCGAGCGCCGTGTCGCCGTGCATCTCGCCGTCCACCTCGAGCCACGCGGCACGCGATTGAAGGATCGCCAGCGCCTCGCGCATCTTCAAGGCCGAGGGGTGGTTGCTCGAGCCGTAGTTGCTGTGCGAGAGCAGCGCCGCCTTCGGCCGCAGGCCGAAGCGCATCATCTCCTCGGCGGCCATGACCGTGATCTCCGCCAGCTGCTCGGCGGTCGGGTCGTAGTTGACGTGGGTGTCGACGAGCATGAGCTGGCGCCCCGGCAGGATGAGCCCGTTCATGCAGGCGTAGGTCTTGGCGCCTTCGCGCAGCCCGATCACCTGGTCGATGTAGTGCAGATGCATCGCCGTGGTGCCCCAGGTGCCGCAGAGCATGCCGTCGACTTCGCCGGTCTTCAGAAGCATCGCGCCGATGAGCGTCAGCCGCCTTCGCATCTCGATCTTGGCCAGCTGCGCGGTCACGCCTTTTCGTGCCGTCAGTTGGTGATAGGTCTGCCAATAGGCGCGGAAGCGATGATCGTTCTCGGTGTTGACGAGGTCGTAGTCGCGCTCAGCGACGAGGCGCAGGCCGAATTTCGTGACCCGCTGGGCGATCACTTCGGGCCGGCCGATCAGCGTCGGCCGCGCCAGGTTCTCGTCGACGACCACCTGCACGGCGCGCAGGACGCGTTCCTCTTCGCCCTCGGCGAAGGCGATGCGCTTCTTCTTTGCCGCCTTGGCGATGCTGTAGATCGGGCGCATCGTCGCGCCCGAGGCGTAGACGAAGGTCTGCAGCTTTTCGCGATAGGCGTCGAGGTTGGCGATCGGTCGAGCGGCGACGCCGGATTCTGCGGCAGCCTTGGCCACCGCCGGCGCGATGCGCATCATGAGGCGCGGATCGAAAGGCTTGGGGATGAGGTTCTCGCGGCCGAAACTGGGCGTCGCGCCCGCGTAGGCCGCCGTCACCACCTCGCTCTGCTCGGCCTGCGCCAGCTCGGCGATCGCGTGCACTGCGGCGATCTCCATCTCGGCGGTGATCGTCGTCGCTCCCGAGTCGAGCGCGCCGCGGAAGATGTAGGGAAAGCAGAGGACGTTGTTGATCTGGTTCGGATAGTCGGTGCGGCCGGTGGCGACGATGGCGTCGTCGCGCACCGCATGCACCTCCTCGGGCAGGATCTCCGGCGTCGGGTTGGCGAGCGCGAAGATGATCGGGTTGGCGCGCATCGTCGCCACCATCTCCGCCTTGAGCACGCCGGCGGCGGAGAGGCCGAGAAAGATGTCGGCGCCCTTCATCACCTCGGCCAGCGTGCGCTGCGAGGTCTTCTGCGCGTAGACGATCTTGTCCTCGTCCATCAGCTCGGTCCGGCCCTCGTAGACGACGCCGGCGAGATCGGTGACCCAGATGTTCTGGCGCGGCAGGCCGAGCTTGACGAGCAGGCCGAGGCAGGCGAGCGCCGCGGCACCGGCACCGGAGGTGACGAGCTTGATGTCGTCGATCTTCTTGTCGCTCACCTTCAGGGCATTGAGCACGCCGGCGCCGACGACGATTGCCGTACCGTGCTGGTCGTCGTGGAAGACCGGGATCTTCATGCGCGAACGCAGGGCGCGCTCGACGTAGAAGCAGTCCGGTGCCTTGATGTCCTCGAGGTTGATGCCGCCGAAGGTCGGCTCCAGCGCGGCGATGAGATCGATCAGCTTGTCGAGGTCTTTCTCGTTGACCTCGATGTCGAAGACGTCGATGCCGGCGAACTTCTTGAAGAGAACGGCCTTGCCTTCCATCACCGGCTTGGCTGCGAGCGGACCGATGTCGCCGAGGCCCAGCACCGCCGTGCCGTTGGTGATGACGGCGACGAGGTTGCCGCGCGAGGTGTAGCGAAAGGCGTTCGCCGGATCGGCGGCGATCTCCTCGCACGCCGCGGCGACGCCCGGCGAATAGGCGAGCGCCAGATCGTGCTGGTTGACGAGCTGCTTGGTCGCCGCGATCGCGACCTTGCCCGGCGTCGGAAACTCGTGATAGTCGAGCGCGGCGCGACGCAGTTCGGCGGCTCGTTGTTCGGAAGTCGACATGTCTATCGCGGCCGGAGGTCGTTCGGCGAAAAGCGGCGCGGATACCGCGGTCGTCCATCATTGCAGACTGCGCCGCACCGAGACACCGATATTTCCCGAGGCGGGCGCAGGGCGCCGCCTATGATCGCCTGGACCATGGCCCATCTCGGCGAGTTCGAGCTGATCGAGCGCTATTTCGCGCGGCCGGCGCGGCGCGCCGTGCTCGGCGTCGGCGACGACTGCGCGCTGCTCGTGCCGGCAGAGGGAATGAATCTCGCCGTCTCGACCGACATGCTGGTCGACGGCCGGCATTTCCTCTCGACCGTGGCGCCGGACCGCCTCGGCCACAAGGCGCTTGCCGTCAACCTCAGCGACCTGGCCGCCTGCGGTGCCCGGCCGCTCGCGTTCACACTGGCGCTGGCCCTGCCGCAAGCCGACCCGTCCTTTCTCGCCGGGTTCTCGCGCGGGCTCTACGCCATCGCGGATCGCCATGGCTGCGAGCTCGTCGGCGGCGATACGACGCGCGGGCCGCTCACGATCGCGATCACCGTTTTCGGCGAAGTGCCGGCCGGCGGCGCCCTGCTGCGTTCGGGTGCACGGCCGGGCGACGAGCTTTACGTCAGCGGCACGCTCGGCGACGCGCGGTTGGCGCTCGAAGTCTTTCGCGGCAACGCCGCCGCATCGTCAGAGGCTTTCGCTCGAGTCCGGCGAGCCATGGAAGAACCGCAGGCCCGCGTCGACCTCGGCATCGCGCTGCGCGGCGTCGCGACGAGCGCGATCGACGTCTCCGACGGCCTGGCCGGGGACCTCGGTCACATCCTGCGTCGCTCGGGCGTCGGCGGCGTCGTCGACGTCGATGCGTTGCCGCGCAGCGCCGATCTTGCGGCGCAATCTGAAGCCTGGCAGCGCGAATGCCTTCTCGCCGGCGGCGACGACTACGAACTCGTTTTCACCGCTCCCGCCGATCGGCGGTCGGCGGTTGCCGCGGCAGCGTCGACTTCGGGAACCGCAGTGACGCGCATCGGCCGGATCGAGGCCGGTGCAGGTCTTCGTTTCGTCGATGGCGCCGGGCGCGAAGTGATCGGCCCCGCAGCGTCCTTCGATCACTTTCGCCGGGACCCTGTGGGGCCTGCGCCGTGAACCGCGAACCGGCGGTCAATCCGCCCTTCCTCGGCGCAGCCCGCAAGCCCGACTGGCGCTTCTTGCTCTCGCATCCGGCGCACCTCATTGCGCTCGGCTTCGGCAGCGGGCTGTCGCGGGTCGCTCCGGGCACGGCCGGAACGCTCTGGGCCTGGTTCGTCTTCGACGCGCTGCAGCCGCCGATGGGCGAGACGGCGCGGGGCAGCGTTCTCGTCGTCGCGACGCTTGTCGGCTGGTGGGCCTGCACGGTGACGGCACGTCATCTCGCCCAGGCCGATCCGTCGTCCGTCGTCTGGGACGAGGTCGTCGCCTTCTGGCTCGTCCTCTGGCTCGTGACGCCGTCGGGATTCTGGGCGCAGGTGGTCGCCTTCGCTCTTTTTCGTGTCTTCGACGCGGCCAAGCCCGGCCCCGTCGCCTGGGCCGATCAGCTCTTCAAGCAACGCCGCGGCCGGCCCGTCGGCTGGGCGCAGGGCTTCGGAATCCTCTTCGACGATTTCGTCGCCGCGCTCTGCACATTGCTGGTGATCGCGCTGTGGAAATTCGTCTGAGCGAATCCGCGGCGCTCGTCGTACGGCTTGCTGCGGCGCTGCGCTCGCGCGGTGCGAGCCTGGCGGCCGCGGAGTCGTGCACGGGGGGCCTCGTCGCCGCGGCATGTACCTCGCTGGCCGGATCGAGCGATTGGTTCGAGCGCGGCTTCGTCACCTATTCGAACGCGGCCAAGACCGAACTGCTCGGCGTTCCGATAGAGCTCATTGCCGAACATGGCGCCGTGAGTTCCGCAGTCGCCTGCGCGATGGCCGAAGGCGCACTGGCACGCTCGCATGCCAGTGTCGCCGTCGCCGTCACCGGCATCGCCGGGCCCGGTGGTGGCACGCTCGCCAAGCCGGTCGGCACGGTGTGGATCGCGATCGCCTCGGTCGGGCGCCCGGCGCAGCCGACCTTGCTGCAGGCAGCGGGCGATCGTGCTGCGGTCCGCGCCGTCTCGGTCGTTCGCGCCCTGACGCTGCTCGTCGAGCATTGCGAAACGGCGTGATTGTGGAAAGGATCTAGGCGGTCAAGGCAAGCCGCGCTGCAGGCCGAGCGCCGACGCGAGACGTTTCCTCGACGAGCATGAGGACGAGGCGCTTCAATCCTTGCCACGGATCGAGCGGCCAGTCGGGATGCTTCAAGCCCTTGACGAGGCCATCGCAGATCTGCGCGGCTTCGAGCAAATGCGTGATCGCCGCGTCGCTCAGAAGCGCCAGCGCACGCTCGAAGACCCGCTCCTTGGCGCCCCAGACGCGCGCTTCGCGCAGGGCGAGCGGCAAGGGCTTGCCGCTGCCGAGCGCGTCTTTCACGCGCTTGAGGCCGCGGATGTCTTCGGCCAGTGTCCAGTGCACGAGGACGGCAGCTTCGCCCTCGGCCTCGAGCCCTTCGAGCATGCGCAGCGCCCGTACCGTCTGGCCGGCGAGCACGGCTTCGCCGAGCCTGAAGACGTCGTAGCGTGCGACGTTGAGCACCGCTGCCTCGATCTGCTCGAAGCTCAGTTCGCCTTGCGGATAGAGCAGCCCGAGCTTCTGGATTTCCTGATGCGCGGCGAGCAGATTGCCTTCGACGCGGTCGGCGAAGAAGGCGAGCGTGCGCTGCCCTTGCGGCCCCGAAGCGACACCCTGACGCTGTGCCGCCATGCGCTGGGCGATCCACGCCGGCAGCGCCGCGCGCTCGACGGCGTTGACACGCACCGCGAGCCCGGCGCGATCGAGCGCGGCGAACCAGCCGCTCTTTTGCTGCGTGCCGTCGAGACGCGGCAATTGCACGAGCGTGATGACGTCGCGGCCGCCGCCGGCGATGGCCACCTCGCAATAGCGCTGCAGCGCGTCCGACCCGTCCTTGCCCGGCTTGCCCGAAGGGATGCGGATCTCGACGAGCTGCCGGTCGGCGAAGAGGCTCAGCGCCTGAGCCGCACCGAGCAGGCTGCTCCAGTCGTAGTACGCACCGGCGACCGTATGCACCTGGCGCTCGCTGCAACCGGCGGCACGCGCGGCGCTGCGGATCGCATCGCAAGCCTCCTGAGCGAGCAGCGGCTCGTCGCCCCAGACCGTGTAGACGGGAACGAGCCCGCGCTCGAGGTGCCTGGCGAGCGCTTCGCCCCTGACCTGCATCAGAGCACTTGCACTGACGCGAGCCGGCGCAGGACCTGGGAGACGATGTCGCTTTGCATGGCGCGATAGAGAAACGCTTCTTCCTGCTCCTTGGCGAGCGCCGCGCTCTCCGAATAGGTGAGCTCGCGCTTGAGGAGGATCTCGCTCGCCGGGATGAGCTCCTTGCCCGTCGCCGTGCGCAGCTGGAAGCGGAAACGCGAACGCAGCTCGTATTCGCGAACCTGGTCCGCCGCGGTCGTCGCGACGACGCTCTTCTCGCGTTCGTCGGTGAGCGCCTGCAGCACGACGGCGGCGTCCTTCAATGCGTCGACGACCTTGGTCGTCGTGCTCGCGTCGATGTCGCGCTTCAGCTCGGCAGCCAGCGGCGAGCGGGCCGGAAAGCCCGTGAGCTGGATTGTCTTGAAGCGAAGCTCCGGTGGCCGCTTGAGCTCGAAGCCGCAGCCTGCCAACGCCGTGGCGGCGAAGGCGAAGACGAGCCTGCGGCGCGCTGGCATCAGAGCACGATGTTGACGAGGCGGCCCGGCACGACGATGACCCGCTTCACCTGGGCGCCCTGCGCGAACCGCGCGAATTCCGGCGCCGCGAGCGCGGCCGCCTCGATGCCGGCCTTGCCGGTCGCCGCCGGCACCTTGATGCTGCCGCGCAGCTTGCCGTTGATCTGCAGCATCAGCTCGACCTCGGCCTGGACCAGCGCGCCTTCGTCGACGGCCGGCCAAGGCGCGTCGAGCAGCGAGCCGAACTCGGCTTCGTAGCCGAGCTCGCCCCAGAGTGCCGAGGTCGTATGTGGGCAGACGGGGTAGAGCGTACGCAGCAGCAGGCCGAAGCCTTCACGCAGGGCCGCCGGTTCGGCGTTGGCATTCGCCTCGAGCGCATTGAGCAACTTCATCGTCCCGGAGACGACCGTGTTGTATTGCATACGCTCGTAGTCATAGCTCACCTGGCGCAACACGGTGTGGACCTCGTGGCGCAGCGGCGAGGTGCCGGTGCTGGCGCGGCCCGCAGCCGTGGCGAGCGCTTCGGCGTGCCTCACCGCGAACTTCCAGAGGCGCTTCAGGAACCGGTTCGCGCCTTCGACGCCGGCATTGTTCCAGTCGAGCGTCTGCTCGGGGGGCGACGCGAACATCACGAAGAGGCGAGCCGTGTCGGCCCCGTAGCGATCGATCAGCTCCTGCGGATCGACGCCGTTGCGCTCGGTCTTGCCCATCTTCAGCATGCCGCGGTACTCGACCGCGCTGCCATCGGCGAGCCGGCCTTCGCTCGGCCGGCCTTCGCCGTCGGCGACGGGGGTCACCTCTTCCGGCGGAAAATAATCGATGCCGCCTTGCGGCGTCTGCCGCGCCCAGACGTGGTTGAGCACCATGCCTTGGGTCAGCAGGCGCGTGAACGGCTCGTCGATCTCGACCAGCCCCATGTCGCGCATGACCTTGGTCCAGAAGCGCGCGTAGAGCAGGTGCAGGATGGCGTGCTCGACGCCGCCGATGTACTGGTCCATCGGCATCCAGTACCTCGTGCCCGCGCCGACCATCGCATCGGGCAGGTTCGGGTCGCAGTAGCGCATGAAATACCAGGCGCTGTCGACGAAGGTGTCCATCGTGTCCGTCTCGCGGCGCGCCGGCTTGCCGCATTCGGGGCATGCGCAATTCAGGAACGCCGCGCTCTTGGCCAGTGGATTGCCGCTGCCGTCGGGAATCAGGTCCTCGGGCAGGACGACGGGCAGATCCTTCTCCGGCACGGGAACGACGCCGCACGCATCGCAGTGGACGATCGGGATCGGCGTGCCCCAGTAGCGCTGCCGGCTGATGCTCCAGTCGCGCAATCGCCAGGCCGTGTGCTTGCCGCCGAGGCCGCGATGCTCGAGCGCTTTCGCTACCGCGTCGACCGCCGTCTGGTAGGCGAGGCCGCTGTAGTTGTCGGAGTTGATGGTGACGCCGCAGTCGGTCTCGGCGTACCAGTCCTGCCAGTGGTCGTAGGTGAAATGCCTGCCGTCGACGTGGATGACCTGGAGCAGGTCGATGCCGTACTGCTTGGCGAAGGCGAAATCGCGCTCGTCGTGGGCGGGCACGCCCATCACGGCGCCGTCGCCGTAGCTGATGAGCACGTAGTTGCCGACCCAGAGCGGAATCGCTTCGTGGCTGAGCGGATGCTCGACGTGCAGGCCGGTGAAGATGCCTTTCTTCTGCTGCGTCGCGAGCTCGGCTTCCGTTGTGCCGCCAGCCTTGCACGCTTCGAGAAAGGCGGCGACCTCGGGACGCGCCGCCGCCGCGTGCAGCGCCAGCGCGTGCTCGGGGGCGACGGCGCAGAACGTCACGCCCATGATCGTGTCGGCGCGCGTCGTGAAGACCCACAGGCGCCCGCCGCCGATCAGCGCGCCGTCGGCGCCGCGAATGCGGTGCGGAAAGGCAAAGCGGACGCCTTCGCTCTTGCCGATCCAGTTCTCCTGCATCGTCTTGACGCGTTCGGGCCAACCGGGCAGGCCCGAGCGAACGCACTCGAGCAGCTCGTCGGCGTAGCGCGTGATCTTCAGGTAGTAGCCCGGGATCTCGCGCTTCTCGACGATCGCCCCCGAACGCCAGCCGCGGCCTTCGACGACTTGCTCGTTGGCGAGGACGGTCTGATCGACCGGATCCCAGTTCACGATCTGCGTGCGTCGCTCGGCGATGCCGGCTTCGAGCATCTTGAGAAACAGCCACTGGTTCCACTTGTAGTAGCTCGGATCGCAGGTCGCGATCTCGCGGCTCCAGTCGATGGCCAGGCCCATCGCCTGCATCTGCCCCTTCATGGCCGCGATGTTCTCGCGTGTCCACTTAGCCGGCGGCACGTTGTTCTTCATGGCCGCGTTCTCGGCGGGCAAGCCGAAGGCGTCCCAGCCCATCGGCATGAGTACGTTCATGCCGGTCATGCGCAGATGCCGTGCCAGCATGTCGTTGATCGTGTAGTTGCGCACATGGCCCATATGCAGCCGCCCGCTCGGGTAGGGCAGCATCGAGCAGGCATAGAACTTCGGCCGCTTCGCGTCTTCGCCGACACGGTAGGCGTCGACGGCCGCCCACGCCGCCTGGGCGCGCTGCTCGATCTCGCGTGGATCGAAATCGGGGTTCATGACGGCACCGTTGGCGATGCACGCCGTCGCGTCGAGCGCAATGAACTCTCCTTCGAGCGGGCGTGCAGAGGGCTCAATGCAAAGGCGACGCGGCGAGCAGGCATCGATCGATTATAGAAAGCCACCCTCGCACAAGCCGCGGCCCGTCGCTTCGCCGACTCGCCCGATCGGGGGACTCGTCCCTCGACGGAAGGCTCTCGACGCCGCCACGGCCGGCGCCGACCATGACGACCAGCGCGCGGATCGCTGCGCATTCGGGGCCCCTGTCATGCAAGAAGCCTTCTTCACCTCGACCCGGCGGTGGCTGCTCTTGACCGGCGCCGCCGCCCTGCTTCCGGCGTTCGCCGGTGCGCGATCTCGGCAGCCTCCGGTGGCAGGCGAAGAGGTCGCTGCACCGCTTCTCGCAGTCGTCTGGGTCAGGGCGATCCTGCGCTTTGCCTCGACAGTGAGAAGTACGACGGCGTTCGCGCCGTCTGGAACGGGCGCGTGCTTCGCCATCGCAGCGGCCGCCCCGTATCGGCGCCGGCGAGCTTCGTCAAGACCTTGCCGCGCGAAGCGGTCGACGGCGAGCTGTGGCTCGGTCGCGGTCGCTTCGACGAGCTCTCAGCGATCGTGCGCAAGGCCGAGCCGCGCGAGATCGAATGGGCGCGCGTGCGCTATATGGGGTTCGAGATGCCCGGCGCGAGCGGCCGCTTCGCCGAGCGAGCCGATCGCCTCGCTTCGATCGGCGGCGGCTCGGCCTCGCCACAACTCGAAGTGGCGCCGCAAGTCCGCGTCGCCGACCGCGCCGCTCTGCAGCGAAAGCTGAACGAGACGGTGGCCGGCGGCGGCGAGGGCTTGATCTGCATCTCGCGTCAGCACCCATGCTCAGCGGGCGCAGCGAGGTGCTCATGAAGCTGAAACCCCGTCTCGACGCCGAGGCCGTCGTGGTCGGGCACCGCAGAGGAACCGGCAAATACGGCCGGCAGGTCGGCGCGTTCGAGGTCGTGGCGCCCGACGGGCGGCGCTTTCTCGTCGGCAGCGGGTTGACCCGATGCGCTGCGCCGCGACCCCCCGCCCGTCGGTTCGTCGATCACCTATCGATATCGCGATCTGACCCCGACCGGCCTGCCACGCTTGCCTCGAAGCAAATCTCCAACATTTCGGTCAAGGACGGCTTGCCGGCCTCGACCGAGGCCGACCGCGAACGAGCCGCCGAGCAGGTTCGCGCCCTGCAGCGGACCTTCGAAAAGGGGCAAGTTCTCCGGCGGTCGAGCGGTCCTCAGGAGTCGCTGGCCGCCGGACTCGGTTCGGCCACGAAACCGATGCGGCTGAGCCCGGCCTTCTGCACGATGCCGATCAGCTCGGCAACGCGCCCGTAGGGCACGCTGCGATCGGCGCGCAGTTGCACCTCGGTTTGCGGATTGCGCTTCGCGGCGGCGGCGACGCGCGACGCAAAGGTGTCGGTGTCGACGGCTTCGTCGCCGAAAAAGTAGCGTCCATCGCGGTCGAGCGCGACGGCGATGAACTGCGGCGTGTCGCTCGGTTGTGCCGCGTCGGTCTGCGGCAGATCGAGCTTGAGGCTCGACGTCATGAGCGGCGCCGTGATCATGAAGATGACGAGCAGCACGAGCATGACGTCGATCAGCGGCGTCATGTTGATGTCGCTCATCGGCTGCGCGCCGGGCGTTCGTTCGAGGCGGCCGAAAGCCATGGACGACCAGACTCCTAAACGCCCGTCGACGTATCGACGATCATCTCGCGCAGATCGTGTGCGAAGCCTTCGAGCTCGGCCTCGCTGGCGGCGACGCGCTTGCCGAACACGTTGTAGGCGAGCACCGCCGGAATGGCGACGGCCAGCCCCGCCGCCGTCATCACCAGCGATTCGCCGACCGGTCCCGAGACCTTTTCGATCGTGATCGCGCCGGCCGCGGAAATGCTGAGCAGCGCGTGATAGATGCCCCAGACCGTGCCGAACAGGCCGATGAAAGGCGCCGTGCTGCCGATCGACGCGAGCAGGACCTGGCCGAACTGCAGCTGCGCGAGCACGCCATGCAGCGCATCGCGCAGCCGCCGCGTCAGTTGCGAATCGGCATGCCCCTTCGCCTCGAGCGTGCCACCGGGCGGCACAGTGAGGGCGGCGTCGAGCAGCGGCGACAGGATCGCTTCGCGGTCGAACGCGGCGAGTTGCTCGCGGCCGGCCTCGACCGAAGCCGCGGCCCAGAACGCCGGCACGGCGCGCTGCAGATCGACGTGGACGCGGCGCAGCAGCCAGCCCTTCCAGAAGATGACGACCCAGGCGCTGATCGACATCAGGAGCAACAGGATCGCGACGCTGCGGGTGATGGCGTCGCCCTGTGACCAGAATTGTCCGAATCCGCTCATGTCGCCAATCCGAGCACGTCGTTCATGCCGAACAAACCCTTCTTCTTGCCGGCCAGAAAGCGCGCCGCGCGCAAGCTGCCTTCGGCGTAGGGGGCACGGCTCGACGCGCGGTGCGTGATCTCGATCCGCTCGCCGCTGCCTGCGAAGACGACCGTATGGTCGCCGACGACATCGCCGCCGCGCAGCGAGGCGAAGCCGATTGATCCCGGCTGGCGCTCGCCGGTCTCGCCGTGGCGCGCGTAGACCGCGCATTCGTCGAGGCGCAGGCCGCGTGCCGCGGCGACGACGTCGCCCATTTGCAGCGCCGTGCCGCTCGGTGCATCGACCTTGTGCTTGTGATGGGTCTCGACGATCTCGACGTCGAAGCGCTCGTCGAGGGCGTGCGCCGCGACCTCGAGCAGCTTGAGCGCGACGTTGACGCCGACGCTCATGTTCGGTGCCATGACGATGGCGACGTGCTCCGCGTGAGCGGCGATTTCGGCCTTCTGCGCCGGCGTGAAGCCGGTCGTTCCGATCACGGCCTTGACGCCGAGTTCGCGGCAGCTCGCGACGTGCGCGAGCGTTCCTTCCGGCCGCGTGAAGTCGATGAGCACGTCGGCTTGCGCGAGGCCGGCGCGAACGTCGGCCGTGATGCGAACGCCACTGGCACGGCCCAGGAAAGCGAGCGCATCGGTGCCGGCGGCGGCGCTGCCCGCGACGTCGAGCGCACCCGAGAGGACGAGATCGCCACTCGCCGCGACCGCTTCGATCAGCATCTGGCCCATGCGCCCGGAGGCGCCGGCCACGGCGACGCGCAGGCGCCCGGCAGACGGCGAGGAAGGGCTCGCCGCCGCGGCGCTCACGGATGCGCCCTTGGCGCGCCGCGCCGTTGCGCCGGGCGGAAGGAGCTCTTCGGGCGGCGGCGCCGAGGGCTCATGAACTCGGCTCGAGCGGCGGATAGCTGCGCGCGGGTGCCGGCGGCACCGGCTCCGGAGCGGCCGGAAGTGCCAGTGTTGGCAGTGCCTTCAGCTGTTCGTCGCTGAGCGCGAGCGGCGGTGGCGTGCGTGCCTTGAAGGTGTCGATCGAGGCGACGAACTCGCGCTCGCCGGGCAGCTCGCCCCCGGTGTAGATGCTTTCGAGCGCATCGCCCTTGAAGAGCACGACGACGCGGCGCAGCTGCGGCTCCGCGCCCTGTCGGCGGATCGTGAAGACGTAGTCCCAGCGATCGGCGTGAAACGGGTCGGTCAGGAGCGGCGAGCCGAGCACGTCGCGCACCTGCGCGCGCGTCAGGCCGGGTTTGATGAGCGCGGCCTGTTCGCGCGTGATCACGTTGCCCTGGACGATCTCGATCTGATACGGCGTGATGACGCCGAGCAAGTTGTTGTTGGTCTGCAGCGAGTGGCAGCCGGCAAGCAGGGCGATGACCGCGAGGGACGCGAAAGACAGCCCGCGAGAGGGTCGGAACGGAGTTGTTGACATGGAGTGCGAACGGCCGGTGCCGCAGCGCCCGCCAAGCTCGTATGATGAAGTGATTCTATCGGCACGCCCCGGTGCGCTGGGCGCCCCGGACCCATCCATGACCCACGCCGACGAACTCAAGAACAGCGGCCTCAAGGCGACCCTTCCGCGCATCAAGGTGCTCGAGGTCTTCCAGAAGACCAAGGAGCGGCACATGAGCGCGGAAGACGTCTTTCGCGCCCTGCTTGCCGAGCATGCCGACGTCGGCCTGGCGACCGTCTATCGCGTCCTGATGCAGTTCGAGCAGGCCGGCATCCTCTCTCGCAACCATTTCGAGACCGGCAAGGCCGTGTTCGAACTGAACGAAGGCAAGCACCACGATCACCTCGTCTGCCTCGACTGCGGCCGCGTCGAGGAATTCTTCGATGCCGAGATCGAGAAGCGCCAGCGCAGCGTCGCCCAGACGCGCGGCTTCGAACTGCAGGACCACGCGCTCGCGCTCTACGCGGTTTGCACGAAAAAGAACTGTGAGTTCAAGGTGAAGGTCGGCCTCATGGGCCGCTGAGGCTTCGGCCCGCTATTCGGGCTTGCTCATCGCCTTGTGGTGGCGCTCGATGAACTCGGTGTAGGTGTCGATGCCGCGCAACTGCAGGATCGTGTTGCGCACCGCGGCTTCGACGAGCACGGCGAGGTTACGACCGGCGTCGACGGCGATCACCGTCTTGCGCACCGAGACCTCGAGAATCTCCTCATTCAGCGGCTCGTAGGGCAGGCGCTCGAACTCGAGGTCCATTGTCTCCTTACGCACGAGATGGACGATGAGCTTCAGGCGCATCTTCCGGCGCACGGCGGTCTCGCCGAAGATTGCCTTGATGTCCAGCAGGCCGATGCCTCGCACCTCGAGCAGGTTCATCAGCAGCTCGGGGCAGCGGCCTTCGAGCGCCGTCTGCGAGACGCGATAGAGATCGACCGCGTCGTCGGCAACGAGACCGTGCCCGCGCGAGATGAGCTCGAGCCCGAGCTCGCTCTTGCCCAGGCCCGATTCGCCGGTGAGCAGGACGCCGAGGCCCAAGATGTCCATGAATACGCCGTGCCGCGTCGTCCGCTCGGCGAAATGCTGGCCGAGATAGCCTCGCACGAGGTCGATCACATGCCCGGCCGATTCCGCGGTGACGAACAGCGGGATGTCGGCGCGGTCGCAGAGGGCGATGAGGCGGTCCGGCGGCAATTGCCCGTCGGCGACGATGAGCACCGGCGGGTCGAGCGTGACAATGCGCGAGATGCGGCGCTCGGTGACGTCGATCGATTCGTTGTTCAGGTAGGCGACCTCGCGCCTGCCGACGATCTGGAGGCGGTTCGGGTGGATGTAGTTGAGATAGCCGACGAGGTCGGCCGCCGATCGCGCATCGCGGACCGCGGCATCGTCGAAATGTCGCTCGGGGTGGGCATGGCCGGCGATCCACTCCCAGTGCAGCGTCGGGCGGAATTCCTCGAACAGCGCCTCGGCGCTGATGACGGTCGGCTTCAATGCGAGTCAGCGCGCGCAACGCCCGCCGGGCCGCGCGAAGGGGGTCACGGCCCCCTCGCGGGGCAGCGAAACGCAGAAGGGCGCCATCGGGCTTGCTACGCTCAAGCGACCGATCGCAGCGGCTCCCACGCCGAGATCAGGCGGTGCAGCGCCGTGGCCTCGCTTTCCGTCTTCAGACGCTCGCGCAGGTCGCGGTCGGAAAGCATTTCGGCGATCTCGGAAAGGATCTCGAGGTGGCGCTGCGTTGCTGCTTCGGGAACGAGCAGGAAGATGAGAAGGCCGACGGGCTCGTCATCGGGCGCGTCGAAGGCGATTGGCTCGCGCACGCGCAGCACCGCGGCGAGCGGATTCTTCAGCCCCTTGATACGCCCGTGCGGGATCGCGACGCCGTGACCAAGTCCGGTCGAGCCGAGGCGCTCGCGCGTGAACAAGTTGTCGGTGACAGTGGCGCGGGCGATCGCGTGCTGGTTCTCGAACAGCAGTCCGGCATGCTCGAAGGCGCGCTTCTTGCTCGTGGCGTCGACGTCGACCAGCACGTCGGCGGCGGGCAGGATGGCTGCGAGACGATTCATGAAGCATGCGCCCGGCCGCGCCGCGGCGCCGGGCAAAGTGACAAGGCGATGAATTATGAGACGCGCGCCCTGGCGGCGCTGCGATTCGTCGCATTCGTCGTGACGCAGCAGAGGAATTTGCTGCGCCGCGGCAACACCGCCCGTCCGGCGGCGGTCAGTTGAGCGTCGCGTCGGTCCGTTTCGGCGACTCGTGGTGGTGATCCTGGACCTTGCCCTTGTGGCGGACGACCTGGCGATCGAGCTTGTCCATCAGCTGGTCGATGGCGGCGTAGAGGTCTTCGGAAGCGCATTCGGCAAAGAGGTCCTTTCCTTTCACATGCAGCGTCACCTCGGCCCTCTGTCGGCGCTCCTTTTCGCTCAGCTTCTCGACGCACAGCAAGACGGTGATATCGACCACTTCAGCGAAGTGGCGCGTCACGCGATCGAGCTTTGTGAGCACATATTCCCTGAGGGCCGGTGTCACGTCGAGATGATGACCGCTGATCGTCAGATTCATGAAGGATCCTTTCGGGTGGGCCGGGCAGAACACGGTAGCAGAGCGCCGGAAGCCTGCAACAAGAACAGGGTCGTTGTGCTTGCGACCGTTCCAGTTTATCGCTCGTCGCGCGTCGCACCGCGACCGCCGAGGCACCCGGCACTCGATACGATGATTTCTTCACCACTGGCTGCGCTGAACAGGCGTTCGCGGCTCAGTCGCGCTGCAGGGTGAACTGGACGACGCTCGTGTTGCGCGTCGCGAAGGCGGCTTCGCAATAGGCGAGGTAGAACTCCCAGATGCGCATGAATCGCGTGTCGAAACCGAGCTTGCGAACGGCCGTTTCCTTGGCGAGGAAGCGTTCGCGCCAACGGCAAAGGGTTTCCGCGTAGTCGAGGCCGAACTCGCGCTCGCCGATCACCGAAAGGCCCGCCGATTTGGCGGCGGCACGAAATTCGCGGCAGCTCGGCAAGAGGCCGCCGGGAAAAATGTATTGCTGGATGAAATCGGTCGAGCGCACATAGCGATCGAACAAGTCGTCTCGAATCGTGATGCTCTGGATGCATGCCTTGCCCCTGGGCTTGAGGCGCGTTCGGACCACGGCGAAGAAGTCCTGCCAGTATCTGCGGCCCACGGCCTCGAACATCTCGATCGAGACGACGGCATCGAAGGGCGCGTCGTCGATGTCTCGATAGTCCTGAAAGCGCAGGTCGCCGGCGATGCCGGCAGCCGCGAGACGCCGCTTTGCCCAGTCGAGCTGCTCCGACGAAAGCGTGACACCTGTCACGGCAGCGCCGAAGTCGCGACCGGCCATCTCGGCCAGGGCGCCCCAGCCGCAGCCGATCTCGAGGACGCGATCACCTTGGCGTACCTCGCATTCGGCCAGCGCCCGTCGTGTTTTCGCCCATTGCGCGGCGACGAGGTCGGCGCAGCGATCGCCTTCGAACCAGGCGCTGCTGTAGGTCATCGTCGGGTCGAGCCACAGCCGGTAGAACTCGTTGCCCAGGTCGTAGTGGGCGTGGATGTTCTTCTTCGATCCGCGCTTCGAGTTGCGGCGCAGCAAATGCCGCGTCCGATAGAGAAGCGAGCCCCACCAGGTGCCGTAGACGACCGATTCGACGTCGTCGCGATTCGTCGTGAAAACCTCGAGCAGGGCCGGCAGGTCGGGTGTCGTCCAGTCGCCGGCGATGTAGGTTTCGGCAAATCCGATGTCGCCCAGCTTCATGGCCGCGGCGCAGACGTTCCAGTTGCGCAACGAGATCGCGGTGCGCGGACCACCGGAAGACTCGCTGCCGAAATGGACCCTCGAGCCGTCGGGCATGCGAACGTCGAGGCTGCCGTGCTTCAGCTTGCCGAGCAGGGCGAAAACGGCGCGGGCGGCGGCTGGCGCGCAAGGCGCGGGTAAAGGCGAGGAGGCGCGGGTGAGCGTGGTCATGGATCGGCGAGACGATGCGGGCTGCGACGGCATCAGCGCGTGACAAACGATTGCGGCGACTCGGGCTTTGCGAAGAACGGCACGCGCTTGGCCCAGAGCCTGAGCGCTTGCCAGTGAATCCGGGCGACGACGCCGAGCGTCATCAGGGGCCACTTGAAGAACGCCGCGCGGAGCGCCCGTTTCGATAGCGGCTCGAGTTCGCCCGAGATGCTGGTCTGCAGGAGCACGCCGGCCGTGTCGTGATGGTCGATCCGCGCCACGGTTCTCTGGCGGTCTCTACGCGAAGGTCCGGCGCTCGGATGCAGGTCGGTGCGCATGAAGCGAAACCGGTATTCGCCGGCGACGGCGCAGAACGGGGAGACGTGGAACTGCTTGGCCGCGCGCACCTCGCGGCCGAACGCAAGCTCCGGGCCGCGCAGCAGATAGCAGTGGCGCTCGCCGAAGGTGTTGTTCACCTCGACGACGATGGCGGCGAGCGAGGCGTCGTCGCGATGGCAGTACCAGAAGCTGACCGGCTTGAAGGTGTGGCCGAGAACCCGCGGATAGCAGTGCAGCCAGACCTCGCCTTTCGCGTCGGCAATGCCTTCGCGGGCAAGGAGCCCATCGAGCCAGGCGAGGCTGTCGGCGCGGCCGTCGCCGTGGTCCGCGTCGTGGAAGCTGACGAGGCCGAAGCGGTTGCGCACCAGGGCCTTGGCCGGCTGATCGCGGAGGCTGCGCATCGGCAGGAGGAGGAAGTAGGTCGGATACGCGAAGCCGTTCCTCACCGGGCGCAGGCGCGTGTGGCGGACTTCGCCGATGCCGAGCAGCGGCTGTGCGCGTGCGACCGTCATGCCGGCTCCGTCTCGGCCGTCGCCGAGTGCTCGCGACGCGCCCAGTCCGCCGCGATTTGCTCGGCGACAGCGAGGCCCGAAGCGAGACCGTCTTCATGAAACCCGTAGCGCGCCCAGGCGCCGCAGAACCAGGTGTCGCGCCGACCCTGCAGGGCCGGCAGGCGCTCCTGCGCCGCCACCGCGGCGCGGTCGAAAACCGGATGCGAGTAAGCGAACTCGCCGTGCCGCGCGTCGGCCGAGGGCTCGGTGACGGGGTTGAGCGAGATGATGACTGGCGAAGAAAACGGCAGCGGCTGCAGCCGGTTGAGGAGGTAGTGCAGGCAGACCGACGCGCTCCGCCGATCGGCGCCCGGAGCGCGCTCGTAGTTCCATGCCGCCCAGGCGCGCTGGCGCCGCGGCAGCACGCTTGGATCGGTATGCAGGACGGCGCGATTGGCGTGGTAGCGAATCGCGCCGAGAACCTCGCGCTCGGCTCGGCTCGGATCGGCGAGAAGGGCCAGCGACTGGTCGCTGTGGCAGGCCATCACGACGGCGTCGAATCGCTCGCTGCCGGCATCGGTCGAAACCTCGGCGCCGCCGACGGCAAGCCGGCGCACCCTGCGCACCGGCGTGCGCAGGCGCGCGTCCGGAATCGAATCGAGCATCCGGGTCACGTAGCGTCCGGCCCCGCCGCGCACCGTGCGCCACGGCGGGCGGCCCGTGACCCGGAGCAGCCCGTGGTTGTGGCAGAAACGGATCATCGTCGCCATCGGGAAACGCAACATCTGTTCGGCCGGGCACGACCAGATGCATCCGATCATGGGCAGGAAATACCAGTCGTGAAACGACTCGGAAAAGCGATGCGCGGCAAGGAAGTCGCCGATCGGCTGGTCGAGTGCGGCGAGCCCGGCAGGCGTCGCGTCGACGGCGATCGCCGTCGCCAAGCGATTGAAGCGAAGGATCTGGCCCAGCATCCGCCAGAACCTCGGCCGCGCCAGATTGGCCCGCTGCGCGAAGACGGTGTCGAGGCTCGAGCCGCTCCATTCCAGGCCTTCGGCCTGGACCGAAAACGACATGTCCGAGGGCGCCGTCGCGACGCCGAGCTCGGCAAGAAGGCTGATGAGCTTCGGGTAGGTCTTTTCGTTGAAGACGAGAAAGCCGGTGTCGACGCCGTGCGTCACGCCTTGCAGCGTCAAATCGACCGTGTGCGTGTGACCGCCGAACCAGTCGGCAGCCTCGAACAGCGTCGCCCGTGCGAAGGGTGCAAGGCTTCTCGCGGCGGCGAGTCCGGCGATGCCGGAGCCGATCACGGCGACGCGCTTCATCGCCGCGCCGCGTCGGCTCGGCGAAACCCACCGCCGCGGACCGCGGTGAGGCAATGCGAGCCGCCCGGAGCGGCCCGCGAGGGGAAAAGAAATGTCGCCGAGCGCCCCCGGAGGAACGAGGGAGGGAGGAGGGAGGAGGAGAACCCTCTGGGGATTTCAGCCGGCGAGGCCGGCCGGCTCCGCGACGAAAACCGGTTCGCTGCGACCGGCCCTGCAACCGCGCCGGTCGGTGCCGGCGACGGCAGCTGCTGGCCGGCGCATCGAACCGATATGACGCCGGGTTGCGCCCAGAGTTCCCGTCGCGCATCGAAAACTTCTGTAGTTGCCATTTCGCTCCCCGACTGCCTTTGTACGCAGCGGGCGGGCGGGCGGATGAGCCGGCCGCTGGCCGGGGCCTGAATCCTGGCGCCGGGGTGCTGCGTACCGAGCCCTCGCGGGGTGCGGTCATGACTTTCCCGCCGCGGCGGTCGTCGCGGCGCACCCTTGTGTCACAGGGCACCGACTAAACTCTCGGGCTTGCAAGGCCCCTCGATGATCTATCCGGAACTCTTCAGGCAGCTCGAAGCCGTCCGCTGGAACATGGACCAGGACATCCCCTGGGACCAGTTCGACGCGCGCCTGTTGTCCGAGGAGCAGGCGCAGACGGTGAAGATGAACGCCATCACCGAATGGGCGGCCCTGCCGGCGACGGAAATGTTCCTGCGCGACAACCGCGACGACAGCGATTTTTCCGCCTTCATGAGCGTCTGGTTTTTCGAGGAACAGAAGCATTCGCTCGTCCTCATGGAATACCTGCGCCGCTTTCGTCCTGACCTCGTGCCCACGGAAGCCGAGCTGCACGCGGTGCGTTTCGATTTCGATCCGGCGCCGGCGCTCGAGACGCTGATGCTCCACTTCTGCGGCGAGATTCGCCTCAACCACTGGTACCGTCGTGCCGCCGAGTGGCACGGCGAGCCGGTCATCAGGGCCATCTACGAGACGCTGGCCCGCGACGAGGCGCGCCATGGCGGCGCCTATCTCCGCTACATGAAAAAGGCGATGCAGAAGTTCGGCGACGAGGCGCGTGCTGCGTTTGCCAAGGTCGGTGTCCTGATGGCGAGCGCGCGGCGAACGGCGCAGGCTTTGCACCCGACCAATCTGCACGTCAACGCCTCGCTTTTTCCGCGCGACACGATCCAGAGCCGCCTGCCGAACCCGGAATGGCTCGAGCAATGGCTCGACCGGCAGATTCAGTTCGACTCGGTCTGGGAAAGCAAGGTCGTCGAGCGCATCCTGCACAACCTGAGTCTGCTCATGGAGCGCAGCTTTGCCAGCGTGCAGGAGCTCAACCGCTATCGCAAGGAAGTGACGGCCTCGCTCGCCGCCGCGGCGGCGGCCGCTGGTACCGTGGTTCCGGAGCCCGCGAAACCGGCGTGACCCGAGCGGCGCCCACCGCTCAGGCTCGGGTCGCGATCCTCGCCTGTTCAGCCTTGCGATCAGCGGCCACCTTTTGCGCGCTCGGTCGTTCGCCGATGAAGCGAACGTAAGGCTTCCAGTCGATGCCGCCGGCGGCGAGCAGGTCTTCGCCATAGACCGCCTTCGTCGCCATCGAGACGAGCGGCAACGAGTTCCATGCCGTGCAGTCGGCCTGCGTGAACGTGTCGCCCGCGAGATACGGGGCGAACCGCGCCAGGCGCTTGAACGCGGCGATGTTTTTCTCGAGCGATTTGCGGATGCGCGCGGCGTTGTCCTCGCTCACCTGGGCGCCGAAGAACGCCTTCGGATAGAGCTCGCGGGCGACGAGCTCGAGGTGCAGGTCGACGAAGGCGATCAGCTCGCGCACCTTCGCCGCGGCGAACGGCTCGGCCGGCAGCAGCGGCGGCGCCGGATAGGCTGCCTCGATGTACTCGAGGATCACCTGGCTTTCGCAGAGCGGCCCGCGCTCGGTGCGGATGAACGGGATCTTGGCGAGCGGCGAGGCGCCAAGAAGTTCCTCGCCGCTGCCTCCCGTGCCGACGTGCTCCTCGCTGAAGGGCACGCCTTTTTCCAGCAGCGCTAGCTTGACCTTGTTGTAGTAGTTCGATATCGCCGATCCGCAAAGCACGAGCATGTTCGCCTCCTGTTGTCGCGGCTCGAAGTCTATGACCCGGTGCAAGGCGACAATTCCGAGATGTTGCCCGCCTTCGTCGCCAAGCTCTGCCCGCGCGCCGAGTTGCAGCCGCGCTTGGCCGGGCTGGCTCGGCCTCTGGTCTTCACCAACGGCGTGTTCGACATCCTCCACCGAGGCCACGTCACCTATCTGGCGCAGGCGCGGGCCCTCGGCGCGAGCCTCGTCGTCGGCCTCAACAGCGATGCGTCGGCGCGCACTCTCGGCAAGGCGCCTGACCGGCCGCTCAATGGCGAGGCCGACCGGGCCTGCGTGCTCGCTGCGCTGGAGAGCGTCGGCCTCGTCACGCTCTTCGACGAAGCGACGCCGCTCGAGTTGCTGAGGCTCGTCCGCCCCGATCTCTACGTGAAGGGCGGCGACTACGACGTCGAGCGCCTTGCCGAAACTGCACTCGTGCGCGGCTGGGGCGGCGACGCGAAGTCGCTGCCTTTTATCGAAGGCTATTCGACGAGTTCGCTCGTGGCACGGATCCGTCGCTGACGGGCCGGCTCAATCGCTGGCACGAAAGTCCAGCGATTCGATCCTGATGCCGTGGCGCTCGCGCCGGCGCCGCGCCGGAAAGACGATCTCGCGCTCGACCCAGTGGCGCAGTTTCGCCGCCGCCGGCGCGCGCTCCTTGGCGAGATGCGCGAGCAGCGCTTCATCGCTCAGGTGCGGCACCGGGGGGCGACCACACAGCATCCATCCGTTCGGTTAGGTCAGCTTCAACGCGGCGTCGCTGGCCGTGAAGCCGACGATCGCGCGGACGTCGGCCAGACGCACCCAGCGCTGGTGATCGGCATCTTCGACCACGTGCACGGCGCGGCCGCGGAATACGAAGTGCCGTCTTTGAACGTCGCGCCAGTTGGCGCGACGCATCTCGTGCCGGACCGCGCTCGCAAGATCGATCAAGGGCCGCGCCAACGCGACCTCGAACATCGGCAGCGCGAAAGGCAGGCCCGGTGCGCCGAAAGGCCGCCAGACAAGCCATTCCAGGAGAAGGCAGAGCGCGTCGCCAGCGTCTTGAGGGTCGCGATCATGCGGTCTCGCTGTCGAAGAAATCTGACGATTTGAGCCAATATTGTTACGCAGACTATCTTTACGCGAGCGGTATGTTTCTTAACCGTGGCGGACTTCGGTCTGTGGCTGTGCGACAGGCACGTTCGACGCGACACGATGGGCCGCGCTGCTCGGTACGCCGGCGCACAGACGGGACGCCGCTTCCCGGCCCATGCTAGAAATGTTCTACGTCGAGACGTGCCTGCGACGCGAATTACCCCTTTCCATCCGAGTCCTCAAGTCCCGTGGCCGATTCCAAGCCGATCAAGCCCGCCCCCATGAAGGCCATCCGCGTCGTCTTGGCGCTCGGCGCCGCATTGCTCGTCGTGGGCTGCTATGCGGGCTTCGCGAGGAGCGGCAATTCGGCTTTCGTTTTCGCCGTCTTCGGCAGCAGCGTCGTGCTGTTCGCGGTGGCCCTGGCGATGCTGCTGAGACGACCATCGCATCCGGCTGCCGAACCTGCTAAGGCCGAGTCCCCGCAACGAGTGACGAAGGCCGAGCCGCTGCCCGGGGCGGTGTCCAAGGCCGAACTCTCCGAGTCCAGGGTGGTTGCCGTGGCCCAGGTTGGGCCCCACGCGCACGCCGCCGTCGTGGCCGAGCCTGCAGCTCAGGGGGCTGCGGCCGCGGCGCCACCAGTGCCAGCGTCAACGCCAGTGCCAGCAACCGCAGAGGCGCCTCGTGCCGAAGCCCGACTCGATGTCGCGACATTGATGACGGCGCCGCTTTCCGACCTCCTTCTGGCCGCCCTTTGCAAGGACGCGGCGGGTGCCCGGCGCATCTTCGCGCAGGCGATCCTCCAGGCCGAGCCCCCTGCCGCAGCGCCGCCGGCGAGTGCCATGGCGGAGCCCGCACTGCGCTGAGGGTGCGCAACCGCCGACCGATCCGAAAACAGGTGACCCACAGAATGACTTCGATACCCAGCCCAGGTCGATTCAACGGATCGGCGCCGAATGCCATCAACCCCGGCCGGAAGCCTTTGCGGGGGCTCCGGCGCGACATGCCACGAGCTCTGCTCGCCGCGCTGCTGTGCGGCGCGGCCTCGGCCGCGCCGCCACCGCCGCCGGTCGATCCTGCCAGCCAGGAGCACCACGTCGGCAAGGTCATCTTCGTCGAGCTGGTGACGCCAGACCTTGCAGCCGCCAAGCAGTTCTACGCCGGCCTGTTCGGCTGGAGCTTTAGCGACAGCCGGCCCGGCACGACGGGCTTCGCCGAGGCGTCGCTCGACGGGCGACCGGTCGCCGCACTGGTCCAGAAGAAGATGCGTGGCGACGAGAAGAAGCAGCCCGCGTGGCTGACCTTCATCGCCGTGCGCGATGTCGATGCGGCGCAGAAAACGGCCTTGCTGCATGGTGCCAGGTTGCTGTCGGCGGCACATGACGTTGCCGACCGAGGCCGGGAAGCCGTCTTGGCGGACCCTCAGGGCGCCGTCTTCGCAGTCCTCGCTTCGAGCCGCGGCGATCCGCCCGACGTGCTGGCCGCGCCGGGCGAATGGATCTGGAGTTCCCTGTTCGCGGGCGACGCGGACGCCGACGCGGCCTTCTACCAGACCCTGTTCGACTATGAAGTCTTCGACCTGCCTGCCGACGGGAGCACCGAGCACCTGATCCTGGCCTCCGACGACTATGCGCGCGCGAGTGCGAATGCGATGCCGGCCACGGCGGCACACGGCCATTCACACTGGCTCAACTACGTGCGGGTGGACGATGCGGCCCAGGTGACGGCCCGCGTCGTGGCGCTCGGCGGCCGGGTGCTCGTCGCGCCGCGCGTCGATCGTCATGGCGGCAGGGTGGCCGTCGTCGCCGATCCTCAGGGCGCGCCATTCGGGCTGCTGGAGTGGTCGGATGCACAGACCCGGCAGGTGGCCCCGTGAAGGCCCGCCTGGTGCGCAGCCTGGCGCGGGTCGTCATCGCGGGGTCGATCCTGATCGTGCCGTACGGTTGCGCGATCGACGCGGGTGCGGGATACGGATACGAGGGCTCGGTGGACGTCGGCGTGGACTATTACGAGCCGCTCGGCTTCGACTACGGGAATTGGGGGCCCGCGTACGGCGGTGTCGCGCCTTATCGCAACCGCAGCCCGCGTGCGGGCCGCGGCGGCGGCGGCCCGCCAGGGCATGGGTACAGGCCTGCACCTCCCACGCGGGCCATGCCGTCGATCCCGTCGGGTGCGCGCTCCGGTCGCGGGGGCTCGTCCGGCGGGTCGCGGCGGTGACTGAGGCAGCGTCTGGGCGCTGCCCAGGCGCTGCGGCGCGAGGCCGCGCCCGCGCGCCCGGCTGAGATCGGGAGGCCCGCGGGCATGGACGACTCGAGCGCCCCGACCGTCGAGGCCATCGTCGCCACCGGCCTGACCAAAGGCTTCGGCGAAGGCCAAGCCCGGATGATGGCGGTCGACAGCGTCGGGTTTGTCGCGCACTTCGGCGAGATGGTCTTCATCGTCGGCCCCTCGGGCAGCGGTAAGACCACCTTCCTGAGCATGATCTCGGGCATCCTGCGCCCCGACGCCGGCACGGTGATGGTCAAGGGCCAGGACATCTGGACCCTGAGCAACGACGAGCTGGCCGATTTCCGCCTCAACACGATCGGCTTCGTGTTCCAGGACTACCACCTGTTTCCACGTCTGACCACGGCCGAGAACATCGCGATCCCGCTGATCCTCAAGCAGCGCGACTGGAACGAGTCGATCGCCGAGGCGGAGAAATACCTCGATGTCGTGGGCCTGAAGGGCCGCGGCGAGATCCTGCCGGTCAAGCTCTCGGGCGGCGAGCAGCAGCGCGTGGCGATCGCCAGGGCCATCGTCGGCGGCCCCGAGATCCTGATCCTCGACGAGCCCACCGCCTCGCTCGACGGCGACACCGGGAGGATGATCATCGCCTTCGTGAAGGAGAAGGTGCTCAACGCCCAGCGCTGCATCCTGATCGTCACCCACGACGCGCGGATCAACGAGTACGCCGATCGCATCGTCCACATGGAAGACGGGCGCATCACGGGCCTGGACAAGGGCACCCAATGAGAAACAAGATCATCTTTGCCCTGTCGATCCTGGGCATCGTCGCCGGACTGGTCGCGGCCTACATCTTCGGCATCGAGCGCAAGGCGCAACCTCCCGCGTTCACGCCGGTCAGCAATCCGTACACGACGGCGATCTACGCCAACGGCATCGTCGAGGGCGTGCAGCCCGGCGGCTCGAACGTCAACATCTACCCTGAAATCTCTGGCGCGGTCACCAAGGTGCTGGTGCACGAGGGCCAGGCGGTGAAGGCGGGCACGCCGCTGCTGACTCTCGACGATTCCGTGCAAAAGGCCAGCACTGAACAGCTGCGCCTGCAAGCCGAGGCGGCACTGGCACTCCTGAACGAACTCAGGGCCCAGCCGCGCAGCGAGACGCTGGCCATCGCGAAGGCGCAGGTCGCCCAGGCCGAATCCAATCTGAAAGCGGTGCGTGACCAGTACGACAAACGTCGCNNGACCTGACCAGGGCCGGCGCCTGGAGCTTCGACATTCTCAACCAGCGCAGGCAATTCGAGGCGCTGCAGCAGTCTTATCAGGCCGCCAATGCGCTGCTGCTCAAGTTCACGGTCAAGGCCCAGGCGGACGGCGTCGTGCTGGCCGTCAACGCCACGCCCGGCAGCTACGTGTCGTCGCTGGGTGTCTTCGACGCCTACACGCAGGCGCAGGACCCGCTGGTGGTCATGAGTGCGCCGCAGGACTATCTGGCCGTGCGCTGCTATGTCGACGAGATCCTGGTTTCGCGGCTGCCCCCGCCGGACCGCATCCAGGCACAGATGTCGCTCCGCGGCACCACCGTCAAGGTGCCGCTGGAGTTCGTGCGCGTGCAGCCCTACCTGTCGCCGAAGATCGAGCTGTCCAACCAGCGCCAGGAGAGGGTCGACCTGCGCGTGCTGCCGGTGATCTTCCGCTTCAAGATGACGACCTCGACGATGGCCTACCCGGGTCAGCTCGTCGATGTGTTCATCGGGCAGAAGTGACGATGAGCAGCTTGCGATCTTCGATGCCGTGCGGCACCGGCGTGGCCCTGATCGGCGCGGCCCTGCTGAGCGCCTGCGCGCTGGGCCCCGATTTCGTTCGCCCCGCCGCACCCGATGCGACCGGCTACACGCGCGAGGCGCCAGTCCCCGCCACGACTACCGCCGATGGCCTGACACAGCGTTTCGCGCCCGGCGCCGAGCTTCCCGCCGACTGGTGGCGGCTGTTCAAATCGGCGCCGCTGGACGCTGCGGTCCGGCAGGCGTTGACCAACAGCCCGACGCTGCAGGCCGCCGAGGCCAGCCTGCGCCAAAGCCAGGACAACCTGCGCGCCGGATATGGCGTGTTCTATCCGCAGCTCGACGCCGGCTTCGCCGGCGCGCGAGCGCGCAATGCGCCGGTACAGCAGGATTCGTCGATGCCCGGCACGCTCTTCAGCGTGGTGACGCTGAGCGGAAGCATCAGCTACCCGCTCGACGTGTTCGGCGGCGAGCGCCGCGCGGTCGAAGGCCTGGGCGCCCAGGTCGACTACCAGCGTTTCGCCGGCAAGGCGGCCTACCTGACGCTGTCGGCCAATGTCGTCGACACCTGCATCGCGCGGGCCGCGTACGCGGCTCAGATCCGCGCCACCGAACAGCTGATCGCGCTCGAAATCGATCAGTTGCGCAGCACCGAAGCGCAGGTGCGCGCCGGGACCGCGTCCTACGCCAACGTGCTCAGCCAGCGCAGCCTGATCGCCGCCAACCAGGCGCTCCTCGCCCCGTTGCAGCAGAAGATCAGCCAGGCCGATCACCTGCTCGCGCTTTTGCAAGGCGAAGTCCCATCCCGGGCGGTCCCGCCCGAGATCGAGCTGAGCGCACTGGCACTGCCGCTCGATCTGCCGGTGAGCCTGCCATCCGAGCTGGTGCGGCAGCGCCCCGATATCCTGTCGGCCGAAGCCCAGCTGCACGCCGCCAGCGCGAACATCGGCGTGGCGACGGCCGCGATGTTCCCGAGCTTCAGCCTGAGCGCCACCTACGGCACGGCCGGCTCGAGCCTGGGCAACCTGCTGGGCGCCGGTGGCCGCTTCTGGAGCATCGGCCCGTCGCTCACGGCGCCGCTGTTCCACGGCGGCAGCCTGCAGGCGCAGCGCCAGGCGGCGATCGATGCCTACGACGTGCAGCAGGCGAACTACCGGCAGGCCGTGCTCGCCGCCTTCGATCAGGTCGCCGATGCATTGAAGGCGCTGGAGCACGATGCGCAGGCGTTGCAGGCCCAGCTCGATGCGCAGCGCGCGGCCGCCGAGGCGCTCGCGCTGCTGCAGGACAACTACCGTGCCGGCCTGGTCGCCTACATCGACGTGCTGACGGCCGACGTTCAATACCACCAGGCGACCATCGGCTACCTGCAGGCGGTCGCGCAGCGGCACCAGGACACCGTCGCGTTGTTCGTGGCGCTGGGCGGGGGCTGGTGGAACGCGCCCGAGGTCGCACGCGAAGGCAAGGCGCCATGAAGTACAGCGGCATCATGCGCATCGGCTTCAAGCTGCTGGTCAACGACAAGGCCAAGTTCACCGCGCTGCTGATCGGTATCACCTTCGCGGTCTTCCTGATGATGCAGATGACGGCGATGTTCGCCGGCATCCTGAACCGCGCCTACTCGACCGTGACCAACATCGGCGCGTCGATGTGGGTCATGGATCCGGCGGTCAACACCGCCGCCAGCGCCATCCCGCTGCCCGACTATCTGCTCGACGCGGTGCGCAGCATGGATGGCGTCAGCTACGCGGTGCCGCTGTTCATCGGCGGCGCGCTGGTCAAGCTCGAAAGCGGCACTTACCAGGCCGTCACCGTGGTCGGCCTGGACGACACCAGCCTGTTCGGCCGCCCCGAGCTCGAACAGGGCAAGATCGAGGACATCTACGCCGACAACTCGTTCTTCGTCGTCGACGACGCCGAGTTCGACAAGCTCGAGAACCCGAAGGTCGGCACCCAGTTCGAGCTCAACGATTTCCGCGGCGTGATCGTCGGCATCGCCAAGGTCGCGTCCAACGGCCTGAACGGTGTGCCCACGCTGTACACGACCTACTACCGCGCGATCCAGTACCTGCCGACGATGCGCTTCACGATCTCGTATGTTCTGGTGCAGCCCAAGAGTGACGCCGACGTGGCCGGCATCAAGCAGCAGGTGGCCAAGCTCGGCTACGTCGCGTTCACCAAGGACGAGTTCAACAGCCAGATCGCCGACTACTACACTTACAAGACCGGCATCGGCACCAACATCTTGCTGATGACGGTCATCAGCTTTCTGGTCGGCCTGTCGATTTCGGGCCAGACCTTCTACAGCTTCATCCTCGAGAACCTGGAGAAGTTCGGCGCGCTCAAGGCGATCGGTGCGAAGGGGCGCGAGCTGGTCTACATGATCCTGTTCATGGCCACCTTTACCGCGCTGACCGGCTTTGGTCTCGGCATCGGCCTGGTGACGCTGATGATCACGATCACGCGCGCCCGGCTGCCCAACTACGCCGCGATCATCACGTTCTGGAACCTGGGCTTGGCGTTCGGAATGGTCGTTTTGATCGCGGCGATCTCGAGCTACTTCGGGGTACGGCGTGTCCTCAAGATCGAGCCGTTCGACATCTTCAGGGGATAACCATGGCGCCCGGACCGTTTTCGACGCCACGTCGTCGCCTCTATCTGGCCGCCGCCATCATCCTGGTTGCGGGTTGGGCGGCCGCTGCATGTGTCTTCGTCACCTCGACGGGCACCGTCGATGCAGACGCGGTCGCCTACCGCATCGTGGGCGGGAACTCCTATCCGATCACGCTCGGGGAGTCGAAGCGCGACCTGCAGAAGCTGGAGCGACTCGGCGGCAAGGCGACCGTTTGGGTGGTCGGACTCGACGCCTGGCTGGGCTCGCTCTGGCATGGGCAGCGTCTCTCGTACACGCTGGCGCTGCTGTCGACCGCGGTCGCAGGGTTGTGCGCCTACATCGCCGGCCTGATGGCCGAGGGTCGCCCGGAAATGATTCAGGACAGTCGCAAGGGCACATAGAGCTTTATCGCGCCGCGCTGCACGATATGGCAACGGACTTGCCCGACCAATCTGCCGCCAGGCTGGCTTGCGCGACGCTCGTCACGGGGTCGTCATCGATGGCCAGCAGCAAGTCCTCGGGCAACACGCCCGCTTGGGCCGCGGCGCCGCTCACGCCCTCGATCAGCAAGCCCGCCGTCGCGCCGGAGGCGCGACGCTCGTCCGGTTGCAACGGTCGCAGCGCCAGGCCGAGGCGACCCTGGGGAGCGGGTACGGCGGCGTCGGCGTGGCGAACCGCCGTCACGTCGGCGTCGTCCAGCTGGGCCCTGATCGTGCGCCGGGCACCGTAGTGCCAGACATCGAGGGCGACGATATCGCCGGGGCGGCCCAGGCCGATCAGAGCCGGCAGGTCGCCCGAAAGGTCGATCAGCTGGCCGTTCACGGCCAGCAGAACGTCGCTGCGCTTTCGAGCCCGGCTCGATCGGCCGCGCCGCCCTTCTCGACATTGTCGATCAGGGCCCCGGCCGCATGGTCGAGCCTGACGGCCTCGGCGAGGATCTGCTGCTCGACGGATTGCGCCACGTTCACGGGAATGGCAAACGACAAGCCCTGGTAGCCGCCGGTGCGCGAGTAGATCTGGGAGTTGATGCCGATCACTTCGCCACGCATGTTGATGAGCGGTCTGCCGGAGTTGTCCGGGTTGATGGCGGCGTCGGTCTTGATGAACGGCACGAAGCCGTCGCCTGGCAACGAGCGCCGCATGGCGCCGTCACCGAACGCGGCGACCGACTGGCGAGCGAAGTGGAAACTCTCTTTTGACGGTGCGGGCTACTCGCAAGGTCGGGCGCAGCTACCAACGCTGATCCGTCTTCATCAAGAAGACTGCAGAGATCTGTTCCGCGCTCCAGCGGCGTCGCAGCAGCACCGTCACCCGCGCCATATCTTCGGCACTGATGTGCGTACGCCGTCGGCATCGCCTGCGCCGGGTCGCCGCATGACTGTGCGCCTGCTTCGGCTTGGTAGGCGCCGTCATGCGTCGTCACGTTGCGACGCAGCTCGCGTCCTATCCGATCATCGCGTAGCTTTCACCCACGATCTTGGCTACTCTCCCGCCCCTTGCGGTTGACGAGAAAGATGCCCGAAGCGACCGTCGCCAGCGCCAGCAGCAGGCGCAAGGTGATCGGCTCGGCCAGCAGCCCGGCGCCGAGGAGCAGGCCGAACACAGGGGTCAGCATGGTGAACGACGACAGGCGCGTCGCCGGATAGTGGCGGATGAGCCAGAACCAGACCAGGTAGCTCACGAAGGTGACGATGACGATCTGAAAGGCGAGCGCCGCCCACGCCAGCGCCGACACGTGCGAAGGCAGCGGCACGCGGGCGACGAGCACGGCGCCCAGCAGGAGCGGCGCCGAGACGACGAGCTGGTAGAGCAAGGTCTTCTCCGCACTGGCACGGCTCAGTTCCGAGCCGCGCACGGCCAGCGTGGTTGCGCCCCACAGCACGCCGCCGAGAACGCCGAGGGCGTCGCCGATCCACTGCTTCGGGCCGATCGCCGGCCGCGAGAAGCCTTCCGAGAATGCCCAGGCGACGCCGGCGAACGCCAGGAGCAGGCCGGCGACCTGGACCGAGCGCAGCCGTTCCGAGCGAGCGATGAGCGGCATGCCGAGGGCCACGACGAAGGGCGCGATGTAGATGAAGACGACCATCCGCGACGCGCTCGTGAACTGCAGGCCGATGAAGATGCAGAAGAACTCGCCGGCGAACAACACGCCGGCGAGCAGGCCGCCGGAAAGCGTCGCGTCACGCTCGAAGAGGGCGATGCCGCGATGGCGCGACCAGAGCCAGACGAGCACGGCACCGCCGGTCGAGCGGCCGGCCGCTTGCCAGAGTCCCGGGATCTCCGGCATCGCGGCTTTCGCGGCGACCTGGTTCAGGCCCCAGAGAAAACAGCAGGAAACGAGCGAGCCGACGGCGATGGCGTCGAGCTGGTTCTTGCGGTCAGTCATCGCGGCCGATGGTACGCGGCCGGCGACGAAAGGCTTCGACGAAGGCAGCCATCGCTGCGCCTGCGACGAGGCCGCTGGCGTGTGCGAAGGGCGCGACGGCGATGTCCCAGCCGACCGGATGGCGCAGCGCCTCGTCCCACGGCGCTTCGATCCCGACCTTGACCGCGAGGCCGGCGAGAAGGCCGATGCCGACAAGCCTTCGCGTCCCGCCGGCGGCGACGATCAGGTAGACGGCCACCGCGGCAACGCCGGCATGCAGGACGCCCGAGAGGCCGCCGTAGTGAAGCAGATCGGGCCGCAGCAGCAGACCGAACTGGGTCAGCGGCCAGGCGATGAACCATGCGGCGACGGTGCGCCGCGGCACGCGCGCGACCATGCCGAGCGCGGCGACGAGCGCGCAGCCCGCGAGGTTGGCCTCGAGGTGCAGGGCGCTGTAGTGCACCCACACGGCCGTCCAGCCGCGCCAGGGCTGGCGCGCCGCGAGCGCCGGTTGCCAGTCGATCGCCGTGGGGGCATCGATGGCGAACGCGACGCACGCGCCGATGGCCAGCGTCGCCGAGAGGGCGGCCCAGGCCCGGCCGGCGCCGCGCGATCCGGCGCTGCCTTCAGCCGAAGACGGCACGCCAGAGCGCCAGGACGGCGCTCTTTTGCTCAGCCATCGCGTCCGGGTCGATCTGAGTCGGCTGCTCGTCGAGGCGGGCCTGGTGCTGGGCGCGGCGCAGGTCACGATAGGCGTCGGCCGCCGCAGAGCCGATACCGGCGCCGAGCAACCCGGCCGCCTCGGCGCGGCGCAGGAGCGCGATGTTGCCGACGTCGTCGAGCAGCTCGGCGTGCGCGCCGCTTTCGGCCAGGACGATGGTCTGCACGGCGAACTCGACGTCCATCATGCCGCCGGGGCTGTGCTTGACGTCGAAGACGCCGGCCTTCACCGGATGGGCACGGCGCACCTTCTCGCGCATCGTCTTGACCTCCTCGCGCAGCGCCGCAGCGTCGCGCGGCGCGGCGAGGACGCTACGGCGCACGGCCTCGAAGCGCGGCGCGAGCGTCTCGAGCCCGGCGCACCAGCGTGCCCGCGTCAGCGCCTGGTGTTCCCAGGTCCACGCCGTGTTGCTGCCCCGCCCGGTCTGGTAGTTCTCGAACGAAGTCATCGAGGTGACGAGCAGACCCGAGTTGCCGTTCGGCCGCAGCGCCGTATCGATATCGAACAACTCGCCGGCCGCGGTGCGCATCGTCAGCCACGAGATCAGCTTGCGCACGAAGGCGCCGTAGACCTCGGCGGCCTTGTCGGCATCGGTCTCGGGATCGTCGTAGACGAAGACGACGTCGAGATCGCTGCCGTAGCCGAGCTCCTTGCCGCCGAGCTTGCCGTAGGCGATGACACCGAGCTGGGGCTCGGTCCGGTGCGCNNGAGAGGTCGTCGGCGACTTCCTCGACCGTGATGTGGCCTTCGACGTCGCGCACCAGCGTGCGAAAGACCTCGGCGTGGTGGGCGCGGCGCAGCGTGTCGAGCAGCAGCTCTTCCTCGGCCTGGCTCGATCGTTCCCAGCCGGCATGGCGCTCCTCGAGCTCGCGCGTGTAGGCGTTGGCGTCGAAGCGGCTGTGCAGCAGTTCCTCGTCGGCGAGCTCGTCGATGACACCGGGATGCAGCATGACGTAGCGCATCGGCCAGCGCGCCAGGCCGAGCAGGCGCAGCAGCCGGTTCTGCACTTCGGGCCGCTCGGCGAGCAGCGCGAGATAGCTCTCGCGGCGCAGCAGCGGCTCGAGCCAGTCGATGAAGAGCACGGCGGCTTGCAGCGTGCAGCGCGCCTGCGCGACCGCCTGCGCGGCGCGCGTGACGAGGCGCGCGAGGCGGATCTTGCTCTCGTCGCGCAGCAGGCGGATCTTCGGCTGCTCGCAAAGCGGCTTGACGCGCGCCGCGAGCTCGGCTGGCAGCTGCGCCAGGAATTCCACGGCATCGACCGGCCGCAGCGGCGGCCCGCAGCTGCGGCAGGCGCCGGCGTTGTTGGTGCGACCATCGTGCAGGAGAAGGTCGAACTCGGCGGCGACGAACTCGCGCGCCTCGCCCAGGAGATCGATCAAGGCGCAGGCGCCGGCCGACTCCGGGCCGAGGCTCGTCGCGATCCAGGCGAGGTCGCCGTCCTGCGTCGGCAACACGTGCGTCTGCTGGTCGTCGAGATACTGGATGCGGTGCTCGACGCGGCGCAGCAGCGTATAGGCGGCGGCGAGCCGCTCGGCGGTCGCCCGCTTCATGAGTCCGCCGGCGGCGAGCTTGTCGAGCGCCTTCAGCGTCGAGCGCGTGCGGATTTCGGGGAACTGGCCGCCGCGGACGACGAGCAGCAGCTGGACGATGAACTCGATCTCGCGGATGCCGCCGCGCGAGAGCTTGACGTCGTTGGCGCGCTGCGGCCGGCCCGCGGCACGGCGCTGTGCCTCTTCGCGCACTTTCGCGTGCAGTTGGCGCAGGCCTTCGAAGACGCCGTAGTCGAGATAACGCCTGTAGACGAAGGCCGTGACGAGCGATCGCAGGGCCAGCGCCCGCCCGCTCCTGACGCTGGCAAGCGGCGCGACGACGCGGCTTTTCAGCCATGCGAAGCGCTCCCATTCGCGGCCGTGCGATTGCAGATATTCGTCGAGCATCGACAGGCTCAACACCGGCGGCCCCGAGTTGCCGTTCGGGCGCAGGGCGAGATCGACGCGGAACACGAAGCCGTCTTCGGTGATGTCACCGATCAGCGCATAGAGGCTCTTGGCGACGTGCGAGAAGTATTCGTGTGCGCTGAGTGCCTGGGCACCGTCGGTCGTTCCGTCTTCCTCGTAGACGTAGATGAGGTCGATGTCGGACGAGACGTTCAGCTCGCGGGCGCCGAGCTTGCCCATGCCGATGACCCAGAAGTCGATGCGCTCGCCGGCAGCGTTGCGCGGCACGCCGAAGCGCGCATCCTGGTCGGCGAAGGCCTGGACCAGGGCGAGATCGAGCGTCGTCTCCGCGAGCTCGGTCATGGCCCGCGTCACGTCGTCGAGCGGTGCGCCTTCTTCGACGTCGAGAACCACCAGCCTTTCGATCGAGAGCTGGCGCGCGACGCGCAGGGCGGCCACCAGGCTTCGACCCGGGCCGCGCAGCCGCTCGACGAGCGCCATGATCGATTCGCGCCGGGGCAGCCCCGGCGCCAGCCAGCCCAGCTCGGCCACGTAGCGGCGACGAATGCGTTGCACGAAGCGGCTGTGCGCGGCGCCGGCCTCGCCGGGCGCCAAGTGAGCGGCGGGAGTCGATTCGGCGGTCACTTCCGCACGGGCCGGCTCGGAGGAACCCATCGTTGCGCGCAAGGTCTGTGCTAGATTGAACCGACCGGCGCGAGGCGTCGAAGGAGCCCGCGCCGCAGACGCATCCGCGTGATGGCGTGCCGACCCAAACCCTGACAACCGGCTGGTCGTCGCAACGCTGTCTTCATGTCGTCACGGTCCCCCAACGCTCGAACTGCTGTGCCGCAGAAGCCCCCGGCGCGTTCGCGTCTTCGCCCGCTTCGATTTCTGGCCCGCGTGCTGTTCGGCCTGGTCGGCGCGGCATGGGCCGTGCTCTTCGTGGGTTGGCTCTCACTTCACTGGCTGATTCTGCCGCACATCGAGCAGTGGCGTGTACCGATCGAGGCCCAGGCCAGCCGCATGCTGGGCGCGCCCGTCAAGATCGGCGCGATCGAAGTGCGCTCCAGCGGCTGGGTCCCGGCGATCGAGCTGCGCGACGTTCGCATCCTCGACGCCGAGCAACGTGTCGCGCTCAGCCTGCCACACGTGGCCGCGGCCTTCTCGGTCCATTCTCTTCTCGTCTTCGAGCCGCGTTTCGAGCAGCTGCTGATCGACGCGCCGAGCCTCGACATTCGCCGCGACGCGGCCGGCCACATCCGCATCGCCGGTCTCGATTTCGGCAGCAACGCAGCGAGCGCCGAGGACGGCGGTGCCGCTGCGGACTGGTTCTTCAAACAGCACGAGTTCGTGATCCGCAACGGCACTTTGCGCTGGATCGACGAGCAGCGCCAAACGCCAGCGCTCGTGCTTTCGGGCGTCGACATCGTCGTCCGCAATGGCCTGCGCGAGCATGCCCTGCGCCTGGATGCGACGCCGCCGGTCGAATGGGGCGACCGCTTCAGCGTGCGCGGCGTCTTCGACCAGCCGATCTTCGCCCGTGCCGGTGACTGGCGGCGCTGGAGCGGCACCCTCTACGCCGAGTTGCCGCGGGCCGACGTTCGCGAGCTGCGCCGCCACGTCGATCTGCCGTTCGAGCTGAGCGAAGGCGACGGGGCGCTGCGCGGCTGGTTCGACGTGCATCAAGGCCAGCCCGAGGGCGCGACGGTCGACGTCTTGCTGCGCGCGGTGGCGCTGCGTCTGGACAAGAGTGTCGAGCCGCTCGCCTTCGAGCAGATCGAAGGCCGCATCGGCGTCGAGAAAAAAGGCGATCGCACCGCCGTCAGCGCGCGCGGCTTCGGCTTCGTCACCGGCGACGGCATCCGCTGGCCGAAAGGCGATCTGAGCGTTGCCTGGCACCAGCCCGAAGGCAAGGACGTCGACAGCGGCGAGTTCGCGGCCGAGCGGCTCGACGTCGGCGTCATGGCGGGGATCGCGAGCGGCGTGCCGCTCGGTGCGGCCTTGCGCAACCTGCTGGCCAACGTTCATCCGCAAGGTGTCATCACCAAGCTCAGCGCGCGCTGGGACGGGCCGCTCGATGCGCCCCTGCACTATCAGGTCAGCGGTTTGCTGAGCGGTCTCTCGCTCACCGCGCGCGCAGCGCCGCGGCCCGACGCGGTCGGCCGGCCGGGGCTCAGCAACGCGACGGTCGAGCTGCAGGCGAACGAGGCGGGCGGCGAAGCTCGCGTCGGCGTGAAGGACGGCGTGCTCGATTTCCCCGGCGTTTTCGCCGAAGCGGCCGTGCCCCTGGATCGTCTCGACGCCAGGCTCACCTGGAAGATCGATGCAGCCGGTGGCGCCGCCGCCGCGTCGAAGATCACGGTCAAGGTCGCCAACGCGCGCTTCGCCAACGCCGACGCCGAGGGCGAGCTGAGCGCCACCTGGCGTACCGGTGCCGGCGTCGGCCTGGCACGCGGCGGCCGCTATCCGGGCGAGCTCGAGCTCGACGGCCGGATCGCCAACGCGCAGGCGGCCCGCACCGTGCGCTATCTGCCGCTGGGTTTGCCCGATTCGGTACGCAGCTACGTCGGCCGCGCGGTGCGCGGCGGCATCATTTCGAGTGCGAGCTTTCGCGTCCGCGGCGACCTATGGGACTTTCCCTTCTTCAACGCGAAGAGCAATCGCGATGGCGAGTTCCGCATCACCGCCAATGTCGACGATTTGACCTTTGCCTACGTGCCTCCAGCGCGCGATGCGCCGGCACCCGGTTCCCAGGCCGTCGCTGCCGAAGCGGCGCCGCCGATCTGGCCAGAGCTCACGGCGGTGTCGGGCGAACTCGTCGTCGACCGGACGACGCTCGAGGTTCGCAACGCCCGCGCGCGGCTCGCCGGCGTCGAGTGGAACCGCATCCATGCCGCCATCGCGCAACTCGGCGAGCATGCGCAGCTCGATCTCGATGGCAATGCGCGCGGCAGCCTCGCCGACATGCTGCGCTACGTCAACGCCACGCCGATCGGCCGCTGGACCGGCCATGCCCTGGCGAACGCGACGGGGAGCGGCGCCGCCGACCTCAAGCTCACTCTCGCCATACCGCTCGACGACCCGAGCCAGACGCGCGTCAAGGGCAGCCTCGGCCTTTCCGGCAACGACGTGCGAATGACGCCCGACACGCCACTCCTGGCGGCAGCGAAGGCACGCGTCGATTTCACGCAAAGCGCGTTCAATGTCGTGGCCGGGAGCGCGCGCGTGCTTGGGGGCAATCTCAGTTTCGACGGCGGATCGCAGGGCGGCAACGTGCAGCGCTTCAGCGGCCAGGGAACGATCACGGCCGAGGCGCTACGCCACGCGACCGAACTCGGCTCGGTGGCGCGCCTGGGCGTTTCGCTCAGCGGCCAGACGAGTTATCGCGCGACGCTGGCCTTCGTCGGCGGCCAGCCGGAGATCGGCGTGACGAGCAACCTCGTCGGGCTCGGCGCCGATCTGCCGTACCCGCTCGGCAAGACCGTCGCGACGCCGCTCGCCTTGCGCGTCCAGACTTCGCTCGACGAAGCGGGCCGCGCCGGCGAGCCGCTGCACGAGACGCTGCGGGTCGACGTCGGCGACGCATTGCGGGCGCGCTTCGTGCGCGAAGGCGCGGGCGAGGCTTCGCGTGTCGTTCGCGGCGCGATCCGCGTCACCGAGACTGGCTCGCCGGAGGCGGCCGAGCCGCTCGCCCTGCCGCCCGCGGGCGTCGTCGCGGTGATCGACCTGAAGCACCTCGACGTCGCCGCCTGGGAATCGGCTGCGAACCGCCTGATGGCCGAGCCCGGTGCTGCTCCCGATGCAGCGGCGCCGCTCGTCTTCGACACCGCAGGCGGCATGGGCTACGTTCCGGACACGATCGCCTTGCGCGTCGGCGAGCTCGTGGACGGCTCGCGTCGCCTGGCGAACGTGACGGCCGGCCTGTCTCAGGAGAATGGCCTGTGGCGCGCGAATGTCGACGCGAACGAGCTCGACGGTTATCTCGAATACCGGCCGGCGCGGCGCGGCGGCGCCGCCGCCGCCGGCCGCGTCTACGCCCGGCTTTCCCGCCTGAGCCTTCCCAAGGGCGAGGCCGAGCGCGTCGAAAGCCTGCTCGACGAGCAGCCGACGAGCGTGCCGGGCCTCGACATCGTCGTCGACGACTTCGAGTTGCGCGGCAAGCACCTCGGCCGGCTCGAGGTCGAAGCGGCGAACCGTTCTGCCGCCGGCCGCGACGCGGCGCGCGAGTGGCAACTGTCCAAGTTCAATCTCGTCATGCCGGAGGCGCAGCTGGCGGCGAGCGGGACCTGGGGCGCCGCGGCGACCGGATCGGCCAGCGCCGCCGCGCCGGCTTCGGCGGCCCGCCGCGCCTCGATGAATTTCACCCTGACCCTTGCCGACAGCGGCGCCTTGCTCGAGCGGCTCGGCATGGGCAAGGTCGTTCGCGGCGGCAAGGGCTCGCTCGCCGGCAACGTCTCGTGGCCCGGCTCGCCGCTCTCGCCGGACACCGCGAAGATGACGGGGCAGATCAAGGTCGCGATCGATTCCGGCCAGTTCCTGAAAGCCGGCCCGGGCGCGGCTCGGCTGCTCAGCGTCCTCAGCCTGCAATCGCTGCCGCGTCGCCTACTGTTCGACTTTCGCGATCTGTTCGAGGAGGGATTCGTCTTCGACAACGTCGCCGGCGACGTCGGCATCGGTCGGGGCGTGGCGACGACGAACAACCTGCGCATGCGCGGCGCCGCCGCCGTCGTCCTCCTGGAAGGCTCGGCCGACCTCGTGCACGAGACCGAGAACGTGCGCGTCGTCGTCGTTCCGGAGATCAACGCCGGCACGGCCTCGCTGGCCTACGCGATCATCAACCCCGCCGTCGGCCTCGGCACCTTCCTCGCACAATACTTCCTGCGCAAGCCCCTGATGGCGGCGAGCACGCGCGAGTTCCAGGTCACGGGGCCGTGGGACGAGCCGAAGGTGGAACGCGTCGAGCGCCCGGGGTTCGGCGCGACGCCGGCAATCGAATCGCCGGCCGCTGCCGCGAACCCGTCACCGCCAACCACGAGATGAACCCACAGCCGCCACTCTCGCTTCGTTCGCGGCCCCGCGCCGGGCCGCACGGCGCCCTTCGGACAGTCCGGCGGGCGACATGAAGATCGCCGCCCTGCAAATGGTCTCGACGCCGAGCGTCGAGCGGAACCTTGATACGGCGCGCGCGCTCGTCGGGCGCGCTGCGAGCGAAGGCGCCGAGCTCGCTGTCCTGCCGGAGTACTTCTGCCTCATGGGCCGCAGCGACCGCGACAAGCTGACCATCGCCGAGCCCTTCGGCGACGGTCCGATCCAGAGAGCGCTCGCCGAAGCGGCACGCCGGCATCGCCTTTGGCTCGTCGGCGGCACTTTGCCGCTGGCGAGCGGCGAGGACGGTCGCGTCATGAATGCGAACCTTGTCTTTTCGCCCGACGGCGAGACCGTCGCACGCTACGACAAGATCCATCTCTTTCGCTATGACAACGGCCGCGAGCAGTACGACGAGGGGCGCACCCTGAAGGCCGGCGGCACGCCGGTCGCGTTCGCGGCGGGCGAGTGGCGTGTCGGCCTGAGCATTTGCTACGACCTGCGCTTTCCCGAGCTGTACCGTGCGCTCATGCGGCCACCCTGCGACCTGATCTGCGTGCCCTCGGCCTTTACCTACCCGACCGGGTCGGCGCACTGGGAGGTCCTGCTGCGCGCCCGCGCGATCGAGAACCAGTGCTACGTCGTCGCCGCTGCGCAGGGTGGCCGGCATGAGAACGGCCGGCGCACTTTCGGGCACAGCCTCGTCGTCGATCCGTGGGGCGACGTCGTGGCCATGCTGCC